>CALJAA010000204.1 GCA_938028465.1 uncultured Granulosicoccaceae bacterium | reverse complement strand
GTAACCATCAAATCTCAGTAATCTTATGGAAATTCTCAACAACCTAATGATGGGCTTCTCCATCGCCCTGTCACCCTCGACGTTAATGTTGGCCGTTGTCGGTTGCTTTCTCGGCACGATCATCGGCGCACTACCCGGCCTTGGCCCATCCAACGGTGTGGCAATCCTCATACCGATTACATTTACACTTGGTCTCGACGCCACGTCAGCCTTGGTGTTAATGACTAGCGTCTACTATGGTGCCATGTACGGTGGCCGTATTAGTTCAATCCTGTTAAATATACCGGGTGATGAACCGGCTTTGATGACCACCTTAGATGGTTATCCCATGGCGAAGCAAGGTAAAGCCGGTGATGCCTTAGTACTATCCGGCGTGGCCTCTTTTGTCGGCGCATTTCTTGCCACGATTGGTTTGTTGCTACTTGCGCCTTTACTCGCACGCATCGCCTATCTATTTGGCCCTGCAGAATATTTTGCTTTATATCTTTTAGCTTTTTGCACACTCGGTGGCGTGGCTTCAAACAATCAAGCCAAAGCCGCCCTAGCCTCTTGCCTAGGTATCGGCATCGCGATGATCGGTGTTGATAACAACTCAGGCATGCCTAGACTGACATTCGGTAATCTGCACCTTATGGATGGTGTAGATTTTTTAGTCGCGATTGTTGGTTTGTTTGCCATTGCGGAAGTCTTCTTTTTTATTGAGAGTCACGGCAAAGGATCCTCCATCGGTGTCAAGCTAGACAAAGTCACCGTACCTTGGAGAACCATCTGGTCAACTAAGTGGACCATGCTTCGTGCCAGCGGAATCGGTTTTATCGCCGGCATCCTACCAGGCGCAGGCGCGTCGCTCGGTAGCTTCCTTGCCTACACCTCAGAAAAAGCTATCGCTGGTAAAGAAGGCGGTTTTGGTACAGGCGTTGCCAAAGGTGTTGCTGCACCGGAGGCGGGTAACAATGCAGCTGCTGGCGGTGCATTAGTACCGATGCTCACCTTAGGCGTGCCTGGTTCTGGTACAACGGCTGTGCTACTGGCACTGCTAATGACGCTAAACATTACACCTGGCCCAACTCTATTTAGTGATCGCCCAGAAGTCGTTTGGGGCTTGATTGCCTCACTACTCATTGCCAACATCGTGTTATTACTCATGAACGTGCCGATGGTGAAAGTATTTGTGCGCGTTTTACAAGTACCTGCTTGGATACTACTACCTGGCGTCACGATGGTTTCATTTGTGGGTATCTATTCCTTATCAGGCAGTTATTTTGACTTACTCTTAATGGTGATGTTCGGTGTGTTGGGTTACTTCCTACGCAAACTCGACGTACCCACAGTGCCCGTGATACTCGGCATACTATTGGGCGGCCATATGGAAAACGCACTACGCCGCGCAATGATTATCTCCGACGGTGATTGGACCTATCTGTTTTCATCCCCGATATCAAAAGGCTTTTGGATAGCCGCCGTGCTTGGATTTATAGCGCCAATGTTTTTACGTGGTGTATTAGCAAAACCACAACGCGTAACAGACTAGGCTTGTTTCGCGCAGTGTCATTCCCGCGCAGGCGGCCATCCGCTTGTGCGATGGCTTCGCCTGATTCTATTAGCGCATCAATACTTCGACGATTGTTCAGTATTCCGCTAACTCTTCATTAACAACGCCAGCCAAGATGGTTAATTACTTTACGACAGCATAGACATGTCGGAATAATGACGTTAGTTCGCTTTTTAGTATCACACTGTTTCTATAAAGCTATGTTTGAATGTTGCGTGTTGTAAACCGTTAACAAAGTTTCGCAATTTGTTCCATTTTTACAAAAGGACACACATCGAATACTGCCCACCTGTAATAATTTTACTCGCATACCAACCGGCGCAATTTCTTTGTTGTAGTGCTCCATAGCTACAACGATAACTTTTTAACTTGGAAACCACCGGTTGCTAATCAAATGGAGTGTTTTCTGTACCTAACGCTATAGATAAAACACTTGGTCGGAATAGTTTTTTGGCGCTCATGTTGGGCTTCACAAATTATTTATTCGTAGATTCACTAATTTCGTTTTTAATAAAATATAGGTAGGCTAATTATGATGGGCAGAGCTCTCTGTGCGGAAATTTTCGGAACGTTTTGGTTGGTATTTGGTGGTTGCGGCGCAGCCGTACTAGCAGCCAATTGGGGCGCAAGCGACAACGGTACTAGCCTGGGTATAGGCTTTGTCGGTGTGAGTTTGGCGTTTGGTTTAACAGTTGTAACTGGTGCTTATGCCGTTGGTCATGTTTCTGGTGGTCACTTTAACCCTGCAGTAACACTCGGCTTATCAGCCGGTGGTCGGTTTCCTGCAGCCCACGTACCGGGTTACATTATCGCGCAAGTTATCGGCGGTATTTTGGGTGCATTCACTGTGTACATTATCGCGTCAGGCCAAGAGGGATTTGCAATAGCCGACGGTGCTGGCACGTTTGCTACTAACGGATTCGGTGACTACTCACCGACTAAGTATTCAATGATGGCTGCACTAATTTGTGAAGTTGTGCTTACAGCTGTGTTCTTGATTATCATCATGGGTGCTACCGCAAAGAAAGCAGCTCCAGCGATGGGTGGTCTTGCTATCGGCTTAGGCTTAGTACTTATTCACTTGATTAGTATTCCTGTTACTAACACCAGTGTTAACCCAGCGCGTTCAACTGGTGCCGCTGTAATCGCTTTCGTATTTGGTGACGGTGGAACGGGTTCAGTTAGCGCTCCAGTAGAGCAGCTATGGTTGTTCTGGGTAGCGCCAATTGTTGGCGGTATCATCGGTGCTTTGATTTACCGTGGCTTGATGAGCAACGATCATCTTCCTGACTAGTACCACTTAACAGGCTGGTTGCTTATACATCAACCTAACCTTTAAACGAAGCCGCCCTTTAATAGGGGCGGCTTTTTTTTTGGAACATTTTGGGACGAAATATCAAGTAGAGTTTTAGAACTTACCTAGGAGCTCAACGGGGTATGACAAATTTTAGGCCTCAAACTCGAAGCCAGACCAGCCACTTAACGCCTCATTGATGGCAGCAAGCTCATCTTCACTTAACTCAACTGAACCAGCCGCAGCATTGCTTTTAGCTTGCACTACAGAACGAGAGCCTGCCAACACATGACTAACACCCCGCTGCTGTAACGTCCACGCTAAAACGATTAGATGAGTTTGCATGCGTCGCGCGGTAGCAATGTCTTTCACAGGCTTCATTATCGATTCAAGTGCTTCCAATGCAGCTGGCGAAAATCGTGGATCCCCAATACGTTGATCCCCTTCTGCGTATTCTCTATTTTTATCAATCCGCCCAGTCAGTAATCCTTTAGCCATCGGGGAGTAGGCTAAAAACGCTAAGTTATTTTTCGTACAAAGCGGCAGGTTCTGCACATCCTGTTGCCGGTCAAGCATGCTGTATTTTTCTTGGTTAATGCTAAACGAATCGCTCTTTAGTGCAATCGCTATGTCATCTGGATTACTGTTGCACATACCCCATGTTCGAATTTTTCCTGCTGCAACTAATGACTCCATTGTTACCACTAACTCTTCAACAGGTACTTTAGGGTCAGGCCAATGAGTAAGGTAGGCATCGATATAGTCTGTGCCTAGCCGTTTCAAGCTCTGCTCAATCTCATACTTGATTGAATCAGCAGCATGGGTACGAAAGATTCGCTTGCCTTCTGATTCGGCATGCAGAGTGGGTGTCTCGATATCCCATCGCAAACCACATTTACTCACGATAACGACCTCATCGCGTGGTTTGTTTTTAATCGCCTCACCCACTAACTCTTCCGACAACCCAAATCCATAAACCGCCGCGGTGTCGATAAGATTGATACCCGCATCCATCCCGGCTTGCAACGCATCAACTGACTGCTTTGCATCCGTGCCACCCCATTTCCAACCACCAATGGCCCATGCACCGAATGCCACCACTGAAGCGGCGATACCTGAGCTTCCTAATTCATTGTGCTTCATTGAATGTAACCTCGGTTAGTAAAAGAATGGCTATTGAGTGAGAGTAACCCAATTTTAAAGCCGGCCAAACTGCTTATTCTGTTAGATCGGTAAAAGCACAAGGCCAATGGGCGCTGAGCTTGCCAACATTAATCCGATGCGCTTTGCGGCCTAAGCAACGCGATATTTGTAATTGACGTCCCAAAAATTGCAAAGCCAACCCAATTGGTTGGCCTTGAACAAAAACTACCTAAATGGGTTTTGGCCACTAACGACCAAACCATATTGGGCAGAATAATAAGACGAATGGCTCAACAGGGCCAGCGGCACAAGGGCCGACTACTTTTCAGTTGGCCCGCCTGCTTCTTTCCAGTCACTAAAACCACCGACATTACTAACGTTGCTGTAACCCATGTCAACTAAGGTTTTACCTGCCAACGCAGCTTGACCACCAAGCGCGCAGATCAAAACAATGTCAGCATCCTTACTCAGAGCATCATTAAAGTAAGGCGTTGCGTCATCTGCTGCGAACTCTATAAAACCGCGCGGGATTCGTAACGCACCTTCAATCGTGCCGCTCTCGGCGATATCTCCTGAGTCACGCACATCGATGAAAATAGTGTTGCCACCATGCTTAGCGATGCCCTCTTTTGAATCGATCTTCGGCACAGCCGCATTGGCTTCATTGAGGTAGTCTGATGCTGTTTTCATGGTTGTTACTCCAGTTGATACGTACTTAAGTTAAATTTAAAAAGGCAATTTTGCTCTATACAAAGCTTTACGCCATTTTGACTTCATCATTGAAACGGTTACGGCATAAATAGATTAGCACCATAACCGGCAGTGTTAGCAACGCTGTCATAGCGAAGAACGCAGGGTAGTCGATTGATTCAACTATGGAGCCTGAATAGCCCCCTAGTATTTTAGGAAACAAAGTCATAAGCGAACTAAAGATGGCATATTGCATGGCAGTAAATGACACATTGGTCAGGCTCGATAAGAATGCAATAAACGCCGCACTGGCAAGCCCAGCTGAGATATTATCAGCACCGATAACAGCAAATAGCATAGGCATATTTGCATCCCCCGTTGCTAACAGGATAAACAATAAGTTGGTAAGAGCAGACAACACCGCGCCCAACATTAATATGCGCATTACGCCATAGCGAACAGCGAGCAAGCCACCCAAAAATCCACCGGCTATTGTCATCAACAAACCGAATGTTTTAGACACGTAGGCCACATCGTCTTTTGTGTAACCCATGTCCAAGTAGAATACATTGGCAATCACACCCATCACGATGTCAGATATACGATATAAACCGACCAAAGCCAATAGTAATAGCGCTAAGCCCATACCGTACCGAGAGAAGAAATCTTTGACGGGCGCTACGTACGCTTCGCTGATCATTGATCGATTACCCACTCCAACAGCAACCAACCCATACGCAACCAATCCGGCTAAACCAATACCCACCCAGAGACGACTGGTTTCAACTAAAAACCTTGCAAGCGTTTTATTGCCCATTGACTCTGTCCAAGCCAGTTTCAATTTATCTGAATAATCTGACCCTAAACGATACGCTGCAATAAAGGCTGCTACTGCCAATAGAAATACTAGCAATAGCCTTAAATAATCGGATGCCTCATACGGCACATCATCTCTACGATAGTGATCAGGTTCTTTGATGATTAACGTTGTCGCTACACCAATAAGCATGACTCCTGCTAACACTGCGTAAGACATTTTCCAAGCTTCGTAGCTGTATTCTGCTGCTGTGGAACCAAAGTAGGTGGCCAGCAGTAACGCGCCTGCCCCCGACACAATCATCGCTATGCGGTAACCGGCAATATAAGTAGCGGACATAAACGCTTGTAAATCAGGGCCGGCAGAATCAATTCGATATGCATCAATCACGATGTCTTGTGTCGCTGATGAAAAACCTAACATCACCGCTGCATAGGCCATCACCGTTAGGCTGGCTGTGCCCGCGGATGGATCGGTGTTAGCCATCCACAATATGGCTGTAATAACCGCCAGCTGCGAAAGCAGAATCCATGCACGACGCCGCCCTAACCATGCGGTCAAAAAAGGAATGGGTAATTTGTCGATTAATGGCGCCCAGACGAACTTAAAGGAATAACCCAAGGCCGCCCAACTAAAATAGGTCACCATGGACTTTTTTACACCAGCCTCAGTCATCCAAACACTCAACGATGAAAAGATCATCAGTATCGGTATACCTGCGGAGAAGCCCAGGAACAACATGGCAATGGCGCGAGGATGGGTAAACAAGCGAATAGATTCTGACCAACTTTTCTCAACATCCAGCGATGTAGCAGGCGTTGCGTCGCTATTATTTGCGGTCATGAATCGCTCCGGGTTGAATACCGGCACAGTTTACCACCGAGCTGTGCAGCAAACACTACTCATACAAAGACACGAATAGGGCTTTATTAAGCCTCTTGATCAAACCCGTACTGGGTATTGAGATACTGCGCCACAACCGCTGTTTGTTCCGCGCTGAGTTGTAAACCTTTTTTGGATCGGCGCCACAAGACATCCTCTGCCGTTCGGACCCACTCGTGCTCAACTAGGTAATCTAGCTCTGCCTGATAAAGCAAGCCGCCAAAGTGCCGGCCAAGATCGTTCATGGATTGCGCATCTTTTATAAGATGCGTTATGCGAGTACCGTAGTTGCGCGCGTAATCGTAGGCAAGTTCATCTTCCAGCCAAGGCAAGCGCTCTAAGGTTTGTGAAAGAAAATTGGTGAAATCTGCATTGGGAATATCACCACCGGGTAAAGCAGCGGCGCCAGTCCAATCAGGCCCTTTGATAGTGAGATGCTCTTTGAGCATATCGATAGCCTGCTCCGACAACTTTCGATAAGTGGTTATCTTACCGCCGTACACGGAAAGTACCGGCGCATTTTTTCTTGAATCTAAATCGAGTTTGTAGTCGCGAGTAACCTTGGATGCGTTTTCGGATGCATCATCATAAAGCGGGCGCACACCACTGTATGTCCACACCACCTGATCAGGTGTTACCGGCACTTTAAAGTATTCACTTACGTTACTGCAGATATAGTCAATTTCTTTTTGTTCGATGGCTTCCTCACCAGGCTCGTCGCCTACCTCTACATCCGTTGTGCCGAGCAAGGTGTAATCGTTTTCGTATGGCACTGCAAACACAATTCGGTTATCAGCATTTTGGAATATATAGGCACTTGAATGATCGAACAATTTAGGCACAACGATATGGCTGCCTTTAACCAAGCGCACACCATGCTTTGAATCATGCTCTTCATCTAGGTCAAGTGTTTTCTCAACCCATGGGCCACTAGCATTAACTACAGCACGTGCAGTGACAGTTGTTTTTTCACCGGTAGCACGGTCAAGTAAATTAATATCCCAATACCCATCTTGTCGAATTAAGTCGGTTACTTGTGTGCGCACTCGCACCTCGCAGCCTCGCGCCGCTGCATCCATTACATTGAGAACAACTAATCGGGCATCCTGCACCCAGCAATCAGAGTATTCAAAACCACTTTTGAATTCATCTTTTAAAGGATTACCGGTGACATGATTTGTAAGATTTAATGAATGCGATGCAGGCAGTAGTTTTCGTCCGCCGATGTGGTCGTATAAAAACAAGCCAAGCCTGATCAACCATCGAGGCCGTAACTCTTTATGGTGAGGCAACACAAAGCGCAAAGGCCAAATGATATGAGGGGCGGCACGCAGTAGGATCTCACGCTCTTGCAGAGCATGGCGCACCAACATGAAATCGTAGTGCTCTAAGTAACGTAGGCCGCCATGAATGAGCTTAGTACTGGCCGATGATGTGTAATGCGCCAAGTCAGCCTGTTCACACAGCAGCGTTTTTACGCCACGTCCAGCCGCATCTCGGGCAATACCTGCGCCGTTAATCCCTCCACCCACTACCAATAAATCGTATTGAGTCGCCACTTCACTCATCTTAAAACGCTCATCAATTTCATCACCCTCACTATAAACGATCGGGTTGGTATCTGCGGTCACATCGGTATACTGTCAACAGCATGTGGCCAAATTAATCCACCGCCACGAAATAGACACGCAACCGATAATAAACAGCCAATATATAGAGTCAGCTATGAGCCAGCCACTAATCCTCAGTATTGATCAAGGCACCACCAGCTCCCGGGCGATGCTTTTTGAAACCGATGGCACGGCCTTCGCGGTATCACAGCAAGAATTTACGCAATTTTTCCCACAATCAGCCTGGGTTGAGCACGACCCAGAAGAAATATGGAAAACCACGATACAGACTTGCCAAGCGGTACTAGCAAAAGCTGCTAGTGCTAACCGCACCATAGCAGCCTTAGGCATTACCAATCAGCGCGAAACTACCGTTATATGGAACCGCAAAACCGGCAAGGCTATTCACAACGCCATCGTTTGGCAGGATCGACGCACCACAGAGTATTGTCAGACACTGAAGCAAGCCGGCCATGAGCCCACCTTTACGCAAGCAACCGGATTGGTGCTAGACCCGTACTTTTCCGGCACCAAAATAAACTGGCTACTAAACAACGTCCCTGATGCACGCACCCAAGCTGAAAATGGCGAACTGGCTTTTGGCACGATGGATACGTTTTTAATGTGGCGGCTTACTAATGGCGCAGTGCATAAAACCGATGCCACTAACGCAAGCCGCACCTTGCTTTACAACATCCATACAAAGCAATGGGATAAAGAACTGCTAAAAATTCTGGACATACCAGAAAGCCTACTGCCAGAAGTACAAGAGTGCGCCAGCGATTTTGGCACCACTGACAAATCGATCATTGGCGCAGCCTTACCCATCGCCGGAGTTGCAGGCGATCAGCATGCCGCTAGTATCGGCCAAGTGTGTTTTAGCGAAGGTATGGTTAAGAGCACCTACGGCACAGGTTGTTTTGTCATGCTTAACACCGGTGAAAAGGCCTTGCCTTCAACGAACAAAATGCTAACCACCATTGCCTATCAGCTTGATGGCAAAACGCACTATGCACTCGAAGGTTCAATTTTTGTTGCAGGCGCTGCAGTGCAGTGGCTACGTGATGGTATCGGCGTCATCAGCACAGCTGAAGAAACGGAAGCGTTGGTACAAACACTGGACAGCAATCAAGGCGTTTATATGGTGCCTGCTTTTACTGGCTTAGGCGCACCGCATTGGGACCCAGATGCGCGTGGTTCAATTTTCGGCTTAACGCGCGATACCAGCCCTGCCCATTTAGTGCGTGCAGCACTTGAGTCTGTCTGTTATCAAACGCACGATTTACTGGAAGCGATGCGCAGCGACGGCGCCACACTGGATACCTTGCGTGTAGATGGCGGCATGGTCAAAAACAACTGGCTTAACCAATACCTTTCTAACGTACTCAACATACCGGTACAACGTCCGATGCAAACAGAAACAACGGCACTCGGTGCTGCGTATTTGGCTGGTCTGCAAACGGGAGTCTATAGTTCAATTGATGACTTAACGAAGCAATGGCAGCAAGAACGGGAGTATTTGCCCAATATGGATGCGGACACACGCAATACCGCCATGGTAGGTTGGACCAACGCTGTAGGGCGAACCCGTACAGTGTAGGTTCAGTTTCGTGACTGCACACTGATCAGGTGTGACTCAGCCCGAAATACGTGTGCGAACTACACCGCAAAAGCCTAGGCGTACATTTTGTTACACAGAAGCACCATCAGCCTGTGGCAATATTACCGATAGATAATACACGGAGGGTACAAATGGAGTTGCAACTCGGCACTTACAATCCACACTTAACACTGCGTTGAAACAATACATCGATGTAATACATTGAAACAGCAAAACATAAGCGCGAACTAAACAGCGCAAAACCACACTGAACTAATAACGGTATCGATACGTACCAATAGTCGAACAAGCCTAACAAGCCCAATATGGAATCACTATGAAAATGTTAATTAATCAGCGCACCATGCGCCTAGCCGTCATTGCACTTTTGAGTGTCGGCATTATGGGTTGCGCCGCAACCACTCGCAATATCGATCCAGAGAGCGAGATCCACTACGATGCCAACTACGACTTCTCAGACAAGAAAGAAATCGTCGACAAACTAGTGGGTAGCTTACTAACGACTACACAAATCAACACTAGCGTCGAAAAACCAATTCTTATTGCTTACGGCATCGCTAACGAAACCAGTGAGCACATCAATACTGGTGGTATCTCAGATGACATTCGCTTAAAGCTAATTCAAGCAAACAAGTATCGCTTTCTCAATCGCGAGCAACGTGTCAATGTGAATGCTGAAACCGAATACCAGCAAGCAGGCTATGTAGCGGTTGCGGACCAAATCAAAACTGGCCGACAGCTAGGTGCAGATTACATCCTTGCAGGTACTCTGCGTTCGATCGAAAAGGCACAGCCTAGGCAGTGGCGTTTAAATAAAAAGAAATTGGTTTTCTACAGCATGAACCTAGAACTGACTAACCTTGAAACAGGTGAGATTAGCTGGGCCGATAGTGTTGAGATCGCTCGCGAGTCTTCTCAGCCCATTTTCCGCTGGTAAGCTTGCACTCTTAATAAGTAGTCAAAATGGACATTAAGATACACGCACGGACGCGCAATTGGGCTTTGATCGTGTGCCTGCTATTTTTGCAGGCATGCGCTTCAACCTCCACGATACAAACTGCGCGCATGCAGTATTACAGTGGCCAGCCAGATCGCGCTCTTGAAACGCTTGACGGAGTGAATCCTGATTCAAAAAACCGCCTATTGGTGCAATTTGATAAAGGCACCATCGCGTTTTCAGAAGGCCGTTATCGTGAAAGCAGCCGCGCACTGCTTCAAGCCAGCGAAACAATTAAGCAGCTGGATTTCATTAGCGTGTCCGAACAGTCTACAGCATTGGTCACTAACGATTGGGCCACCACTTATCGTGGCGAATACAGCGAGCGCCTATGGGTGCACTCGCTACAGATGATGAACTTCCTGCTATTAAATGAGCCAGAGTCAGCCGCTGTAGAAGCGCGCCAAGCTATTAAACTACTCGACACTCATACAAAAGCACTTAGAAAAGATTGGTTTACTCGCGCACTCGTAGCGTTATCGCTGGAAGAAGCGAACCAACTTGACAGTGCGCACATTGAATACAACAAGCTTCATCAAGACGCTGATCATGTTGAAGGCGTTGCACGTTTAGCTTGGAACAACGCCAAACGCCTAGGCCGAAAGCAGGCTATGAAAAAAATAGCCAGCGGTAGAGACTTTAATACCATCGATAGTTCTATCGTGGTGTTTGTTGATACTGGGCGCATCCCAACAAAACTAGTGGGTAGCATTCCGATCGATACAGATCAGTTTATCGCTTTCCCTATTTATCCTGAATATCCAGCGATTAGCAAAGAGATAAACGTATCGTTAAATGGCGAAGCCATACCCAGCGCGCCTATTACCACTAATTTAATCTCTGTAGCACGTTCGTCGCTTTCTGAGCGAGGCAATAAGATTGCACTAAAGTCTGTGGTACGAGCGGGGGTAAAAAACTCTATCGCAAAAGAGGCACGCAAGGAGGACACGCTACTCGGTATGTTTGTCACCGCCGCCCTTTATATATCTGAACTACCCGATACACGTAGCTGGGAGACTCTCCCCGGGCAACTATCCATGCTCGTGATACCAGTTAAGCCTGGCACTCATACGCTATCAGTTGAAGTTGGTAGTGGTTCTTCGAGGCGCACAGTAATGTTAGATGATATCAACGTGCAGCCAGGGCAACGTGTTTTTCGCACCCTGAACAAAGCCACAGCAGCAGCTACCAGTCCAGAAACAACGCCAGTAACGGTACCAGCTGCAGCGCCTGCGTCTACCAACGCCGCAGCGGCACTAGCCGCATCTGCTAACTAAAACCGCTATTAATAGCGTGTGAACAACGCGTTAACAGCTCAAACACAATTGTGCTACTCTTTAAGTTCATACAGTAACTTAATGGGAGGTGATCAAATGTCTTTATCAAGTGTTTTGAATCATGACAGGTTGGCTTGGAGTGGTAGTCTAGCCTAACCCGCTAGATCAACTGCTGCTTCTGGCTGTTTGTCAGCCAAAGCACAGGGCCGCCACAATGGCGGCCCTTCTTTAATTACCGTTCTCTTTTTCACTTTCCTCATACCCCTAACTCTCGGCCGTGAACAAACCAGAAAAAAAACAACGACCGTTTGTTGATCTCATTATCAGCATCGTCATCCCTACTCTCATTTTAATGAAGCTGAGTGGGGAGGAGCACCTTGGGCCCACTGGTGGTTTAATCGTCGCCTTAGCGTTTCCAGTTTGCTATGGCCTGTACGATCTCTTCGGCAATGGCACGCGCAACTGGGTCGCCCTACTGGGTGTGATCAGCGTGTTGCTAACGGGCAGCATTGGTTTACTAAAACTCGACCCTAAATGGTTAGCTGTGAAAGAAGCTGCGATACCCTTAGCTATTGGTATCGGTGTATTAGTTGCAAAGAAGATGGGCTTTCCTCTGCTGAACAAGCTGTTACTCAATCCATCGGTTGTGAATATCGACGTAGTTGATGCCGCGTTACATACAAACGGCTCAAAATCCGAATTTGATAGTGCGCTAAGCAAAGCCAATTATTGGTTTGCGGGAACGTTTTTCTTTTCAGCGATCATGAATTTTATATTGGCAAAATCCATCGTCACTAGTGCTGCAGGTACTGAAGCGTTTAATATTGAATTGGGAAAAATGAATGCGTTGAGCTACCCAGTGATTGCGATACCATCAATGATCATGATGTTCGCCATCTTCTATTTTATCTGGCGCACAATCAGTAGGCTTACAGGCTTAAAGCTTGAACAAGTGATGGTTGGAGCGGAAGAGGATACTGAGGAAGTTGCTGAGAACGCTAAAGGCGAGGACGCCGGCAGCAAGTAAGGCCCTATTCAAATAACTAGGAATACCTAGTTATACCAGCGAAACCCAGTCATCCTGGCTTAGGCTCGTCATCCTAGTTCCGGCTTGTCATCCCCGCGCGATGAAATACCTAAGCGGGGATGACAAACCTGTGTAAGGACGACATGCTCCTACGGGGTGTCAAGCTCTTGCGAGGATGACACCCCAACCAAAACACCCTAGCCGTCAGAATCAAGCTTCAACGCCATGAATATTGGCGAGCCCTCTCGTTGCACTAACATTGATGTTGCTTTACCACCAATTGAATCATCCAACTTTTGTTCGAGCTGACGGACATTCTCAACGGCGGTACGATCAAACTCAACAATAACATCCCCTGGGCGCAAACCAGCATTGGCTGCCGCGCTTTGCGGTGCGACTTCCTTAACAACCACACCATTATCCAGATCAAGTTTGTTTAATTCGCTGTCGCTAAGGTTAGCAACCACAGCACCGAGCTTGGACTCGCGCATACCTGCCAATTCAACCGCTTTGTTGGCTTTGACATCTGACTCCAGGGCACCCACTTTTACATTAAGTGTTTTTTCACGGCCGTTACGAATCACGAGCGCTTCCACTGTTTCACCGGGCTTAACAGCCCCCACCAACGGTGGTAAGGCATTAGACGACACAACTTTTTTGCCGTTAAATTTAATCAAAATATCACCCGCTTCGATACCTGATTTTTCTGCCGGCCCGCTATCGGCAACCTGTGCAACTAAGGCACCCTCTGGCTTGGTTAAACCAAATGATTCAGCGAGATCTTGATTAACGTCTTGGATCATCACACCTAGCCAACCACGCGTCGCGTAACCAGAGGATTTAAGTTGATCGGCAATCGACATTGCCACATTAATAGGGATTGAAAAAGACAAACCTTGGTAGCCGCCTGACCGAGAATAAATTTGCGAATTAACACCAATCACTTCACCGTCAGTATTAAACAATGGGCCACCCGAATTACCAGGGTTAACAGCGGCATCGGTTTGAATAAAAGGCACATAGGTTTCGCTGGGCAAACTACGGCCAAGCGCTGAAATAATGCCTTGCGTTGCTGTTTGTTCAAAACCAAATGGTGAACCAATCGCTAACACCCATTCACCCACTCGAACGTCGTCTGAGTCACCAATTTTTACGACGGGCAAATTACCGGCATTAACTTTCAGTACTGCAATGTCGCTCGCTTTATCAAGGCCAATTAGTTTGGCGTCATATTCACGACGATCTTTTAGGCCTACTTTTATCTCAGTTGCGCTATCTACAACGTGCGCATTTGTTATGACATATCCATCATCTGAAATTATGAAGCCGCTACCAAAACCACCGCCTCTGCGTGGGGATGGTTGCTGATTTTGAGGAAGTTGTTCGTAAAACTTGCGCAAATACTCAGGCAGTTGGTCCAGATCGACCCCTGGGATGCCGCTACGACCCAAACTGGTAGATTCGGTTAGAACAGAGATTTTCACGACTGCGTCACCTTCTTGGTCTACCAGCGCACTGAAATCAGGCAGGGAGTCCGCGTAGGATTTCGTTACAGCAAGAAACGGCATCAGTAGTATCAAAAACACTGCGTTTCTGTATATTCTTGTATATGAACGAATACGGGGCATTATGGTCGTAGTTCGCACTTCGGTGCTAACGATGGCATCGTCAAGAGCGTTTGCATTCATGGGTTGTATACTCCAGTTTATAAACGTGAATCGTTACGTATGAGTCAAGTTACAATGCACTGTTGCATTACAGCTTGTTAAAACGAACGACAGACTAAGAATGGGGGCAGTATGCGAATATTACTAGTGGAAGATGATACGGAAGCCGCGGCGTATCTGGTCAAGGGTTTGACTGAAAGCGGACATGCTGTGGAACACGCAGCAGATGGCGAAAAAGGTTTGCAGATGGCTGTTGCAAATGCTTACGATGCCCATATTATCGACAGGATGTTGCCCAAGCGCGATGGCTTGTCTTTAATTGAAGAATTGCGTCGTATGGGTAACAACTCGCCAGTACTCATTTTGAGTGCATTGGATGATGTTGATGAGCGCGTAACTGGGCTTAAAGCCGGTGGCGACGACTACCTCACCAAGCCGTACTCATTAAGCGAACTCACCGCTCGCTTGCAAGCACTAACTCGACGCGCCCAAACTGGCGTACAAGGTACTGTGTTGCACGTTGGCGATTTAACGCTCGATTTGATTAAACATAAAGTTACACGTTCAGGTAACAACATTAATTTGCAACCACGCGAATTTCGCCTACTTGAATACCTTATGCAACACACTGGGCAGGTGGTTACGCGCAGCATGTTGTTAGAGAACGTATGGGACTATCACTTCGATCCGCAAACCAATGTCATTGATGTGCAGATTAGTCGTCTGCGCAGCAAGATAGATAAAGACTTCGACACCCCACTGCTGCACACAGTTAGAGGGGCAGGATACAAACTACAAGAATCTTCACATAGCCTCGAAACCAGTTTGTAGCAAATAAATGGATTCCGGAACGCCGGATCGCCACTTTCGTGGGAATGACAAAACTCCTAATCACTCGGTCACCCCCGCGAAAGCGGGGGTCCATCTCGACTATTGATGAGGTGCGACTTACCTATTGAAGCAGTAACACAGTGAAGCCATAGTTGGTGGCCCAAATAGTTAGACTGCCCTTAGATAATTCCGCTATTGTTATACCAATGGAAACGCGCAAACCACCAGCACCCCGAGCCCGTTTGCGTGACTTTGATCGCGGCAGGCTATTTCGCACCTCAGCATTCCGCTTGGCGCTTATCTACGCCACTCTATTTAGTACTCTGTCTGCCGCCACGCTAGGCTTTATCTACTGGTCTACCCGAGACCAAATAGAATCGCAGGTTGATGCCCGCCTTCGCCTAGAAACCGATTACCTGATCAATCTATACAAATCTGGCGCGTTACCAGAACTGCTAGAAGCAATACAACGCCGTAATCAAATTGATACTTATGGTCGCTTTTATTTTCTGGCTAACAATGAATCAGCAGAATCAGCCGAGACTGACGAAGACGCACCGATCAGAGTAAAGTCCACCCGCTCACACACCACTCGCAACATGGGTGACGTGGCTGACCTTCCGCCAGGCAGTCCGCGTGCATTTAACCCCGTGCGCGTTGCCGAAACCCAACTACCTAACGGCCTGAAGCTAACGATCGGCCATGAGATTAGCGATGAGAAGGCGTTGCTTGATCACACGTTTGCATTGGTAGTCGGTGCAACCTTACTAACGCTATTTTTCTCGTTGATTGGTGGTGTCTGGATTGGTAGCAGCGTGCTAAGACGCATCGACTCAGTTAGCCGTACAGCAAGCGAAATTATGAGTGGTGATTTATCACAGCGATTATCGGTAACTGCACGCGACGACGAATTCGATGAGATAGCCACTAAGCTAAACCAAATGCTTAATCGCATAGAAGATCTCATGAAGAGTATGCAACAGGTAACTAATAATGTTGCGCACGATTTGCGTAGCCCACTCACTAGGTTACGAACAAAGCTCGAAGTGACTTTGCTAGAAGAACGCGACCCAGAAAACTATCGCGTCGTTATGGGTGAAGCCATCGACGATGCTGATAGTTTGATACAAACCTTTAACGCCATGCTGAGTATCGCAAGGCTCGAAGCTGGTATTGACTCAACTGAATGGTCGCAAGCCAATATTGGCGAGCTTGTTGAAGAACTGGCTGAACTCTATGAAGCAGTGGCTGAAGAGGATCAAATCACCGTCGAAACTGATATTAGAGCATACCCAACTTACTTGTGTAACCGCCATTTGATCGGTCAAGCGGTTACCAACCTACTCGATAATGCGATCAAGTACACCCCTGCACCAGGTGCTGTATGTGTAAGGATTGAAGGCAACGATGATGCCTTCACGATCAGCGTAGCCGACAATGGCCCGGGCATCCCAATGGAAGACCGTGAACGTGTGTTTGAACGCTTCGTCAGACTAGAAAATGAACGCAACTCAGCAGGCAACGGTTTGGGCTTAAGCCTAGTAAAGGCGGTAGCACGGATTCATAAAGCTGAAATCGAACTCGATGACAATGATCCTGGCTTAGTCATTAGCATGCATTTTAAAAAACAAAAAGCTGCTTAGCATCGCAATTACTGAAGCCGTCATCCTCGCGCAGGCGAGGATCCAGCACACTAGGTGCTCACTCATAGAGATAACCCCCACAAGTCAAAGCCCACAAGCCAAACCGCCACCTAAACAGTAAAGACAGCCCACTCGGCAATAGCGCCCCTACTCTGACTTTATATCAACAACCCACAACGTATCGGATCCACTCACCGTCGGTGCGGCAGTGACTAAAACAGCTCCTCCAATTTCGTGCGCACGATACTCAGCGTATTGCGATTTCGTGATGCGTATGGTTTTTGGATTATCCACTTGCTTCAGCCAAATAAAATACTGTGCGCCGCCGGCCGCTTGCGTAGTTGATACACCATTAAATTTACCGACAAGCTCAACAGCCTCTGATATCAATGGTGGCCCACCTCGCTGCGCACTGTCTTTTTGATACCAAAATACTAGACCGATTAACAGCATGATTACTGGGAGCGCAGTAATAACCGAATGGATGGGATCCTTTTTTGTGACATCCGGATTAAGCATGCCCGGGTAATTGGATGCGTGCTGACGTTTATCAGGCCACACCCTGCCCTTCTTTTCACTTTCCGGCACACGTCGTATGCGGCTGTTTTTTGGGGGCTCATCACTCATACTTTGATTCTACAACGGTATCAGCAGACCCTAGCCGGTATTTTTTTCGCGCTTAAGTGTGAGCACAACCCCTCGACGTGGAAACACCTCATCAAAAGGAGTGGTCGCCCAGCAACCCTCATCGAGCACCTTCTCCCGCTGCACCCCCGCATTGATCAATGCTTCAGTCACTCGTTTTGCTCGTCCAGCTGCTAAGCGTCTGTTGCCATCTCTAATGGCGGTGTAACCATGTGAGCAGCCCACAACCGACACAACATCGGTATCGTGATCATAGTTTGATAAAAGCTGGCTTATGCGTGATTTACCCGACTCACCTATACGCAAAGAATCGTTAGCAAACACCACCGTTATCGATTCAACATCATCAAACTCTTCAAACACTTGGTCATAGTTACTCACGCCAAGCTCGTAGAGATTTTCACTGTTGTCACGTGCAGCTTCCACTCGCTGGGCTCGACTAGGTGGTGGTGTCGGAGCGACGGCTGGGGTTGCAGTTACTTCAGGTGTCGTCGTAGCGGCAGCAATTGGCGCCGGCTTTGAAGGGTATACTGATTTAATTAAGCTGCAAGCGGTTAGCGCGCTGGAGACTAACAGCACACAAACAGTGACTTTTATTACCCTCATCATGAAGGTGCTCCCCTGTTAAGTATGTTCAGACTCTATTATATTTTTAAAAATCAATAACAGATTCTACATTGCGTTACGGTATTGCACTACAGCGCTATGATTCCACGACAGGAAAACCCAAAACAATGCATAAAAACAACGCGAATCATACAACATGCAAACGCAGCTTAAACGTTTACAGAAAATATTAAATCAGCTACAACGTCATCCAGCACCACAATGCCATGATTTCCCAGAGCATTGGGCCATTGTTGCAACATGCGACTAATACAACGTATCGTACAAGCCTTGTAGGACAGGCACAAAATTATCTCCTAACTTTTCGCAGCTGCAAATGAGTAACATTGCGATAAACGAGCGACAACTAAAAGCATGAACGAATTCATAAGGCTGGTTTCACGCAAAGTCATCCCGCTATTTCTAGTGGCATCAATTGCAATACTATTGGTGCTGGTCTTGGGCAGAGATTATTACCAAAAACTGTCTGGAGGCTATGTGTTATGGAAATTTCCAGACGAGCCCGGCGTTTCGCTTAACTACAAAGATGGCGAAACCAAACGCAGCGTTCTTGAGGGTCCAATAGTCGCGTATTTCGATAGCCCTAGCTACATTGCTGTAATAGTTCAAGACGGTGACGAAACAATCACTCAAGACAATGTTGCTGAACTAGGGCAATACGTTATCGTTCCATTAGAGCGAGAAATGTCGAACAACCCAAAAAATCACACAGAACCTATGGATAAAGCAGCATTTTTATTACAGATACAAGAGCTAGGCTTGGCCGAACCAACGGAGTTTGTTTTTATCGACAATAACAGTTAACTTACTTCACTCAATATTCTGAACCTGCTCCCGCATCTGCTCGATTAATACTTTGATATCAACCGTAGCACCGGTGGTATCAACATCTGATGACTTTGACCCCATCGTGTTAGCTTCGCGATTAAATTCTTGCATTAAGAAATCCAGCCTGCGCCCAATTGGGCCATTTCGTTTTAATACTTTATCCAGCTCATTAAGGTGGGCGTCGATACGATCAATTTCTTCATCGATATCTAAACGTTGAGCCGTAAATACCATTTCTTGTTCTAGGCGTTGCGGATCAGCTTGCAAATCCAGCTCTTCAAGTTTGCTCTTGAGCTTTTCTTGCTGGCGTTGAACCACAGCCGGGCGGCATTGCTTAACATCATTCACTCGTTCGCGAATCTGAGCAGCGCGGCTACTTAGCATCTCGGCTGTTTTTTCCCCTTCTCGATCACGTGTTGCTAAAAAGTCATCAAGTGCCGCTGTAAGGCAGACCATCATTTCACGTGATTTATCTTCAGTTAAATCAGCTTGCTTAGCAGTGACACCAGGCCAATGCAAAATGTCTAGCGGGTTAACTGGCGCTGCATCTGGAATGGCCTGCTTGACTGCAGCAATAGCAGAAGTGAGTGCAGAGAGTGCGCCAGCGTCGATCTGTATATCACTAACCGACTCACTATTCGCGCGTAATCGCAGCGACGCATCTACCTTACCTCGGTTAACTCTCGAAGCAATGGCCTCTCGAATAGCGACATCATGGGCACGGAAATCGTCGGGCAGCCGCAGCTGTACTTCGAGATAGCGGTGATTAACCGAGCGAATCTCCCACGTCAGCTCACCAAATGACGTGTCAGTTGAATGTCGACCAAAGCCTGTCATGCTTTTTGGCATAGCAGCTATCTCCCGGTATTGTTGTATTGTAGAGAGCTGCAAAGGGTATACTCTGCCGCCCGTAAGCTGCGACTATCTCTAGCTTTATTTGCCGCTTTATTTGTAACTTTATTAATATTTATCAGGAATATACATGCGCCCCAGCGGACGAGCCACTGACGAACTTCGTCAAGTCACTATCGAAAGACATTACACCAAGCACGCAGCCGGGTCGACGCTTATTGCGATGGGTGATACCAAAGTGATCTGCACCGCCAGTATTGAAGAACGCACGCCACCTTGGCTCAAGGGCAAAGGCAGTGGCTGGGTTACCGCTGAGTACGGCATGCTCCCAGGATCAACCAACACAAGAATGCGCCGCGAAGCATCAGCCGGCAAGCAGTCTGGCCGCACACAAGAAATCCAACGCCTTATAGGCCGCTCATTACGTGCAGCAGTTGATCTACAAGGTTTAGGCGAGCGCTCTATTACGGTTGATTGCGATGTTATCCAAGCTGACGGTGGCACGCGCACCGCTTCCATCACTGGTGCATTTATTGCCCTACACGATGCCATGGAAAGCTTGGTTAAAACGGGCAAGATCAAAAGCAATCCGATCCACGGCATGATCGCCGCGATATCAGTAGGTATCTACAAAGGGCAACCCGTTTTAGACTTAGATTACATTGAAGATTCAAACGCCGAAACTGACATGAACGTGGTGATGAATGACGCCGCTGGTTTTATCGAAGTACAAGGCACCGCTGAAGGCCATGCATTCAGACGTAGTGAGCTTGATGATTTATTGTCCCTGGCCGAAGGTGGCATCAAGGACTTGATCGCCAAGCAAACTGCAGCTATTCAATCATAAGCCATCGAAAATGAGTTCTCAGTTATGAGCCAGGCGCCCATCGTTTTTGCCAGCAGCAATGCTGGCAAAATTCGCGAGCTAAATGAGTTATTGCTACCGCTGGGTATGTCGGTAGCGGCGCAGGAATCATTGGGCGTTGATGACGTGCCTGAAACTGGCTTAACTTTCATAGAAAACGCGCTAATCAAAGCGCGCAATGCTAGTCAGCACACCAAGTTACCTGCGCTAGCAGATGACTCGGGCATTGAAGTCGATGCCCTACAAGGTGAACCCGGCCTGTACTCGGCTCGCTACGCATCCATGAACAATGCAGGTTCAGGCGACGTAGCCAACTACGAATTGCTATTAAACAAACTTATCGACGTGCCTGACGCTAAACGCACTGCACGATTTCGTTGTGTCATGGTCTATCTACGTCATGCAAATGATCCTGCCCCATTAATTGCACAAGGCACATGGGAAGGCGTTGTACTTCGCAAACCAACTGGCGAAAACGGTTTTGGCTATGACCCTGTGTTTGGCTACGAAGGCATGAACGGGCCATCATCTGCACAACTCGACAAAGAAACTAAAAACAAGTACAGCCATCGCAGCAAAGCCGTGAAACTCATGCTCGACATGTTAGCCACCGCCTCACGCCAGTGATCCATCAGCGCCACTTTACTGAACTTCCTCCTCTATCACTGTATGTGCACCTACCTTGGTGCGTTAAAAAATGCCCGTACTGCGATTTTAATTCTCACGAAGCTAAAACTGACATACCAGAAGCAGCGTACATACAGGCCGTACTGGATGATTTAACGCAAGAGCTGCCTGATATCTGGGGCCGCAAACTAAGCTCAGTATTTATTGGAGGCGGCACGCCTAGCTTATTTAGTGGCGATGCGATCGATACGCTTATGAGCGGCATTAGAACACTCACTAATCTACCGCCCACGGCTGAAGTGACAATGGAAGCGAACCCCGGTACAGCAGAAGCACAAAAATTTAAAGACTTTAGGCAAAGTGGAATTAACCGACTATCAATCGGGGTGCAAAGCTTTGATAACAAAGCTTTGCAGGCACTTGGGCGCATACACGATGCAGAAGAAGCGATCCAAGCTGTAGCCATGGCCAAGAACGCAGGCTTCGATGACTTTAATTTGGACTTAATGTTTGCACTGCCAGAACAAACAATTGAAGCCGCCATCGAAGACGTAAAGCAGGCAATAGCCTTAAAAGCCACCCATATATCTTGCTACGAACTCACGCTAGAGCCCAACACCTTGTTTGCACGCTTTCCACCCATTGTGCCCGATGACGATAGCAAGTGGGAAATGCAAGAAGCCATTATTAAAGAGCTTGCCACACAAGGTTATCAACGTTACGAGGTGTCAGCCTATTCAAAACCCAAACGCGAATCCACGCACAACAGCAACTATTGGCAGTTTGGTGATTACGTTGGTATCGGAGCCGGCGCACATGGGAAGATCAGCTTTGCTAATACCGGCACGATAACGAGGCGTTGGAAAATAAAGCACCCAAAAGCCTATATGGAAAAAGCGAGCGGTTCAGAACGCATCGGCGGCCAACACAACATCAGCTTTGAAGACACGGCAATCGAATTCTTTATGAATGCGTTTCGTTTAACACAAGGGTTTGCATTGCCACTGTTTCAAGCACACACCGGTGTGCCACTAGCTAATTGGCAACCAGAGATTGATCAAGCGCTCGATCAAGGCTTTCTAAGGCAAGATGGATTACAACTTGCGCCCACCGATAAGGGCGTGAATTTTTTGAATGATTTACTACAAGTATTTTTGACTGACGAACCGGATGATCCAGCTGCCACAAAACGTTACCCGATTATTCCCTTATTCGACGGTAAGTAAGATTTTACCTAAGACGCGCTTCAGCAAAGCTGGTGAGCTCCGCTGCCCGAACGCTACCCGTTTTTTAAGGCGACTTACTCGAGACCCATCCGTTCAACCGATGGGCGCTGCGACTCATTGAGAAACTTCGTCAGATCGTTGCGATTTAATTTCACCGGCATCCTCAACCCATCCGTTCCGGGTATGAGTGGCCCCTCTTCGTTACTAGAATTTGAACTAGTCGACTCGGCAGTTTGAGACGGCCTATCGGAAAAAGCCTTTTTGAACTCGGGCTGAGGCTGCGCTTCCCGTGTTGGTACGCTAACCACGACATTGGCGTTAGGATTAACGCGCACTGTCTCACTCTGGCGATCTCTCGGTGCGCTGGTGCTGTAATGGGTTACACCATATTCATCTACCCAGGTATGCACCTCGCTCACGGACGAGGTCGAGGACGATGAACTCGCACTTGATGTTAGCGAATCAAAAGATTGACCAGCATTTTTAACAGAATCACTAGCTTTTCCACTGATGCCGGAGGCGATCTTAGAAAAGACCGCGCCAGGATCACCGCCCTGTAAATAGAGCATGTAGGACATGATGCCGACCACTGCCACGAGGGGTACAGCGGCTTTAAATAGTAATTTGAGAACCAGTCGAGCAACCATGCCTTTGCGCCATTTTCATCCAAATATGCCAATTTAACGGCCTAGACCTGTTATGCTTTACGGCTGCCCTTGCATTTTGAGCAAAGCGCCCCTAATATCCTGAACCGATAATTCAGCCGGAGCACCGACATGAAGCCAGATACACACCCAGATTACAAAGAAATTAAAGTCACTTGCAGCTGCGGCAACTCTTTTGCTACCGGCTCTACAGCAGGTAAAGACCTCGGCATCGAAGTCTGTTCAGCTTGCCACCCGTTCTATACGGGTAAGCAAAAAGTACTCGATACTGCGGGTCAAGTGGATAAATTCCGTCGTCGCTTCGGCGGCAAGTAGCCCTCAGGCTACTCAGGCACACGGATTGCGCCTCGGTCAAAATCACTATGTGACAGTCAATTCGGGCGCCTTATGCGCCCGTTTTGCGTTATGACACCCTCATCATCCAAGCAACGCTCAGCCCTACTGCTAGCTTATTCCCTCGCGACCTTGCCCGCATGCGCTGCGAGTAATAACCAATCAGCGGCTTGCCTGAGCTCAGAACACCGCCAAGAAGCCATACTCAAATATATCGTTGACGGCGACACACTCGTATTAACTGATGATCGCAAGGTGCGAGTGCTTGGAATCAACACACCCGAGATTCGCCCGTCGCCGCAACCCAAAGCGCTCGCGGCTAAGCAGGCCGCCCAAGCACTCATGCCTGTTAATAGCAAGCTTTGGCTACACCCTGGCATAGAAGCCAACGACCGTCATGGTCGAGCACTGGCGCATGTGGTTACTCAAAGTGGCACCAACCTAGCCGAGCACTTGTTAACAAGTGGCCTAGCAGCCTCTAGCGCAGTGCACCCCAATACACGATGCGCCGAGCACTATCGACAACTTGAATCACAGGCCCGTGATAATAAATTGGGATTATGGAATGAACCACACCCCTGGCAACTAGTGGATAAACGAATTAGCAAAAAACTAAGCGGCTTTAGGCTAGTAACCTCAACCGTTAAAAACATCAAAACCAATAGTCAGTATCACCACCTGCAATTGGCTAATGGCTTAAACATATCGATGACAAACAAATTGGCCAACGAGATCCGTGCAAACAAACTAAAGGATAAGCGCCTAACCGTGCGGGGCTGGGTTCAATGGCGTAAAAACAAACCATCTTTGAAATTACACCATGCCACAAACCTGCAACTACATAACGAGTAACCCATGCTCTATTTAGTTGATTCTAGTATTTACATTTTTCGGGCATGGCAAACATTACCTGGCAGTATCGAAAATACATTAGGCGAGCCAGCCAATGCAGTCATTGGTTTTGCAGACACCTTGGCACGCATTATTCAAGATGAACAACCTACGCATATGGTGTGCGCCTTCGATCAAAACAATGGCAAAGGTGCTCGAAGAGAAATCTACCCACCCTACAAAGCGAATCGCGAACCCGCGCCACCTGATTTAATGGTGCAATTTAACCGTTGCTTTGAACTAGCCAAACTCTTCGGCATTCCGTCGTTTGGCAGCGCCAGAGTGGAAGCGGATGACATCATTGGCAGCATGGCGCAGCTTGCACACAAACAAAAAAAAAACGTAACCATAGTGAGTGCCGACAAAGACCTTGCACAATTTATTGCAAAGGGAGACACCTACTGGAACTTTGCACGAAAACTAAAGATGAGCGAAAAGGATGTATGCAATCAATTTAAAGCAGAGCCTTCACAAATCGCTGACCTACTCGCCATCTGTGGCGACAAGGTTGACAATATTCCTGGCGTACCCGGCGTGGGCATGGCAACTGCGGCCAGGCTATTAAAAAAATGGCGCACTATTGATAGCATACTCGCTCAACCTGAAGAAATCGCTAAGATGAAGTTCAGAGGGGCCCCTCGCATTAGCCTCTTAGTTGCTGAACATGCGGATACAATTCGATTGGCTCGCAAACTCACGGGATTGATTCATGACGATGCCTTACCTACCAGCCTAAGCAAGTTACAATTAAAACGCCCTAAGCCACACGTGTTAATTGAAAGCTTATTAAAAGTTGGCTTTACCGAACAACGCAGCGACAGCTTAGCCAAGCGCATTTGCACACCTAAGCCGGTAAGCGCATCCAAATAGCTGTCAGCGAAAAAGAAGTAACTTATGCGACAAAAGAAAAAATCAAGACCTAAAAAGAAGTGGTCCCGCAAACCCAAAGACATGCAGAGCGGCAAAAAGCCTAACGCCGATGGACACATTGACGATAATAGCGAGATCATTTTGTTCAACAAACCTTTTCAGGTGCTTTGCCAGTTTACTGATGAACAAGAGCGGAAAACGCTGGCCCACTACATAAACGAACCTGGATTTTACGCCGCGGGCCGCTTGGATCGTGATAGCGAAGGTTTATTGCTCCTCACTAATGATGGCCGACTACAACAACAAATTAGCCATCCACGATTTAAAATAATGAAGCGTTACTTGGTGCAGGTTGAAGGCGAACCTACTGAGGCCATGTTAAAAAAATTGCGTATAGGTGTTGAGCTCAAAGATGGCAAGACAGCACCTGCTCGAGCCCTAATCGTAGAGCCACCTGAAAAACTATGGCCGCGTGACCCACCGATACGCTCGAGAGCCAACATACCCACTGCTTGGTTAGAGATTGCCATTACCGAAGGGCGTAACCGACAAGTGCGACGTATGACTGCTGCAGTTGGCCTACCGACACTGCGCTTAATACGCACCCATATCGGCGATTATTCCGTATGGAATATACAAGCTGGCAAGTACACCAAAACCAAACCCGATGCTTTGTTACTGGGCCGTTAAAACCCACGAACACCGCACAATTACTAAGCAAATACATGGCTTAGCACGGTTGTTGTAATCGCGCTTACTATCGTGAGCACGCGCACCGCTGATATACTGGTTTCGTGAAAAATTTATTCTTCAGATGGATCTGCCCTTTTTATTTGCTACTGCTATTGCCGCTAGCCAGTATCGCAAGTGAACCCGTAGTGCATCCAGTCCTGATGCTCACCAACAATACCTATCAAACAAGAGCCGACTCAGGCAACAATACTCAAATTAGCTTTTCAGCAATGGGTAAAGATTTCACGCTCAAGCTGATTCCTTCAACACTGCTAAACACAACTACTGATAACACCGCGGCGTTACCCACTCTATTACAAGGCGTGGTTGAAGGCTACGAGCAATCATGGGCACGCATCAGCATAAGTAACGGAAAACCCACCGGTTACATCTGGGTTAACGATCATCTTTACCAACTTGCATTAAGCGGCGATGAAACTAAAACCGAATGGGTGATGTTTGAACCTAGCTCAGAGATGAGCACTCGTATAGGCGCTAGAGTAGACGCGCCTCAGAGCGTCACTCGCGCAATCAGAATCGGTATCGCCATCGATACAGAATTTGATAGTTGGCACCAAGGCCGTGGCCTTGCGAAAGCCCTAGAAACAATCAACGGTGTTGATGGCATTTACCAACAGCAACTCGGTTTAGCCATCAGTATCGAGTCAATTCTCGAATTAAACACACTCGATACTGACCCTCTACTAGAGATTGACGGCCGGCTTGAAGATGTACTACTCGGCTTTCGAGATTTTCGCGCAACTCAACCCTTACTTACCAAGCCTCTATCGCTGGTGCATTTATTTAGTGGCCATCGCGATAGCAACAGTGTGGTTGGTCTGGGCTGGATTGATACCGTTTGCCGAACTGACGGTTACGATTTAAGCGTTTCCACGCCATTCGCGTTCGATGTATTGCTCGCCGCACATGAAATTTCACACAACTTAGGCGCTTTGCATGATGACGATCCGCGCTGCAGTGGTAATGAATTGAGTGAAGGCAATACTCTAATGGTAGAAAGACTCAACAGCGACACAACCTCTACCTTGTCTCCTTGCAGCCTTAACAACATGCGGCCAGCAATCGCCCGCAACTGTAATTTGGACAACATCGACTTAGCGTTAGAGCTGTCATCGACTGCGATATCAACTGACAAATATCAGCGCCGAGTAACACTAACGGTTAGCAACACGGACACACAACGCAATGTACGCCAAACACAAACCCGAACCACCTTCCCTAGTGGCAGCATCCTAAGTAGCGTGCCAACCAATTGCAGCCTTAATCAAGGCGCACTACTCTGCCAGCACGCTAATATCGCCGCACTAGCTAGTAAAACTGTGTCGTTTGTTATTACTCTGCAGGAGCTACCAACGCTACGAATAGTCAGCACCATCCAGCTTGTTGCCATGAGCGACATCAACACATTAAACAACCGTCGAAGCATCGATGCACTAGCAGAATCAAGCGAAGCCATCGCACAATCGGATGGTGCACCAGCAGGCTCTAGTGCAGGCAGCAGCGGCCTTGGTCGGTCTGACTTTATTTTGTTATTGATATTGTTGGTGGGTTTGCTGCGTCGCGCGTATTGTCATTCCCGCTCATAGTCATCCCTGCGAAAGGTCATCCAGCGCAGTGTCATCCCCGCCTGCGCGGGGATGACACTAACTCGTTCGTGACACCGCGTATTCTGCAATCGATATTAAGGCGTCTTTATAAGCAGACTCTGGCAATCCACCCAACGACTGAACAGCCTGCTTCACTGCAACGTTTGCTCTTTCAATGGATTGCTCTATCGCCTTGGTTTCACTCACAATCGATAACACCTGAGGTAGTGAATCTAAGTTGGCTTCGCGTATTGCCGTTGCAATCACTTCACGATTTGCGTCACCAGCCTGTTGCATTGCATAGATAAGCGGCAATGTCGTTTTACCTTCTGCTAAATCATCACCGACGTTCTTGCCCATCTCATCACTCTGGCTTTGATAGTCAAGCACGTCATCAGTAATTTGAAACGCCGTACCTAAGTGCATACCGTAGTCGGCAAGGCTTTGTTGATACTGTGTTTGCCCTGCGCAAATTGCACCAAGCTCTCCTGCCGCTCTAAACAAGCACGCGGTTTTAGCCTCGATAACATGGATGTATTGTTCTTCGGTGAGATCGGGTTCGCGCACATTGAGCAACTGCATCACCTCGCCTTCAGCGATACGGTTAGTGGTGCTAGCAAGAATGCCCATAATCGACATGTTATTCACATCAACCATCATCTCGAAAGCACGAGAATAGAGAAAGTCCCCTACCAGCACTGCCGCCTCATTACCCCAGACTGAATTTGCGGTGTCGTTGCCGCGGCGGAGCTCAGAGGCATCGACAACATCGTCATGCAATAGCGTGGCTGTGTGGATAAATTCAACAATGGCAGCCAGCAAAATAACATTGTCATCGGCGTCAGCAAAAGAATGCCCACAGGCACCAGCCGCCAACAAAACCAATCGAGGGCGCAAACGCTTGCCACCGCTACCAATGATGTAGCCAGACACCTGGTTGATCAAAACCACATCAGAGGCCAACCGGTTGCGAATCAGCTGATCGACATCTTGCATGGAATTAGCGACTAGATCGCTTGGGGATTCCGAAGGATTAGGCATGGAACGGGTATTACAAGCTATTTGCCTGAACGATAGCAAAACCGGGAGTGTTACGCTGGCAAAAGAGTTTACTTTTGGCCAAAATATTGTCGAAAAAACGCTCCAGGCACATTGACCTTTTATTTACCAGGCGCTATGCTAACGGGCTTTTCGCGGTTACGTGCCGCACGCCTATGGGCGTCGAAATAGACACTGCCATATTACACGGCAAACGCTTAGCGCTTCAGGGTGGCTAGGCTCAGATGAATGAGTTGGAGAAATACATGTACGCGGTCATTAAAACCGGCGGTAAACAATACCGAGTCAGCCAGGGCGATAAGCTCCGAGTTGAAACACTCACAGCCGATGAAGGCAGTGAAATCAAGCTAGATAGCGTACTCATGGTAGGCGAAGGCGAAAACGTTACGATTGGCTCTCCAATGCTACCAAGCGCGTCAGTTAGCGCTAAGGTGCTATCTCACGGCCGTGGCAAGAAAGTCACTATCATCAAGTTTCGCCGCCGTAAGCACCACCGTAAGCAGATGGGCCACCGTCAAAACTACACAGAACTCGAAATAACTGGCATCAACGCTGGGTAAGCAGCGCTGGTTCAACAAACCGATTTAAGGAGCCGAAATGGCACATAAAAAAGCAGGCGGTAGTACTCGCAACGGTCGCGATTCAGAATCCAAACGCCTAGGCGTAAAGCGATTTGGCGGCGAAGAAGTACTAGCAGGGAATATCTTGGTTCGTCAGCGTGGTACACGCTTTCACCCGGGAGTTAATGTCGGTTGCGGCAAGGACCACACACTATTCGCTAAAGCTAACGGCATTGTTGAATTTAAGCAAAAAGGGCCTAACAACCGCAAATTTGTCAATATTATTGAAGCGCCTGCTGCCTCTTAAGCACGCTACTGCGCACTAACCGTCAGTTAGCTGTCGGTTTCAGGACTAACCCGCCCAGTGCGGGTTTTTCTTTGTCTGGATTTTGAGCTCACACCACCTCGCTTGAGCAAACGCTGCCACTCAGCACGTGGGCGCAAAGCGTTACTGCTGCTGATTCTGCGCAGTTCGGCTAACAGCCGGAGTTGCCGCTCAGAACGCTCGCCCTGAGGCTGCGCTGCAGCCACTGCTAGCATCGCAGAGGCAGCGGCTGATATGCTCACACCCTCTGATAGTTCGAGCCTCCAGGCCAAGATCAAGGCGTTGAGACGCGTCCCAGACTCAGCTGGATTGTTCAGAACTTCACTCAATGCACCACGTGGGTCACACAATGGGAAAAGGACTACCTGACAAGATGGCTTTTCATTACTCATATAGCAAGTGTCGCATCTTGAATTGCGCTAAACTCTGTTCCGCCTCGCACTTCCATCCTTCCCATAGTCATCGCGGTATTACATCTTGAAATTTGTAGACGAAGCACGGATTACAGTGATAGCTGGCGACGGTGGTAACGGTTGCATGAGCTTTCGCCGCGAGAAATACATTCCACGCGGCGGTCCTGACGGCGGAGACGGCGGCGATGGCGGCAGCGTGTACCTACGCGCCACTGATGATCTCAACACACTGATCGATTTCCGGCACAAGCGCACATTTACCGCGCAAAGAGGCAAGAACGGCCAAGGCCGCGACTGCACTGGCGCTGGAGGCGAAGATTGTATTGTTGACGTACCTCAAGGCACTATCGCCGTAGATCGCATGACCGGCGAAGTAGTAGCTGACCTACGCGAAGATGGCCAAATCGCCCTAGTGGCTCAAGGCGGATTTCACGGCCTAGGCAACACACGCTTTAAAAGCTCAACCAATCGAGCACCCCGACGCACATCTGAAGGCACACCTGGGCAACGCCTAGAACTGCAATTAGAAATGCGCTTGCTCGCCGATGTTGGTTTGTTAGGTCTACCTAACGCAGGCAAATCAACCTTGATTTCAGCGGTTTCCTCTGCACGTCCAAAAATAGCTGATTACCCATTCACTACTTTGCACCCAAACTTGGGCGTTATCAGTATTGAATCGCATCGCAGTTTTGTGATGGCCGATATACCTGGGCTTATTGAAGGCGCAGCTTCGGGCCAAGGCTTAGGTGTGCACTTTTTAAAACACCTCTCGCGCACCCGCTTGTTATTGCATGTCATCGACATATTGCCCGTGGATGAATCTGATCCTGTCGCTACTGCCGTTGGGTTGCTAGAAGAACTCAAACTACATAGCACCACGCTGTTTGATAAAGAACGTTGGTTAGTGTTAAACAAAACGGATTTAATGTTTGAAGATGAAATGGAAGAACGCTGTCAAACCATCATTGACGGACTAAACTGGACAGGCCCAATCTATAAAATTTCAGCCGTGTCAGGCGCTGGCACCAAACCATTGGTTCACGACATCATGCAGCATATCGAAGCGATAAAAGAGGCAGAGCAAGAACAAAAACAAGCTGAAAAAACAGCTGCAGCACTGGCTCCAAGCAAAACAGAATAATGCGTGATCGCCTGACTCAATCCAAACGATGGGTAGTCAAGGTTGGTAGCTCGTTACTAACCAACGATGGTCGCGGGCTCGATACCGATCGCATAGAACAATGGACCACTCAGCTTGCACAGCTAATGAATGAAGACTGTCAGGTGGTGTTGGTATCCAGCGGCTCTATCGCTGAAGGCTTAGTGCGACTGGGCTGGACTAAACGCCCAACCGTCATACATGAACTCCAAGCGGCCGCAGCAGTTGGCCAAATGGGCCTGATACAAGCCTATGAAGCCGCATTCAAACGCCGAAACCATCAAACAGCGCAGATACTGTTAACACACGAAGATTTAGCTGATCGACGTCGTTACCTTAACGCACGTTCAACGCTAAAGGCGTTAATGAATCATCGCGTGATACCTATCGTTAACGAAAACGATACGGTCACAACCGATGAAATTCGTTTAGGTGATAACGACACGCTAGCAGCGCTTGTTTGCAATCTAATAGATGCCGATGTGCTGGTACTACTAACCGATCAAGAAGGGCTGTTTGATAAAGACCCTCGCACACATAGTGATGCCAAATTGCTAGAGCGTGCAAATGCAAGTGACCCATCTGTTCAAAAACTCGCTGGGCCTAGTGGCACGATGCTGGGCAGTGGCGGCATGCTCACTAAAATACTTGCAGCAGAGCGCGCAGCGCAAAGTGGTACCACTACTATCATTGCATCAGGCCGTGAACCCGATGTGCTGCTCAAGCTTCAAAACGGTGAAGAACTTGGCACCATGCTCACAAGCAACCAACCCCCACGCATGGCCAGAAAACAATGGCTAGCGAATCACTTGCGTGTTGCTGGGCAAGTGCAGCTCGATAGTGGCGCTTGCCGAGTTTTAAAAGAAAAAGGATCAAGCTTGTTGGCAGTTGGTGTGACCGAATGCACTGGCGAATTCAATCGAGGCGAGCTCGTTGCCTGCGTTGACGAGAATCAGCAAGTCATTGCTAAGGGATTAGTGAACTACAGCGCAGCAGATACCCGCAAATTAATGGGGCATGCAAGTGATCAATTTATCGGCTTATTGGGCTACACGCACGGGCCAGAGTTGATTCATCGCGACAATTTAATTGTGGAGCGCTGATGCCACGCGGGTGCTCTCAGCAGTTGTTGCCGAAACCGGTATCAGTGAAAGTGTTGGTGCGGGAACTTGAGTTAGAGCTTGAGAGCCCAGAGCTAGAACGCCCCGAGCACTCAGGATTTCATTGGTTAGTACTAAAGAGCACGAACCTGGGCATTAAAACGGCTTTTATAGCGCGCTGCCTTATTTTTGTGGATCAGGCCTTTACGGGCCATATGATCAAGAACTGGAACAGCTTCTTTGTATGCAGCTTCAGCGGCAGACTTATCACCTGCTTCGATCGTGCTAAACACCGCTTTTACCTTGGTGCGCAACATCGAACGTTGACTTGCATTGCGTTGCCTGGCTTTTTCGGCCTGGCGGACTCGCTTTCGTGCCTGAGCAGAATTTGCCACGGACTACCTCATTTAATTAAAATTGCGTTCAGCCGGGTATTATGCAATGTCCTATCTCTTGAGTCAACCGCATAATGACTGGAAATAGCCTCGTTAAATCCGGTGGCATAGTCGGCATTATGACTCTGCTGTCCCGTATTTTGGGCTTCGTGCGGGATCAAGTGATCGCAATCGTATTTGGTGCAGGCGCTACCACCGACGTTTGGCTAGTGGCCTTCAAAATACCCAACTTTCTGCGCAGATTGTTTGCTGAGGGCGCTTTCGCCCAAGCCTTTATCCCCGTCCTAAGCGAATACAAGGAAACTCGCAGCCGCGCAGCCATGCTTGACCTAGCTGGGCATGTGGCAGGCACCCTCACCATAATCTTGTTGATTATCAGCACATTGGGCGTAATGCTCGCACCGATATTGATCATGGGCTTCGCGCCCGGTTACATCGATTCACCTGAACAATTCGAATTAGCAACGCATATGTTGCGCATCACCTTTCCTTACTTGGCCTTTGTCTCGCTGGTGTCTTTTGCTGGCAGCATGCTTAACACTTTCGGTAAATTTGCAGTGCCCTCCGCTACACCGGTGATATTGAACATTTGCATGATCGTGGCGGCCTTATGGGCTTCACCGATGTTCGAGACACCGATCGTCGCCCTCGCTTGGGGTGTGTTTGCCGCCGGCGTGATTCAGTTGCTATTTCAAATACCGTTTTTACAACAGCTTGGATTACTACCCCGGCCACGCTGGAGTTGGAAACACAGTGGCGTGCGGCGCATTCTCAACCTGATGGCTCCGGCAATACTAGGCTCGTCAGTAGCGCAGATCAATTTATTGCTCGATACCATCATTGCCTCATTTCTAGCCGCGGGTAGTTTAAGTTGGCTGTATTACTCTGACCGCTTAATGGAGTTTCCACTAGGTTTGCTTGGCGTGACCATCGGCACCGTTATTTTGCCGCGCTTATCAAAAGATTTTTCCAATCAATCGGCATCACAATTTAGCGCAACGATATCTTGGGCGCTAAGACTTATGTTGGTTTTAGGCTTACCAGCTTGCATCGGCTTAATCGTACTTGCTGAGCCTATGCTTACCACGCTGTTTGAATACGGGAAATTCACACAAGGTGATTCTTTGATGGCTAGCTACAGTTTGATCGCCTACTCACTTGGCTTACCGGCATTCATTTTAATCAAGATATTTGCACCGGCGTTCTTCTCCCGTCAAAATACCAAAACGCCAGTACGCATTGGCATCATCGCGCTGATTTCCAACATGGCCTTCAACTTAATACTAGTCATACCTTTGGTCTTGATGGATTTTACCGCGCCACACACTGGCTTAGCGCTAGCCACAACACTGTCAGCCTGGCAACAAGCTTGGATGCTCTACAGCAAGCTTAAAAAAGATGGTATCTATCATCTACCAGCCGAACTCAAACGATTTGCATTGCGGGTGTTGCCGGCCATTATCGTGATGGCTGTAGTGATATTTTCTGTCAGTCGCTTCGATTGGCACGAACTAACCGCTGTGAGCCGCGCTAGTCGTTTATTAGGTGTTATCGGCGCCGGTGCTCTGAGCTATGCAATTATGTTGTCGCTAACGGGTGTGCGGCCGCGGCACCTCAGCAGTAGCTGATTTACTCATCGCTATTGCTACGAGCGAAACAGCAACCCCTTTTAATAAAGTCAATTTAAATTTATGTCACCTCGTTGGTTATTAGTTGGGTCGTTAATCGTTTGGCTCACGCTGCTTGCGCCGGCTATTTTAGTTATCACCTGGCTAAACAGTTGGCATGTCACTTTGCCATTATTCATTGCGGCACTCTTTTCGCCTGTGCTGATGGTGCTAGTCATGCGCGAGTTCCAGTCTAGCCACTCTCGTAGTCGGTGGTATTGGATGCAATATCTTGGCTTAGGCGCGCTACTCCTACCGATAGTAATGGTAGGCATAGTGCTACGGCTTTTTTTAGATGCACCCATAGTTGGATTACTAGCATTGCTTACTTGGATAGTGATTATTCCTATTGCGTGGCGTAGCGCTAATACGATCCACAATAAACACCTAAGCATAGAATCATCAAAGCTGACTAACCAAGTGCGTATCGTTCATATTAGTGATGTGCATGTGGGATCAAGATCAGCCAAGTACCTTGAAAAGATCATTACTCAAGTACTCAACCACAAGCCAGACATTGTAGTGATCACTGGTGATCTGTTGGATCAGAGCAGCGTTGATACAGAACAGTTAGCTAATTTAAGTAAAATCGAACGCCCAACGTTCATGTGTCTTGGCAATCACGAGCGTTACGTTGACTTAAACGCGGCAATCAGCGCAATCGAAGCAAACGATGTGCAGATACTGCGTGATGCAGCAGCAACGATTGGCGAGCTGCGATTTATCGGTATTGATGATCGAGATGTACCGGATGCGTTGCCGGCGATTTTGGATGGCCTGGGCGGCGACCCCGATCGTTTTAATGTTGCCTTATATCATCGCCCCGATGGCTGGGAGGCGATTAAGCAACATGGTTATGATTTAACTTTGGCTGGCCATACGCATGGCGGGCAGATCTGGCCGTTTGGCATTTTAGTAAAAACCAAATACCCACAAATGGTAGGTTGGTTTGAAAGTGGCGACAAAGCTTTGTACGTATCACCTGGCGCTGGTACTTGGGGGCCGATCCTTAGGCTGGGCAC
>CALJAA010000203.1 GCA_938028465.1 uncultured Granulosicoccaceae bacterium | reverse complement strand
ATACGCTGCTAACTCACCCTGTAGCTCGGATGCTTCCGCTCCCAGTATCCCACCTCCGTCACCCGCGATTTGAAGCCACGGTAATTGTGTTTGCGTTGAATCGTGCCGTTGTGGGTTCCAACAGCGCTGCACTTCTTGCCAGTCATGCATCAGACCCAGCTGCCGACTGATCTGCACATTCGGTACTACACCATTGTGTATCGCAAGTATGTTGCAGCTTAGCTCGTGTACCCGGCCAGCAGAATGAAAACGCAAGCCGGTTAGCTGAGACTCACCCATGGCTTCAAGATCAGAACTGTGGCGGTAACGTTTTATCTTTCGTTTGCGCATCTCCAGCAGCAGGCCAAGACCATCACGCATTAAGGCACTTGCCCGAAGCATACCCGGCAAGCTTGGCAGCGATCGAAAGCTATTGGAGCGCGGAGTGGTATCTACTAATGCGCTCACATCGCCACCTGCTTTTAGTAATTGAATTGCCAACAGGTACAGTAACGGGCCACTGCCTGCTAATATTAATTTTCCATCTGGTATTAACGCTGAGCTCTTTAACGCAATTTGTATTGCACCTGCCGTCATCACGCCAGGCAACGTCCAGCCTGGAAAAGGCATCGGCCTCTCTTGCGCACCAGTAGCAAGAATCACGTGATCAGCTTTTATCGAGCTTGAACCCTTCTTGCCAGTGTAGTAAACGGTGCCATCTTGATCGACTTGCCAAACCGATGCACCGTGTACCCACGTTACCGAACTACTTTCATCACTAAAAGGTAATAACGCCTTACCTTTGCTATACGATGCACCCAACACACCGAGTAGTTTTGCAGAACTATCATTAATGCCGCGATAAATTTGCCCACCCGATGCGGGTTGATCATCAAGTACCACAGCATTGATATTGAATTCATTAGCCACACGGGCTGCTGCCATACCAGCCGGCCCTGCACCGATGATCACAAGCTGTGGCTGGCTACTCGTCATGGCTTAAATTACTTGAACCACGTGCGCCTTGCATGCGCTTAACAACCATTCCTTCAGTAACTACCATTTGACACGCTTGCTGATTCGGTACGCCATCAATATCCATCAAGCAATCAAAGCAAGTACCCATCATGCAAAATGGCGCACGTCGCGTGCTTTTAACAGGAGTAGAACGAGTGTAATCAATACCGCTTGCCAGCAACGCCGCTGCAATGGTATCCCCCTTGTAAGCTGTTAGCGCATCACCTTCATACTGCCAATTAATTACAGGTGATGCTGGTGTATCTATACGTTTAAATCGAAAAGCGATCGCCACTAAAGCTCTCCAAGTTATCCGGTTGAGTATCGGATGCTATCCATTTAGATAAAAGCAATGCATGCGCAGCGGCTAGCGTGATTCCACTATGGCAAGTAACAACAAAAGCACCGGGTTGCGTGCTCGATTGCTGATAGATCGGAAAACCATCCGGGCTCATAACACGTAAAGCTGCCCAACTTCGCACCGTGCGTAGGTGTGCAAGTAACGGGTAGATTTTAATTGCACGCTTTGCGATACCTGCTAACACATTGGTTGATGTTCCATCATTTAAACCTACGTCTTCTTTTGAATCACCAATCTGTACAACGCCTTCACCTACTTGCCGAATCTGTACCGAAGGATAGGTCATGAACGGAGCGACACGCTCGCATACCATAATGTGACCACGATTAGGCTCTACGGGCACGTTCATACCGACCATGGGCCCCAGTATTTTGTTACCTAAGCCAGCACATAGCACGATCTTTTCAGATTCAATAGTCACACCTGCGTTAATAGTAAAACCAGTTTGTTGGGGTTCGATGTGGCTGACGGTTTGATTGTTGATTACCTTGCCACCGCTTGCGATAAAACCCGTGTATAAGGCTCGCAATAAATACAAGGGATTAACATGACCATCCATATCAGTCCATGTCGCACCAGTAACCGTTGGGCCAACTTCCGGTATGAGTTTTTTAAGTTGCGTGTGCTCTAGATATTCGAATGGATAATCACCATCTAAGCCACTGCGGATATCATTCATCAAATCAACACGTTCTTCCGCTTCAGTATCGCTTAGGCAAAAGTCCACACCGCCTTTTTGCGAATACTCCAATTGCACGCCAGTGGTTGCTTCTAGCTCTCGAACAAACTCCGGCCAAAGCTTGGCTGACTGGCGAGTCCACTTGGCATATTGATGCATGCCATAACCCTTACCTTGCACCCACACCAAACCAAAGTTACCGCGCGATGCCCTGAATGCTTGATCACCCTCGTCAACCACCACCACATCGTTACCCGCGCGGGCTAAACCCCAAGCTATGGATAAGCCCAGGATTCCGCCGCCGATAATAGTGATTTGGGTTTGCATTATGCGTAGGGTACCAAGTTGGCAATGTTGAAGCTAGTTTTAGAAGTTCCTTCCTATGGCAAGGCCTATTCTGTCTCTGGGTATATTTATACAGTTCAGAATAAAGTGGAAGAAGCGACAAGTAGTTTTTGTAAAGCGATTGCAACCAATCAAAACATCCCTAACACTTTGGATGAGTAGTGGATCCCCGCCTGCGCGGGGATGACTTGCTTCGTGGGGTTGACTTGCTTCGCGGGATAAGAGAGCCGCCATTGATAGGCGGCTCCATTTTTACGAGTATTACTTCTTAACGTTCGTCCAAATCTGCTCATACAACTTTTGAGTAGGCTCATCACATACTTGTACAAACGTTCCAGCTGGTGCATCTGCTGGTGGGTTATTTTCAGGTGATGTTTTAAGTGATTCGTCTAGTAGCGCGTTAACACCTTTTACACCTGCAGTGTATTGAGCAAAGTTTGTTACTGCTGCAATGTTCTCAGGCTCTAGCAAGAAGTCCATAAACTTAAGTGCGTTTGCACGATTAGGCGCATCTTTAAGCAGTACCACGTTATCCATCCAAACAATGTAGCCTTCTTTTGGATATGAGTACTCGAGGCTTGCAAGCTCGCCGCGTGCTTTAGCACCAAAGCCGTTCCAAATCATGCCAGCCGCCGCATCACCCGACACCAAGACATCTTTAGCACCATCAGAGTTAAACGATGCCCAGTGTGGTTTTGCTTCTAGCACCAATTTGTTAAGCGCTTTAAGTTGATCACGATCGGTTGTGCACTGTGGGATACCTAGGTAAATTGATGCTAGACCTAGAACCTCACCAGAGGAATCGAGTACGTTAATCTTGCCCGACAAATCGGCCGGTGGATCGAACATCATCGCTAAGCTGCCAATATCACCTTTATATACATCGCGGTTGACAGAAAAGCTAGTTGAGCCCCACTGATAGGGGATGGAATGTTTGCGGCCAGCATCGAATGCCACATCCATCCATTTGTCTTCGATGTTACCGATATTCGCAAGCTCACCATCAGCAATGGTATCTAACATTCCATCGTTGCTAAGGATCTCAACCATGTAGTCACTAGGTACAGCCACATCATAGCTACCCATTTTTCCAGCCTTTAGAGATGCCAATAATGATTCATTGGAATCATAGGTATCCATGGTGACTTCCACATCGTGTTCTTTAGCAAATTTATCCAATAGATCCTGCGGTATATACTCAAACCAGTGATAAATGCTTAACGAACCTTCTGCATGAGCAGCGGCGCTGCCCAAACCCAATGCAACAGCAAGAGCCGTTGTCTTAAAAATTGTCTTCATTTTTTCTCTCTCCCAAGTAACAACGTTATACGATCTGTTAGCCTTATTTTTTCGTCTCGCCCATACGGCCAACGAAATACGACACAGTGACAAACAGAATAGATACCAACAACATGAGCGTCGATATAGCCATGATGTTGGGCTTAATGCCCTGCCTTATCGCACCAAATATTGCGGTAGGCAAAGTTTCTATACCCGCTCCCTTAACAAAATTCGTAATGATGAAATCATCAAGGGAGATAATAAAAGCTAATAAGAACCCAGATATAATGCCGGGCGCTAACAGAGGAAGCAAGACGCGCTTGAACGCTTGCCACCGTGATGCGTATAGATCGAGTGCGGCTTGTTCGTAATTGCTATCGATACCCTCCAGCCGAGCTGCAATAGGTAGATACGCAAACGGGATACAAAACACAATATGCGCGATTAAGATAGTTGCATACCCCGCTTTGAACCCAATCGTGCTGAAGAAAATAAGCGTGGCTACGGCTGTTACAATCTCCGGCACCATTATCGGTAAGCTGAGTATCGCAAAGCTAGCCGTTTTGCCGCGCCACGCAGCTGATCGAACCATACCCACCGCCGCTGCGGTGGCTATGACGGTGGCACAGATTGCAGCCATCGTTGCAATAGTGACTGAATTCCAAGCAGCCTTTCTAAGCTTGGTTGCCTCCAAGCCAAAGAACACATCCTCATACCAGCGTAGGCTGAATCCACCCCATCTAGTTATCGATGGGCTATCGTTGAACGAATAAATCATGACAATGATCAGTGGTGTGTATAACAAAAACAAACACAGCACCGCCATCGGGAAGAATCCCGGGTAACGTTTTATCTGATCTAGCGCTTTTTCCTTCATCAGTGATGTAACGCTTGCTTGGATTGGCTTCTTGCATAAAAGAGTAACACCACCAACACTAGGCTTAATAACAGCATTGATGCCGCGGCACCGAATGGCCAATTACCCGATGCGCCCTTAAATTGTTCCTCAATCAATGTACCGATCATAAAGTTTTTAGCACCGCCGAGTAGATCAGGCGCGAGAAATGCGCCAAGGCTTGGCACAAACACCAAAATACAGCCCGCAATAATGCCAGGCTTCACTGCGGGTAATACGATCCTGCGTAAGGTTGTCCAGCGCCCTGCATACAAATCAGCCGAGGCTTCTGACAATGAAAAATTATACCGCTCCACCGATGCATAGATGGGCAACACCATGAATGGCAGGTACGAATAAAACAAACCTAACTGCACCGCAAAATTAGTGTTAATCAGATGGATTGGGCTATCAATAAAACCTGCCTGCATTAACCAGTGGTTGAGCGGCCCGCTATCTCTAATTAAGAACTTCATTGAAACGGTTCTTATCAAAAGGTTGACCCAATACGGAACCGTGATTAGGAACAACCAAATATTTCGGGTATTGGCTGAGCGTGTAGCGATAAAATAGGCAGTGGGAAAACCAATCACCAAACAGATAATAGTAGCAACGAAAGCTTGAACAATTGAGCGCCAAAATATATTGATGTATGTCCATTCTATTTTTGGTGGCTCATCACCAAACAATCCTCGATCAAAGAAAAACTGATCATAAGCAGCAAGTGAGAACTCCCATATCACGCCACCACGAAACTCTTTGGTCAAAAAAGAGTAAACCAGCATCGTTAGCACTGGGATGATCAAAAAGAATCCGATCATTACCCACGCAGGCATCAACAGCGGTTTACGTAATCCACCAAAGCTGCTCTTTTCGACTAATCCACTCATGCTCAGCTAATCACCTCGATAACCATGCCGCTAATCATCTTGCTAATCATCCCGCTAAGAAACGACAAGAGGATTCATCAATATGCAAACCAACGCGCTGCCCTACTTCTACTACTGCGCGATTGTTGTCAGCGTTTTGCGTTCGCACACTTATTGATTGCTTATCATCGAGTTTAAGCACCACTTGGGTGTCAGTACCGAGATACATAACGCTATCGACAACTCCCTCTAAGCTTGCACTCTCTCCAGAATTCGACAATCGAATACGTTCAGGGCGGATACACAGTTCACCCTGATCACCTGGAGCAGCACCTAGTGTATTGGGTGTAGTAATTGAAACGTTATCAGTTAGTTTGCATTGGATCGAATTGTTATCAGCGCCTAATACTGTTGACGCGATCAAATTACTCTCGCCAATAAAATCGGCCACGAACTTGTTCTTCGGCTCTTGGTAGATATCTGTTGCAGTACCAAGCTGCTGCAACTCACCTTGTGACATGACCGCGATCCTGTCAGACATGGTTAGCGCTTCTTCTTGATCATGGGTAACAAAAATAAAAGTGATGCCAGCGTTTTCTTGTATTTGCTTAAGCTCTATGCGCATTGCTTTACGCAGCTTTAAGTCGAGTGCCGACAAGGGCTCATCCAATAACAGCACTTCTGGTTGCGGCGCTAAGGCTCGCGCTAAAGCCACTCGTTGTTGTTGGCCACCGGATAACTGGCTCGGCTTGCGATCAGCGTATTCGCCTAGCTGCACTAGCTCGAGCATCTCACCTGCGCGCTGCTTAATATGTTGCTTGTCTTTGCCCTGCATCTCCAAGCCAAAACCAACGTTATCGGCGACCGTCATATGCGGGAACAAAGAGTAGTTCTGAAACACGGTATTCACCGGGCGTTTGTTCGCAGGAAGATCGGCGATATTTTTTCCGTGCAAAAAGAGCGTGCCCGCGGTTATTGCTTCAAAGCCGGCAATGATTCGTAACAGCGTGGTTTTGCCGCAGCCGGATGGGCCAAGCAGTGTAAAAAATTCGTTATCGTTAATGGATAACGATACATCCTTTAATGCTTCGACCGACCCGTAGTTTTTAAAAAGCGAATTTGCGGCAACCGCAACGTTAGCTTGGTCGCTACCCGTCATGTTAGGCCTTCTGTAGCGAGATCAGCTTGCACAGCTTCAATACTCTCTTTCAATACGTTAGTAATTTCAGCGATTTGCTCTAGAGTGAGAATTAATGGTGGCGACAGCACAATCATATGCCCCAGTGGCCGGATCATCACACCCCGCTCCTGTGCTTTTAGTGATACCCGCATGCC
>CALJAA010000202.1 GCA_938028465.1 uncultured Granulosicoccaceae bacterium | reverse complement strand
AAAACACCGACTGGGCCGTTCCAGACAATCGTGCCAGCATCGCGCATCATCATCGCGTACTGCTTGGCTGTTTCAGGGCCGATATCCAGCACCATGTCCTCTTCTTGGATGGCATCAGATGCACGGACATTAATCGGGCCTTTCTCGTTTAGCTCAGCCGATACAACCACATCAACCGGCATTGGGATAGCTGCGCCACTTTCGTCTGCCACCTTCATTAAATCTTTTGCAGCATCGACTAGGTTAGGCTCATATAGTGAATCACCCACGCTATGCCCAGCCGCAGCGATAAAGGTGTTAGCGATACCGCCACCTACGATGAGTTGATCTACCTTGCCTACAAGCGTTTCTAACACGGTTAGTTTTGATGACACCTTCGAGCCACCTACAATCGCAACCAATGGCTTGCGCGGCTTATTAAGCGCGGAACTCAGCGCATCTAACTCAGTTGCTAATAACGGCCCAGCACAAGCAATCGGTGCATGTACGCCAACGCCATGAGTAGAAGCCTGCTCACGGTGCGCCGTACCAAACGCATCCATCACATAGATATCGCACAAGGCCGCATAGGCTTTGCTCAGCTCTTCGTCGTCAGCTTTTTCACCCGCGTTAAAACGCACGTTTTCCAGCAGCACGACTTCACCGTCTTCAAGCTCTGGCGCTGTTTCTAAGTAATCAGTTACCAAGCGAACCTCTTTGCCAAGCAGTTCTGTCAGTTTTTCGGCAACCGGTGCAAGCGATGCCATCCTGTCAGCCTTACCCTCTTTTGGTCTACCCAAATGAGACATCACCATCACCTTAGCACCAGCCTCAAGCGCGTATTGCAGCGTGGGCAAGGAGGCACGAATACGCTTATCTGACGTAATCGAACCATTATCCAATGGCACATTAAGATCCTGCCTGATCAACACACGCTGACCAGACAAAGGCAATTCGGTAAGTAGGTTCATAGTTATCCAGGTTAAGCAGCTACTTCATCATCGCAGCCGCAGTATCGAGCATGCGATTGGAGAAAGCCCATTCGTTGTCGTACCAGGCTCCAACCTTGACAAGGTTACCATCCATCACACGCGTTAGCGTGGCATCGAAGTTTGATGACGCACTATTGTGGTTGTAGTCGATCGAAACTAATGGTTCATCGTTATACGCCAGCACTTTACCATCTGCTGCTTTTTTGACCGCAGCGTTCAGTGCTTCTATTGTTGTGCTGTTTTTAGCCGTAAATGTTAGATCAACCAGTGACACATTACTCGTGGGCACTCGAACCGCAAAACCATCAAGCTTGCCGGCAAGCTCTGGCAAAACCAAACCAACTGCTTTGGCAGCACCAGTGCTGGTTGGAATCATCGACATGGCAGCCGCTCGACCTCGACGGATGTCTTTATGCTGGCTATCCATCAAGTTTTGGCCATTAGTATAAGCGTGTATCGTTGTCATCAAACCGTCTACGATACCGATTTCTTCGTGTAACACCTTGGCAAGTGGTGCAAGGCAATTAGTGGTGCAAGAGGCGTTAGAGACGATTTTATCGCTTGATTTCAGCGTGTCGTGGTTAACCCCAAACACGACGGTGGCATCAATATCAGCGCTGCCCGGCGCAGAAATCAAAACCTTTTTAGCTCCGCCGGCTAAGTGTAAACCGGCCTTTTCTTTGTCTTTAAAAATGCCGGTGCATTCAAGTACCACATCAACATCCAGTTCGCCCCAAGGTAATTTGGCTGGATCGCGCTCTGAATACACTTTAAAGCGGTCACTGCCCACCACAAGGTGATCACCATCAACACTGACCTCCGTGTTAAACCGGCCGTGGATAGAGTCGTATTGAGTTAGGTGAGCATTGGTTTCAATACTACCCAAATCATTAATCGCAACAATATCGAATTCATTTGTGCGGCCGCTTTCGATAATAGCGCGCATGATGTTTCGACCAATTCGTCCGTAACCGTTGATAGCAATACGTATAGCCAAGAGACAACTCCTAATTAATTAGTGAGAAAAGGAAGGATTAAGTAATTTTACTACTTAATCACTAACTTTGTTTGTCTTCAAGCAGACGCAACGGTTCCTTTCACAACACTAACAACGTTTTCAACGGTAAAGCCAAAGAGCTTAAACAATTCGCCCGCTGGTGCTGAGGCGCCAAAACGATCCAAGCCAACCACTGCCCCGTTTAAACCAACGTACTTGTACCAACCGCTAGTCACGCCGGCTTCAACCGCGACACGCGCCGTGATTGCTGACGGTAATACGGATTCTTTATACGCGGCACTTTGCGCATCAAAACGATCAGTGCTGGGCATTGATACGACACGTGCCGCAATGCCATCTTTCGCTAACTGCTCAGCTGCGTTCATGGCTAGATCAACTTCAGAACCGGTTGCAATTAGGATGGTTTGTACATCACCTGACGGCTCATGCAATATGTAACCACCCTTGCTGATGTCGCTAATTTGCGCAGAGGTTCGTTCTTGCGGCTTTAAACCTTGTCTCGTTAATATCAATGACACAGGGCGATCAGTCAGTTCAATAGCCTCTTTCCATGCAACGGCTGTTTCAACTGAATCGCATGGGCGCCAAGTCGACATATTTGGCATCATGCGTAGCGTTGC
>CALJAA010000201.1 GCA_938028465.1 uncultured Granulosicoccaceae bacterium | reverse complement strand
CGTCGCTTGCGTGATGTTTTAGAGCCTGCCCGCGCCGAATACGATTACATATTAATTGACTGCCCGCCTGCACTAAATGTACTCACACTTAATGCGTTTGTGGCATCTGATAGCGTGTTGGTGCCTATTCAGTGCGAATACTATGCACTTGAAGGCTTGTCTGCCTTGCTTAATACCATTGAAGGTATAAAAGAGGCAGTGAACCCAGAACTTGAAATTGAAGGTTTGTTGCGCACTATGTACGACGGTCGTAATAATCTTGGTGTAGAGGTGTCGTCTCAATTGGTGCAGCATTTTGGCGAACAGGTGTTCCGCACTATCGTACCTCGCAATATTCGCCTTGCGGAAGCACCGAGTCATGGCGTATCGATAGTACATTACGACAAGTCATCACGTGGAGCATTAGCCTACTTAGCCTTGGCGGGCGAGATCATCCGCCAACATGCTGGCAAGAGCGACACACCAGCCACGGCTGACCGAGCTGAACAACCTTCATCCAAACCAGCAACACCTGCAGCGTCGGCTGCCGCTGAACCCGCGATATCCGTAGATGGCTAAGAAAACACGCATGGGCCGTGACTTAAATGCGTTGCTTGGCGGCGCATCACGAACACGTAAGCCCGCGGCACAGACAGAAGAAGCTACAGCGAAAGTAGAGGCGCCGGCTGCTAAACCACGGGACGCCGAAGGAAACTCTGCTCAACCCAGTGCCAATCCGCCCGAGAGTAAGCCGTCGCCTTCGAGCAAAAGCGCTAGCGAACTGGACACCATTCAAGCAATACCTGCGGATAAAGCAGCTGCGACGGACGCTAAAAGATCAGCGCCTACTATCACCATCCCAGCTAACGTCAATTTATCTGCCGATCAACCCCAGGCGGGCGAGCGGGTGCTAATGCTGGGCGTGGATCAAATCAAGCGAGGCTCCTATCAGCCGCGTCGCCACTTCAGTGATGAAAAGCTACAAGAGCTAGCCGAGTCGATTAGTCAGCAGGGTGTTATCCAACCCATATTGGTGCGTAAGTACGCCGGTAGCTATGAATTGATCGCAGGTGAGCGTCGTTGGCGCGCCAGCCAACTTGCCGGTATTAATGAGATCCCAGTCATTGTTCGGGATATGGATGACCAGGCCGTGGCGGCGGTCGCGCTGATTGAGAACATACAGCGTGCCGATTTAAACCCGTTGGAAGAGGCGGAAGCATTACAACGCCTGTGCGAAGAATTCAGCATGACGCACCAAGCCGTGGCTGATTCAGTTGGCAGATCTCGAGCTGCGGTAAGTAACCTGTTACGCCTTTTAGAGTTACATGACGACGTCAAACCGATGATTGACATGGGTGACCTTGAAATGGGGCATGCACGAGCGCTACTTGGTGCGCCTCGGGCTGATCAGCCTAACCTGGCTCGTCGTATCGTCAAGGAAAACCTCACGGTAAGAGCCGTGGAGACTATGATCCGCTCGCTGCGAGAGGGTAAGCCTGCAAAGAAGTTAAGCCAAACAGTCACAGATCCCAATATCGACTCATTAGGTAAGAAGTTGGGTGAAGTACTTGGTTCTCCAGTAAAAATTCATCATAAAAAAAGTGGTTCCGGAAAGCTGGAGATAAGCTATACCTCAGTGTCAGAGCTGGAAGGTATATTGGGTCACATCAAGTAGCGGTATGAGTAGCGATGCGATTAACCTGTTCCAAATTGTGTCAGGTCCTGATCGCAGTTAAAGGTGCCAAATTATTGGACGAAACAGCACCTAACTGGTAGGAAACAAGCTATAATTCGCCCGCGATTTCGCACCTTAGAAGTGTTCTAAGAGCCGTCATATATGGATCAGGCCAAGAAGCGATTACGCGTCATCAAATGGATGTTGGGTGTTCAGTTTGTAACCATGCTGCTATTTGGATTAGTCGCTTGGTTGGTTAAGGGTCAGGTAGCTGGTTATTCAGCATTGCTGGGTGGTTTTATATGTTGGCTACCTAGTTGCTACTTCGCATTTCGCGCGTTCCGATACAAAGGAGCCCGCGCTGCAGACAAGATCGTCAGGTCAATGTACGCAGGTGAAGTGGGCAAGATGTTCCTGACAATGGCGTTGTTTACTATTGTATTCGTCCGTGTCAGGCCGCTAGATGCCTTGGCATTGTTTGCTGGCTTTGTGATTGTTCAGTCGGTTAACTGGTTTGTCCCATTTTTTCTGAGTCGCGCCGAAAGTAAGCGCACTCCGCAGTAAGCCCTTAACAACGAAGGCTTACATAATGAGTTTGAGTTATTGATATGGCAAGTGCAGAAGGCGGTTTAACGCAAACAGGCTATATCAAACACCATCTACAAAACTTGGTGTTTGGTAACCACCCAGAAAACGGTTGGAGTATTGCGCACGGTTCTGAAGAAGCGGCAGCAATGGGCTTTTGGGCCATCCACCTCGATTCTATGTTCTGGTCAATTGGCCTTGGTTTGATATTTTTCTGGCTATTCAAGAAAGCTGCTGACAACGCCACCGCAGGCGTACCCGGCAAGCTCCAAAACTTTGTTGAACTCATTGTTGAGTTTGTTGATACCAACGTTCGCGAAACCTTCCACGGTAAAAGTGATGTTGTCGCACCATTAGCACTCACAATATTCGTTTGGGTGTTTTTAATGAACCTTATGGATCTCATCCCCGTTGATTGGATCCCGCGCGCAGCAGAGCTCTCCGGCATTCCATACATGAAGATCGTGCCTAGTACCGACGTAAACGTTACGCTCGGTTTGTCATTAGGTGTTTTCGCCCTGATGATTTACTACAGCCTCACGATTAAAGGGCCAGTAGGCTTCTTTAAAGAACTCGCCTTTCAGCCATTCAACAGCCCAAACCCGATAGTGCAAACGTTGTTTGTGCCGGTCAACCTGTTGCTCGAAGGCGTGGCGTTGATTGCTAAACCTATTTCACTTGCGCTGCGTTTATTCGGCAACATGTACGCAGGCGAGCTTATCTTTATCCTGATAGCGCTATTACCCTGGACTCTCCAATGGACGCTATCGGTGCCTTGGGCACTGTTCCATATTTTAGTTATCACGCTGCAAGCCTTCATCTTTATGATGCTGACCATCGTGTACATGAGCATGTCGCACGAAGCTCACTAGGGCTTGTCGATACTTTTTTGTTTTTTTATAGATATTTAAATTTAATCTCGGGAGTTTTTTGATGGAAACTGTAATTGGCAACACTGCAATCGCTGTTGGCTTATTGATCGGTATGGGTGCCCTTGGTACTGCAATCGGTTTTGGTTTGTTAGGCGGTCGCTTTTTAGAAGGTGCTGCTCGTCAGCCAGAAATGACGCCAATGCTTCAAGTTAAGATGTTCATCGTTGCAGGTCTTCTTGATGCTGTTCCAATGATCGGTGTAGGTATCGCATTGTTCTTCACATTTGCGAACCCCTTTGTTGGTCAGTTCACTGCTGCTGCAGGCGGTTAATCTCAGTTTGTTTAACCCCTCTAACAGGAGACACACGTGAATATCAATCTGACCATGCTTGGACAGTTGATTTCGTTCGCGATCTTCGTTTTTTTGTGCATGAAGTACGTTTGGCCGCCAGTCATGGCAGCGCTACGCGAACGTCAGGATAAAATTGCACAGAGTCTGGCAGATGCGGAGCAAGGTGCTCAGCGTCGCGAAGAAGCTGAACAAGAAGTCAACGCTATGTTGCAAGACGCTAAAGCTCAAGCTGCTGAAATAGTGGCGCAGGCGCAGAAGCGCAGCAACGAAATAGTTGAAGAATCTAAAAATACTGCCCGTAAAGAAGGCGAGCGCTTGATGGCGTCAGCACAAGCTGATATCGAGCAAGAAGTTGTTAGTGCTAGAGAAGCTTTGCGTAAGCAGGTTAGCTCAATCGCAGTACAAGGCGCCGGTAAAATTCTAGGCACCGAAGTTAACGCTGATGCACACGCTAAGGTGCTTGACGACCTAGTAGGGCAGCTGTAACCGTGGCCGATTTCACAACAGCAGCACGGCCTTATGCCAAAGCGGTTTTTGAAATCGCTCAAGGTGCCGGTAAGTTCGACGAATGGTCTGAGCGTTTGACGTCTCTAGCAAGTATTGTCGAGCATCCCGAGATGCGACAGCACTTAGATGCGCCAAACCTTACGCATCAAGATCGTTCCAGCATTGTTGAGAAGGTCGCGGGCGACGTACTCGATGATAACGGACGCAACTTTGTTCGGCTGCTTTCTGAAAATAACCGCTTGGCCCTAATGGGCGATATCGGCGGCATATTTGAAGAGCTACGCGCCGAAGCTGAAGGCGAGATTGAAGCTGCTGTTACGACTGCTTTTGAATTAACTGATGAGCAGCGTGACAAGATGGCAGCAGCACTGAGCAAAAAGCTTGATCGCAAAGTGCGGATCGTTACAACGGTAGATGACAGCTTAATTGGCGGTGCCATTATTAAGGCCGGTGATTTAGTGATAGATGGCTCTGTTAAGGGTCGACTCGAAAAAATGACAAATAGCCTAGCGAGCTGATTTTAATCAGTAACCGCTAGCTAGCTGTAACCGACTACAGCAAGTAAACGTTACAGCAAGGTATTAGCGGCGCATAAGTGCAGCAGTACCTACAAACGAATTAAAGAGGATTTTTGCTATGCAATTGAACCCATCCGAAATCAGTGAACTGATCAAAGACCGGATTGGCAACTTCGAAGCGTCTGCTGACGCTCGAACTGAAGGTACTATAGTTAGTCTGAGCGACGGTATCGTACGTATCCATGGTCTTACCGACGTAATGTCTGGTGAGATGATCGAGTTTCCAGGCGGCCTATACGGTCTAGCACTTAACCTTGAGCGTGACTCAGTAGGTGCGGTTGTATTGGGTGACTACGAGGGCTTGTCAGAAGGCGACAAAGTAAAATGTACGGGTCGTATTCTTGAAGTGCCAGTAGGTACCGAGATGCTTGGTCGCGTTGTTAACGCATTGGGTGAGCCAATTGATGGTAAAGGCCCGATCGGCGCTACTCAAACATCACCAATTGAAAAAGTAGCTCCAGGCGTAATCGAACGTCAATCAGTTGATCAACCTGTACAAACAGGTCTGAAAGCAATCGATGCGATGGTACCGGTTGGTCGTGGCCAACGAGAGCTCATCATCGGCGATCGTCAAACAGGTAAAACAGCAGTAGCTGTTGATGCCATCATCAACCAAAAAGGCACAGGTATTAAGTGCGTATACGTTGCGATTGGTCAGAAGCAATCAACTATTGCAAACGTTGTAGCCAAGCTTGAAGAGCACGGCGCGCTTGAGCACACCATCGTTGTTGCGGCGGGTGCATCTGATTCTGCGGCGATGCAGTTTGTTGCGCCATACTCTGGTTGCTCAATGGGCGAGTACTTCCGCGATATCGGCGAAGACGCGCTAATCGTATATGACGATCTCACTAAGCAAGCTTGGGCTTACCGCCAAGTATCATTGCTACTTCGTCGTCCTCCAGGTCGTGAAGCCTATCCTGGTGACGTTTTCTACCTTCACTCTCGTTTGCTAGAACGCGCTTCTCGCGTAAACGCTGACTATGTAGAAAAATTCACTGAAGGCAAAGTGAAGGGCAAGACAGGTTCACTAACTGCGCTTCCTATCATCGAAACTCAAGCAGGTGACGTATCTGCGTTCGTACCAACCAACGTAATTTCGATTACTGATGGCCAGATCTTCCTTGAAACCGACCTATTTAACTCCGGTATTCGCCCGGCAATAAACGCAGGTCTGTCGGTATCTCGAGTAGGTGGTGCGGCACAAACTAAGATCATCAAGAAGTTGGGTGGTGGTGTTCGTTTGGCGTTGGCTCAGTATCGTGAGCTTGCAGCGTTCTCGCAGTTCGCATCAGATCTTGATGAAGCCACGCGTAAGCAGCTTGAGCGTGGTCAAAGTGTTACCGAGCTAATGAAACAGAAGCAGTACTCGCCATTATCCATTGCAGATATGGGTGTTTCCTTGTTTGCTGCAAACGAAGGCTATCTTGATGATGTTGAAATCGCTAAGGTTGTATCGTTTGAAGAAAACATGCACGCCTATATGCGTAGCAACCATTCTGACATCCTTGATTCGGTTAATGAATCTGGCGATTGGAATGACGACATCGAAGCTGCGTTCCGTAAAGGTATCGAAGCATTCAAAGCTAACGGCAGCTGGTAGCGGTAGCGGCTAGCACTAGGAGGCTCTGACATGGCAAGTGGTAAAGAGGTACGCACGAAGATTGCGAGTATTCAAAATACTCAAAAAATCACCAAGGCCATGGAAATGGTTGCGGCCAGTAAGATGCGTAAAGCGCAAGAGCGTATGGCGGCAAACCGTCCATACGCTAAAAAAATGCGTAGCGTAGTAGGGCATGTGGCCTCGGCAAATATCGAGTATCACCACCCCTACCTTATGCAGCGTGATGAGGTTAAACGTGTTGGCTATATCGTAGTATCAACTGATCGTGGTTTGTGTGGCGGTTTAAACACTAATGCATTTAAATCGGGCATCGCATCAATGCGCGAATGGTCAGAAAAGGGTGCTGAGGTTGATGTTGTTACCGTCGGTAAAAAGGCACAAGGCTTTTTCAAGCGTATGGGCAGCAACATTGTTGGCCAAGTGATGGATCTGGGTGATAAGCCCGAGATGGCTGACTTGGTTGGTACGATCAAAATCATGCTCGATGCCTATGACGAAGGCCGAATCGATCGTCTGTTTATTGTTGAAAATGAATTCATCAATACGATGACACAAAAACCATCGGTTACTCAGCTATTACCTGCAGAGCCTGATGTTGATGAAAAGCTTACGCACCACTGGGATTACATCTACGAGCCCGATGCTAAAGCGGTTGTAGATCACCTAATGGTTCGATATATCGAATCATTGGTGTACCAAGCAGTAGTTGAAAACGTTGCCTGCGAAATGGCAGCACGTATGTTCGCGATGAAGAGTGCAACGGATAACGCCGGCGACCTCATCGACGAACTTCAACTGGTATATAACAAAGCCCGACAGGCCGCAATCACTCAGGAAATCTCCGAGATAGTTGCTGGCGCTGCCGCCGTATAAACGAATACGAAACGAATTAAGTCTTAACGGGAACACAAACATGAGTTCTGGAACTATTGTTGAAATCATTGGCGCGGTAGTCGACGTGGAATTTCCACGTAACGCTGTACCTAAAGTCTACGATGCGCTAAATATCGAAGGCACCGCTACTACGCTGGAAGTACAAGGCCAGTTAGGTGATGGTGTTGTTCGTACTATCGCGATGGGTTCGTCTGAAGGTTTGAAGCGCGGCATGCCCGTGGTCAATACCGGCAAGCCAATTCAAGTACCGGTTGGTGAAGCCACTCTTGGCCGCATCATGGATGTACTGGGTAACCCAATCGACGAAGCTGGCCCAATTGCTACTGATGAGCGCATGCCTATTCATCGCTCTCCACCTAGCTATGCTGAGCAAGCTGGCTCTACTGAGCTACTTGAAACCGGCATCAAAGTAATCGATCTACTTTGCCCGTTTGCAAAGGGCGGTAAGGTTGGTCTTTTTGGTGGTGCTGGTGTTGGTAAAACCGTAAACATGATGGAGCTGATTCGTAACATCGCGATCGAGCACTCAGGTTTCTCGGTATTCGCAGGTGTAGGTGAGCGTACTCGTGAAGGTAATGACTTCTACCACGAGATGAAAGAATCAAACGTACTGGATAAGGTATCGCTAGTTTACGGTCAGATGAATGAGCCTCCGGGTAACCGTTTGCGTGTAGCACTAACGGGTTTGACCATGGCGGAGCACTTCCGTGATGAAGGTCGTGACGTACTGATGTTTATCGATAACATTTATCGTTACACACTTGCAGGTACTGAAGTATCAGCACTACTAGGCCGTATGCCATCAGCGGTAGGTTACCAGCCAACATTGGCACAGGAAATGGGTGCGCTTCAAGAGCGAATCACTTCTACTAAAACGGGTTCAATCACATCAATCCAAGCTGTATATGTACCGGCGGATGATTTGACCGATCCATCTCCTGCAACCACGTTTGCTCACTTGGATGCAACGGTTGTATTGTCTCGTAACATTGCAGAGCTAGGTATTTACCCAGCGGTAGATCCACTTGATTCAACGTCACGTCAGCTTGATCCGTTAGTTATCGGTAACGAGCACTACGATACCGCTCGTGATGTTCAAAACACATTGCAGCGTTATAAAGAACTACGCGACATCATCGCCATCCTAGGTATGGACGAACTCTCTGAAGAAGATAAGCTTGCGGTATCGCGTGCTCGTAAAATTCAGCGTTTCTTATCGCAGCCATTCTTCGTTGCTGAAGTATTTACTGGTTCGCCTGGTAAGTACTGCGGCTTGAAAGATACGATTGCAGGCTTTAAAGCGATTGTTGCGGGTGAATATGATCACCTGCCAGAGCAAGCGTTCTACATGGTTGGCCCAATCGACGAAGCAGTAGAAGCTGCTAAAAAGATGGATAGCTAAGCATGGCTGCCACCATACAAGTCGAGATCGTTAGCGCCGAAGAAGAAATCTACTCGGGTGAAGCTGAAATGGTCGTCGCTTCTGCTGAACTAGGCGAAGTGGGTATTGCACCGGGTCACACCCCGATGATTACTCGCATCCGCCCAGGTGAAGTAAGAGTGAAGTCGCCCAGTGATGCTGAAGATCTGGCTATTTACGTGTCTGGCGGCATCCTAGAGGTGCAGCCACACATGGTCACGATATTAAGTGATACTGCTGTACGAGCTGAGGACTTGGATGAAGCGGCTGCCCAGAAGGCACAAGCGGAAGCCGAAGCTGCGTTAGCAGGTTCTACAGCAGGCGAAATCGACTACGCCGCTGTTCAGATGCAGCTTGCTGAAGCGTCAGCTCAGTTGCAATTGATCAAAAAGCTGCGTAAATAGCAGCGAATTCGCGGTAGCGAGTAACAAAAACAATACCGCTAATCTGCAAGTTTGTTAGCGCGTTAACGTTCTGTTGACGCGCTATTAAGATCTCCATCACACAACGGTAAGTACGGTAAAAGCCCCCAGCATGGGAGGGCTTTATGCGTGCGATAATACTGATTTCCTTAAGGATTCCCCATGGCGATCCGTTTAATTGTTCTGGCTGCCGGCAAAGGCACGCGCATGAAATCTGCGCTTCCAAAGGTGCTACACCCATTAGCAGGCAAGCCTCTGCTTGCCCATGTGCTGGATACCACAGCAGGTTTAAACCCGGCCGGTGTGACGGTAGTGATTGGCCACGGTGCTCAAACAGTGCAAGAGACTATTCCTCACAACGTTAGCTGGGCAATGCAAACCGAACAACTCGGTACGGGCCACGCTGTACAACAAGGCCTCCAAGACATCAATGATGACGACCAAGTTCTCATTACTTACGGTGATGTGCCCTTAACTCGTTTAAGTACGTTTCAAAAACTGGTCGATGCGTGTCATGCAAAACAACTGGGCATACTCACTTTGTATTTTGACGACCCAACCGGCTACGGCCGCATCAAGCGCGAGGGCGGCAAAGTAACCAGCGTAGTTGAGCAAAAAGATGCAAGCCCAGAAGAACTGACCATTAATGAAGTGAATGCTGGTGTGTTATGCGTAAACGGTGGGTGCTTAAAGCGTTACTTAGGTGCGATTGATAATAACAACGCACAGGGCGAATACTACTTAACCGATATCATCGGTTTGGCCGCAAAAGAAGGCCACGGTATTGAAGCTGTACAGCCAATGGATAAATGGGAAGCCGACGGTATAAACAGCCGTGAACAGCTTGCCGTAATGGAACGTATTCATCAGAGTAACTTGGCGCTAGAGCTTATGGCGAACGGTGTCACATTAGCCGACCCAGGTCGCATTGATATTCGTGGAGAATTAGTCACTGGTACCGATAGTATGATTGACATTAATTGTGTTTTTATCGGTGATTGCCGTATTGGCAGCAATGTGGTGATCGAACCAAATTGCATGCTGATTAATGCCACGGTTGAAAGTGGCACAACGATTTACGCTAATTCAGTCCTAGAGGACTGTGTTGTAGGCGAGAACTGCAATATCGGCCCCTTTGCGCGGTTACGCCCAGGCACCCAATTAGCGAAAGATGCAAAGATTGGTAACTTTGTTGAAACCAAAAATGCAGTGATCGGCGAAGGCAGTAAAGTTAACCACCTGAGTTATGTGGGTGATGCCACAGTAGGGTCTAACGTCAATGTGGGCGCCGGCACCATCACGTGTAACTATGACGGTGCAAACAAGTGGCAAACGGTTTTACAGGACGATGTATTTATCGGCTCCAACTCAGCATTGGTTGCACCGGTAACAGTAGGTAAGGGCGCCACGGTCGGCGCTGGCTCAACTATTACTGGCGATGTTAATAATAACGCGCTGGCTTTGAC
>CALJAA010000200.1 GCA_938028465.1 uncultured Granulosicoccaceae bacterium | reverse complement strand
AATAAAACAAAATAATGCGCCAACGATTAGCCCAATTTTGGCAGACGGTATGATCACATTAAAAATGGTGCGAACTCTGCCACTGCCTAAGTTGTGAGCAGCTTCAATAAGGTTCTTATCAACCTGGCTCATCGATAGAGTTTGTAATAGTACTAACAAAGGTAGTACTAAGGTCATAAAGCCTACCATGGTGCCTATTGGGGTGTTGAGCAGCGTATACGGGCCAAGGCCGATTGCACCAAGCAGCGAATTAACAACACCGGTTTTTGCCAGTATCACGTACCAAGAAAATGTCTTAACCAAATAGCTCGTAAAAAACGGAATGATCAGAAAAAACATCGCCCAGCGTCTGGCGTTTTCGGAAACTTTGAAAGCCAGTGCGTAAGAAGCGGGGAAGGCGAGTATCGTTGCTAGCACTGTGGCAAAGGTTGCCATTCCAAACGTATACAGATAGCTACTGTAAAAATAGTCGCGTGAGAGAATGCGCTCCCATGACGCAAACTCGAACGTTTCGACCATTCGATAATTCTTCACCACGAAAAAAGACATCGCGATCAAAAATATGAGTGGGCCGACAAAAAACAAAAACTGCCACACAATGATGGGTAGCCGCCACGTCAATGCATAGAGATCAATGCGTTTTTTGTTGTTGGCACTGCTCATTTACTGTTTTGTCTATTCCACTATAGAACTAAGCCTCCAAAAGGAGGCTTAGTAGGCTTAAACGGCGAGTAGTGTATTACGCGTTCTTGTAATCAGACCAGAAGTCGTTCCAATCTTCTAAGCCTTGCTGAGCAGGGATGTCACGATAGTGAATACGCCCCTCATTAATTAGCCTGATGGGTTCGTTAACAGCACCTTCAACCTGGCCACTACGTGCAGCTTCTTTAGGATTAGTTTTTTGAAGTAACGCAAGGCCACCTTTAGTGATGCAAAAGCCAGGATAGGCAGCCATTTCAGCTGAACGAACTTGACCCTCTGGCGTTAACATGTGCTGGATAAATTTCTTAACCTCAGCCTGCTTAGCGCTGCCTTTACCAATTGAATAAGACTCAGTAAATTGGATGCCGCCTTCTTTAGGGATAACCGAGGCAACAGGAGCGCCGTCTTTTTCGAGTACGCCTGTGATCCAATCACCGATGCCGCACATGGCTTGCATCTCTCCGTTCTTTAGCGAGTTAAACGTGCCACCGTAATCAAAGAAGCCGCCAACTTGTGGGCGTAGTGACATGGTTGTTTCTTGTATGGCTTTCCAGCCTGCATCGTCTTGATCCCAAAGCTTGGCGCCGTTGCCATTCGCAAGGCTCATCATGCCTAGGTTGGGTAGGTGCCAATCAAAGTGTCCAACCTTGCCTTTGAGTTCAGGTTTCCAAAAACCTTTATAGCTCATGGCTTCCTCGGCCGTCATCGCGTTCTTGTTATATGACACACCTAAATGCCCACCACGTACCATGACAGAATAGAGTTTTCCGTCTCTCCAATGTCCGGGGAATTGCTTAAAATCTTCGTGAAGCATGTCATCAAAGTTGTAGTCACCGGCTTCCATCTCTTCGATGTAACCCGCAGCGTTTAACTGCATAACAAACTCTGCGTCAGATAAAATCAGGTCGTATGTACCAGGAGGTGATTGAGAAATAAGCGCAAGCATGTTGTCGCCGCCCGCATAGTACTTAGCGTTAAATTTTACGTTGTTGGCTTCTTCATAAGCGCCAACCACATCCGGCTCACCGTGGCCGTACCAAGCGAGCATATTAATTTCAGTGGGTGCCGCTTTTACGCTCGTAATATAAGGCGCAGTGATAGCGGTGGCCGCCGTGTACTTTAAAAATTTACGCCGCGTTGAGTTGACTTGCGGTTTCGTTTTCGTGTCGTTCATGGCAGTACCCTCTGATTGTTACGTGAAGCTCGATATTAAGATTGCTGAGCTAATTAAGGAAATTAATCATTTTAATTTAGTGATAAATCATACTAATGTGTAGATGGTTCGTCAGTCAACCCGGATAGCAACTGGTTTAAGCGCTCAATCAGTAATAAACCGGCCTGTGATGTTCGGGAGTGCCGGCAGAATATCCCTACGTGAATAGCGGGTAAAGCAGGAAACCCTTCGTTTTCACTCAGTATTTTCATTCCTTGCAGCAGTGTTTTATCTGTTAACGCAGTGACCCCAAAAGACGCTAATACAGCGCTTTGAATTGCTGCGATGCCAGGTGCTGAGAAAACAATATCCCAACGCCGTCGTTTTCTCGATAGAACCGACGTCATGCGGTCTCTGTAGGCACAACCTTCATGGTGCGCAACAATCGGCACGGCTTGGTCTCTGTCGATCTTAAACCCCACCGAACTCACCCAAATCGGTTGTTGAACCCATTGATGAGACAAATACTGGTTATCTTCATCTGAATGCAATGCAACGATGACGTCATGTTCGCCTTTATGGAGTTCATCGAGTAAGTTGGCAGATAATCCGCAGTGGATTTTGAGCTGCGTACTGGGTGTATTTTGTGCAAATTGCAAAATCGCATCTTGCAAAAAAGCGGTTGAAAAATCAGTGGGGATGCCAACACGTAACGTGCCGTCTAATGGTATGGCGGAGAATTGCGCGACGGCTTCATCATTCAACCGTAAAATCTGCCGAGCGTATACCGCAAGCCGCTGGCCATCGTCACTCAGTGCCGTTTTCTGTCCTGACTGAGTCAATAGTTTTACACCCAAGAGTTCATCCAGACGTTTGATCTGTAAGCTGATAGCCGGTTGGGTACGACCTAATAGTGCCGCTGCACGCGTATAGCCGCCGACTTCAGAAATGGTGATCAGCGTACGCAGCAGGTCGATAGGAAGGTTCTTGTTGTTCACTGTTTTTGCCGTCGGCCGCCATCAACCAGCAATAACATATACTAATGCAAAGATTAAAACTATAAATTTCATTTATCTCGTCGTAAACGTTATGTTATTGCCATGAATAGAGCAGAATTTCACCAAAAATTCGATTGTGATGGGCCGGTGGTTATCCCTGTCATCCACGTATTGGATGTCGATCAAACAGCGCTGAATATCGATATTGCCTTAGCTGCCGGTGTCGTTGGCGTGTTTTTGATTAACCATGATTTTTCGGTAGAGGAGTTTTTACCCATCGTTCGGGTAATCCGAAAACGCTACCCAGACCTATGGATCGGGCTTAATTTTTTAGCGGTTACTGGCGAACATGCCTTCCCCATATTGGGTGATTTACAAAGCAAAGGATTTCGAATTGATGCGTATTGGGCTGATGATGCGTGCATTGATGAGAGCGCTACTTTAGAGGATCAAAAAGAAGCGAATCGGATCACCGCGGTTCGCGAAGAATCCGGATGGCATGGAATGTACCTAGGTGGTACGTGTTTTAAAAAACAAAGAGAAGTAAGGCCGGAAGATTATGGCGTGTCGGCGCAGCTCGCTACCCACTTTATGGATGGCGTTTGCACATCAGGCTTAGCAACGGGGATTGAAGCTGATACCGATAAAATTAAAATATTCAGAGAACACATAGGTGAGCATGTACTTGCGCTGGCGTCTGGCATTACACCAGAGAACGCAGCCGTTTACGCTGACGTCGATTGCTTCATGGTAGCGACCGGCATCAATATCGAAGGTGATTTTTATAATATCGATAAGCAGCGGCTTGCCAAGTTACTTGCATTCACCACCAACACCACGACAGCTTAGTTAAAGGAACAATATGAATAGTCAAACAAGCTCAGATGCTGGGTTAGGGCCACGCGATGATCGTTGGTATCTATCAATTATGTCTCCCAATACTAAGGGTGATAAGTTTGCCTGGCTTGACCCAACCTCTATCTACATTAATTCAAAAGCGTTTCAGGATTTACTAGATGATTTTGAAGCCGATCTAGCCTCAGTAGAATTTGATGTGGTAGCTGGGCTCGATGCGATGGGTTTTGTGCTAGGTGCCGGTTTAGCCGCACGGCGTAATGTTGGGTTTCTACCTATTCGTAAAGCGGGCAAGCTATGTGTCGATACGGATAGTGTTGAATTTGGAAACTATTCGGGTCGAATACAAAATATGGAAATGCGAACGCCAGCGTTTCCGTCGGGTACGCGGGTATTGCTTGCCGATCAATGGGTGGAAACAGGCGGTACGATGGACGGCGCAATTCGCTTAGTAGAACAACAAGACGGGGTCGTTGCCGGTTTGGCAGCCATTGCCATTGAAGAAAACGAGGCCACTAACGGCTACCGCGAGCGTTTCCCCTGCGCCTCTGCTGTTGTGCCTGGTTCTAAATGGCAAACTCAATGTAATGCGCAGTTTCTAGAAAGTTTCAATAGCTACGACGCTACGCGAACGTTTCCAAAGGCGGGGCGTACTTAGCTAGAAGCACCGCGCCGGTCGCACCTAGCTGGCCCACACTAAAAAGCGGCATTGTTACTCATCAGCGGTTATCATCTATCAATTGATATCAGTGGATAAGGGATCGCATTGAGTGTTCAAAATGTAAATAGCTTTGTCGCCGGGCAGTGGGTCGCCTCGGATGATAACGCGCGCGCCATCTATTCAGCCGTCACGGGCGAGGTCATTGCGCGAGCTGGCAACAGTGCTTTAGATGTTGATGCCATGTTGGAATACGGCCGCACTGTAGGTGGCCCCGCATTGCGAGCCATGACGTTCCATGATCGCGCCAAGATGCTCAAGGCATTGGCTACGCACCTTAATCAGCATAAGCAAGCGCTATACGATATTTCATTTGCTACCGGTGCTACTCAAAAAGATCACCTCATTGACATTGATGGTGGTGTGGGTACCTTGTTTGTGTTCGCATCCAAAGGCAGGCGTGAGATGCCAGATTCTCACGTGTATCTCGATGGGGAAATAGAGCAACTATCACGAAACGGTACGTTTCAAGGGCAACATATCTGCACGCCACTGCAAGGTGTTGCGGTTCATATCAATGCATTTAACTTCCCCGTGTGGGGGATGTTGGAAAAGCTTGCTCCCACTTTGTTAGCAGGTGTGCCTGCAATCGTTAAACCTGCCACGGCCACTTGTTATGTAACCGAGCGTTGTGTGCAGCTGCTCATAGATAGCGGCGTTTTACCTGATGGTGCTTTGCAACTTATCTCTGGCGGCGTGGGTAATTTATTGGGACGGTTAACTTCGCAAGATGTAGTGAGCTTTACTGGCTCAGCTCATACTGCCGTGTCCCTAAGGTCTAACGCTCACATACTAGAAAACTCAATTCGGTTTATCGCAGAGCAAGACAGCTTAAACGCCTCTATGCTCGGGCCAGATGCGACCGTTGACTCGCCCGAGTTTGATTTGTTCGTAAAAGAAATAACTCAAGAAATGACTACGAAGGCCGGGCAAAAGTGTACGGCAATCAGGCGTATCTTCGCACCGGAATCTCAAGTTGACGCACTGATCGATGCACTTAAAGCACGTTTGGCGAGCACCGTTGTTGGCGATCCACAAGCGCAAAGCACAACGATGGGTGCCCTGGTATCTAACGATCAAAAACGTGATGTGCTGGAGAAAGCCACCATGCTGGCAGTGGATGCTGAACGCGTACACGGCGATCCAGACAATTTTAGTGTAGCAGGCGCTGATTCAGATAAAGGTGCGTTTTTGCCGCCCATGTTGTTTTATTGCGCATCGCCTGACACTGCCAAAAACGTGCATGATGTAGAAGCCTTTGGCCCAGTATCAACCGTCATGCCTTACCGAGATGTTGGTCATGCAATTGAGTTACTTAACCGCGGTCAGGGTAGTTTGGTTGCATCCGTTATAACGCACGATGCCGATGTGGCTCGTGAAGTTGCCCTAGGTTCTGGTGCGTTTCATGGCAGGCTCTACTTTAATAATCGAGATTCAATGAAAGAAAGCACGGGCCATGGTGCACCGCTTCCTCATATGGTGCACGGCGGGCCGGGGCGCGCAGGTGGTGGTGAAGAGATGGGGGGTGTGCGCGGTGCTATGCACTACATGCAACGTACCGCAATCCAAGGCAGTCCCGAGATACTCAGCAAGATTTCACAAAGATGGGTGCCGGGTGCAACCGAGATAGAATACAAAGATCATCCCTTTACGCGTACGTTTCATCAGCTTGAGCTAGGTGAAACGCTCAAAACCGATTTACGCAAAATCTCAATAGATGAGATAGAGCAGTTTGCTCATTTTACTGGTGATACTTTTTATGCGCATATGGACGACGCTGCAGCAAAACGAAACCCCTTTTTCCCTGGCCGCGTAGCGCATGGGTATCTATTACTCAGCTTTGCTGCCGGAATGTTTGTACAGCCTGATGAAGGGCCGGTACTAGCCAATACTGGGCTTGATAACCTACGCTTTATGAAACCAGTGGAGCCGGGTGACTGCATTCGTGTGCGGCTTACCGTAAAACAAAAAACACCCCGCAATGAAGACTACGGTGAGGTGCGGTGGGATGTACGATTAACCAATCAAGATGATGATGTGGTAGCCGAGTATGAGCTACTAACCATGAACGCCTATGAAAAGTCCTAACACCATGCGCGATAGGTTTGTATCGTTGTGAGCATGGCTAACTCCACCATAAAACAATTAACGGCACTAGAGCCCGTAAAAACATGGTCACTTATCGTTACCTTGTTAGGCGATATGAAAAACCCACAACTCTCAGGTAAAGAGATGGGTTTATTGCTCGGCAATGTGGGTTTAAAACCTGAGGCGATTCGCGTCGCGATACATCGGCTAAAAAAAGACGGTTGGATAACTACCAGTAAAAACGGACGCGAAGTCATCTATCGTTTGTCTAGTTCAGGTATTGCCGCTACTAATGCTGTGTATAGCGACGTGTATGGCGTTGATGCGAAATATGATTCAGGTTGGAAGCTATTACTCGTTGAATCACCAGAGGTGCTAGAAGAAATAGGCGAGCAAGCCATACGCCTATTAAAACGCGTGTATCTATTGCCAGCAAGCCACACCATTGACCCAACCCTAGCGCTTGAATTTGATATTCAACATCGTGTTATTCCAGAATGGGTGGTTGAGCAGTTAGTGCCTGAGGATGTATTAGCAATTGCCATCAAACTCACAGCGATGGTGCAAAAGCTAAACGGTACTATGAACACCGATAAGCCCAACAAACGTTTAAGCGCTATCGAAAGCGCGGCGCTGAGGTTATTGATTTTACATCGATGGCGAAAAATGGCGTTGCGAGAAAATACCTGGGCGCACGTGGGTTTGTTTCCGCGCGGTCCGATGGCGCAATGCCACCAACAGGTAACGCAATTCTTAGCAGAGCTTCCCCGGCTAGACGCTCAGCAGTTTTCCTCTTTAAATTAGGCAAATTACGTGGTTTTTTGTCGCGTGTATCCCAAGCCTATTAAAATGTTACAAAATATACTAAAATTGCTTATAGTGTAACTTTAAAGCGCCGATAAACTCGATTACCACCTTAATAGGAGGAGCGGTTGGAAGCCTATATTCTTGATGGTGTCCGAACACCGATAGCTCGCTACGGCGGTTCGTTGTCGTCCTTACGCACTGACGACCTAGCCGCGTTGCCGATCGCAGAATTGATCAAACGTAATCCAACCATTGATTGGACGGCGATTGACGATGTGGTGCTAGGTGACGCTAACCAAGCGGGTGAAGATAACCGCAACGTCGCCCGTATGGCTTCGTTATTAGCCGGGCTGCCAGTTGATGTACCGGGCTCCACCATTAATCGTCTGTGTGCCTCTGGGATGGATGCGGTGGGTATGGCATCTCGCGGTATTAAAGCCGGTGACTACAACCAGGTGATAGCCGGTGGCGTAGAGAGCATGAGCCGCGCACCGTTTGTGATGCCTAAAGCGACCACCGCGTTTACGCGTGCGAATACCGTTTATGACACAACAATTGGTTGGCGGTTTGTTAACAAGCGCATGCAAGCCCAATATGGTGTTGATTCGATGCCAGAAACAGCCGATAACGTAGCGGAAGATTTTGATATCAGCCGCGAAGATCAGGATGCATTCGCTGCACGATCACAGCAACGTTACGCAGCCGCTCAAGAAGCTGGGCACTTTAACGATGAGTTAATGTGCGTAGAAATATCTCAACGTAAAGGTGACGCCTTAGTGTTTACGCAAGACGAACACCCTAGAGCATCGAGTCTTGAAAAACTCGCGTCCCTAAAAAGCATTAATGGTGAAGGCAATACCGTTACCGCCGGTAACGCATCAGGTATTAATGACGGTGCTGCAGCATTACTGATTGTTGATGAATCAATCGCCAAGCAACACAAACCACTCGCGCGCGTAGTTGGCATGTGTGCAGCAGGCGTAGAGCCACGCATCATGGGTGTAGGCCCCGTGCCTGCAACACGAAAGCTGCTAAAGCGTTACGGCCTAACCATTGAACAAATGGATGTTATCGAATTAAACGAAGCGTTTGCCAGCCAAGGCCTAGCAACGCTACGGGCATTAGGCGTACCGGATGATGCCGAACACGTTAACCCAAATGGCGGTGCTATTGCATTAGGTCATCCACTAGGCATGTCAGGTGCCCGTTTAGTGATGACGGCAGCGTATCAATTGCAACGAACCGGTGGCCGCTACGCGCTTTGCACCATGTGCGTAGGTGTTGGTCAAGGCGTTGCGCTGATACTTGAACGAACTTGATAGGAGCGATGATATGTACGCACAATCAATAAAATCGACAGGTAGGGCGGTTCAATCGCTAGAGGATATGTCGCCCAAAGATCGCGAGTTTCAGGAGCGTATTGATCGAGGTGAAAAGATTGAACCAAAGGATTATATGCCGGCAGGTTATCGCAAGAACCTTATTCGGCAGATTGGTCAGCACGGGCATTCAGAGATTGTTGGGCAATTACCTGAGGGCAATTGGATAACACGTGCACCAACATTAGAGCGTAAAGCCAACTTACTTGCCAAGGTACAAGACGAAGCTGGTCATGGTTTGTACCTGTATTGCGCTGCAGAAACACTCGGTGTGAGCCGTGACGAATTATTTAACATGCTGCATACCGGTAAGATGAAGTACTCATCAATCTTTAACTACCCAACTTTAACGTGGGCGGATATGGGCGCAGTAGGTTGGTTGGTTGATGGCGCTGCAATAATGAACCAAGTGCCCTTACAACGCACAT
>CALJAA010000199.1 GCA_938028465.1 uncultured Granulosicoccaceae bacterium | reverse complement strand
TGTCATCCCCGCCTACGCGGGGATGACAGAGAAACCGTAGGGGTGACAAAGAAATCGCGGGGATGGCAGAAACGCGGCGATGACACTATGCAGTTTCGGGGATAACCGGAGCGGCGTAGAGATATAGAGCGTGTGCTTACTTAGCCCAAGTATCCCGCAGCGTAACCGCCCGATTAAACACTGCATTACCTGGCTTGTGATCATGCCGATCGGACACGAAATAACCCAAGCGCTCGAATTGAAAGTGAGTTTCGGGCTCTGCTGATGCCAAAGACGGTTCGACAATGGCAGATGCCATGATGGTGCGAGAATCTGGATTAATCGCATCGGCAAAATTTTCGGCTTTTGCTGGATTTACGTCGGTGAAGAGCCGGTCATAGAGACGAATTTCAGCGGGCACCCCGTATTTGGCTGAGACCCAATGCACTACACCTTTAACTTTACGGCCTTCTGGCTTTTTGCCTAGGGTGTCTGGATCGTGGGTGCAATGCAGTTCAACTACCTTGCCGCTTTCGTCTTTGATCACCTCATTGCATTTAATCACGTAGCAACCGCGGAGGCGTACTTCGCCGCCGGGTACTAAGCGTTGATACTTAGGTGGTGGATCCTCAGAAAAATCATCGCTATCGATATAGACTTCTTTGGTGAACGGAATAGGGCGGCTACCAGCGGATTCATCTTGTGGGTGATTACTAAAAGTCAGTTCTTGCTCGTGATTATCATCGAGGCTAGTGATCACAACTTTGATGGGGTCAAGCACGCCCATGCGACGATGCGCGTCACGGTTAAGATGATCACGCATGCAAGTTTCCAGTACGCTCATTTCGATCCAGGCATCGTTTTTCGTGATTCCAATACGATCGCAAAAATCACGTAGAGCTTCAGGTGTAAAACCGCGACGGCGTAAGCCAATAATCGTTGGCATGCGAGGGTCGTCCCAGCCATCAACCAAGTTTTCTTCAACCAATTGTATTAAGCGGCGCTTACTGAGCATGGTGTGCTCTAGTGAAAGGCGCGCAAACTCAATTTGTTGTGGATGGCTTGGGGTTTGAAGTTCGTCTAGTACCCAATCATAGAGTGGGCGATGATCTTCAAATTCTAGAGTGCATAATGAGTGAGTGATGTGCTCTAGCGCATCTGATACGCAGTGCGTGTAGTCGTACATGGGGTAGATCGACCACTTATCGCCGGTGCGCATATGCTCAACTTTGCGAATACGATAAAGCGTTGGGTCGCGCATGTTGATGTTGCCTGAGGCCATATCAATTTTGGCGCGCAGTACATGTTCGCCATCATCAAACTCGCCGTTTTTCATGCGCTCAAATAGGTCGAGGTTTTCTTCGATAGTGCGGTCGCGGAAAGGGCTAGGCGTGCCAGGCTCTTTAAGTGTGCCACGCATAGTGCGCATTTCTTCAGCGCTACTGCTCTCAACGTATGCCTTGTCAGCTTTGATTAGCTGTACAGCAAAATCATAGAGTTGGTCAAAATAGTCAGACGCATGGTGTAGCTCGTTCCATTCGAAACCGAGCCAACTGACATCTGCTTTGATTGCCTCTGAATATTCGACATCTTCTTTGACCGGGTTGGTATCGTCAAAGCGTAAGTTGCAGCTGCCGCCATATTGCTGGGCGATCCCAAAATTCAAACAGATGGATTTGGCATGGCCAATGTGCAGATAACCGTTTGGTTCGGGTGGAAATCGCGTGACCACTCGGCCATCGTTTTTGCCGTTTTTTAGATCTTCATCAATGATGTTGCGGATGAAGTTTGCAGTCGGTTTGGAGTCGGTCATTGTGGCTCAGGGGCAAGTGTACCGTTGAAGTATAGCGGTTTAGTCAATCTTGCGAAGGCTTGTCATTCGGGCGATGAATCGCTACTTCTCACTAAGGCATGTCATTCCTGCGAAGGTGGTGTTCCGGTGTTCCGGAATCTACGGTTTGCGACTATGGATTCCCACTTTCGTGGGAATGACGGATTAGTTCGCCGCCAGAAATAGCTTGTAGTGTTCTTGCACTTTCACAACGTACCGCTGGGTCTCTTTATAAGGTGGGATCCCGCCGTATCGCTTTACGGTTCCAGGGCCAGCGTTGTAGGCGGCTAGTGCTAACTCGAGGTCGCCATCAAATTGCTTGAGCATTTTGGCAATGTACTTGGCGCCACCCATCAAATTTTGCAGTTCGTCAAAGGGTTGCATGACGTTAAGTTCGGCTGCAGTTGTTGGCATTAATTGCATTAGGCCTTGAGCGCCGGCAACAGAAACGGCGTGTGGATCGAAGCATGATTCAACACGAGCAATGGCTTTAATTAACAAGGGGTCAACCTTATGGGCCGCTGCTGCAGCTTTGATTTCACCCTGAATAAATCCTGCGCGGTCTGCCATGATTTCCAAACTGACGCCATTGCACGAAGCTGTGGCCATTGGCTTGCCGTAGTTGTTGGAGTATCTTGTGCGCAGCATTGTGCCGTCGGTTACCGGTGCGTCACTAAACAGCGTCGAGCCATCAGTGGCTTTGGTTTTGTACACCTTTTCTGTTGCCAGTGATTGGCTGGCTGGCGCTAGCAACAGGCCAACGCTTAAGGCAATTCCGGCAGTGCGGGTGGTGATTTTTGAAGGTATCCGATACATGCCAATAGTATCGACTGATTGGCATTTTTACTTGTGCGATTGGCTGTGTGAATGTGACACAGTTAACTATTAGGGCTACCCCTGCCAGTGGGTGACGAAGTCTGCCGGATTGGGGCGAGGGCGTCGAGGCTTGCTCATGGTGGGCGTGCCGATATACATGAAGCCAACAATTTCATCATCAGTGTCAACACCCAAGGCAGCTTTTACTGTGCTGTCGTAGGTGTTGGCGCCGGTTAACCATACCGCTCCAAACCCGAGGGCGTTCGCACCGAGCGAAATATGTTGGGCTGCAACACCTGCTGAAATTTTTTGTTCAAGCACCGGTGTTTTTGGATGATCTTTTGTAATTTTCGCCACCACGGTAATAATCATCGGTGAGCGCAAAGGCTTTTGAGAAACTGATTGCAGCTTTTCCTCGGTTATCCCTGGGTCTCTTTGTTGGGTGGCTTTAACGAATACTTCGCCAAGCTTTAAACGAGCATCGCCCTCAATAACGATAAATCGCCACGGTCGCATCTGAGCATGGTCAGGTGCTGACATTGCGCATTTGAGTATCTCATTCAGTTGCTCTGCATTAGGAGCTGGCTCAGCTAGGGATCGGGCTGGGTAGGAGACTCGTTCTTGTAGCTCTGTAATCATCTGTCGGTACTTCGTGAATGCAAGAATGGGCTCAGAGTACAACAATGGCTCGTTAGAGGCAGGGATTAACTGTGTAACAATGGTGCAATCAATGTATGAGGTGATTTGTGAGCAGTCATTACGTAATTCAGGCCGTTAATCCGCAGGCTCATTTATATGAGGTGACGTTTAAGCTAGACGATCTCGATGCTGGGGCCGCAGGTGTGCGCCTTCGATTACCAGATTGGATACCTGGTAGTTATATGATCCGGGATTTTTCACAACATGTTGTGTCCCTGCAAGCACTTGGCGATGGCAATGAGGTAGCCCCCGTACGCGTGGATAAATCGTGTTGGGAATTCCCTGCAGGGCTTGAGGCGCTGGAAGTCACTTACCGCGTATACGCTTGGGATCTCTCCGTCCGAGCTGCACATCTTGATCTTAACCATGGCTTTTATAATGGCACTAGTGTGTTTTTATATGCAGAAGGATTAGAGCAAAATCCAGTAACCGTAGAGATCCGACCGCCAGCGCACCCTGCCTGCAAAAGCTGGGAAGTGGCAACCTCATTAAGCGCTGACAAAACCCAAGCAAACGGTTTTGGTCTGTACAAGGCTGCCAACTATGACGAACTGATTGATCATCCGGTAGAGATGGGCAATTTTACGCGCTGCGAATTTGAAGCCTGCGGTGTGCCGCATGAGGTCATTTTTACTGGCCCAATACATACTGATTTAGAGCGTGTGGCAAAAGATCTAAAACGCATTTGCGAATATCAAATCGATTTTTTTGGCAAGCCTGCGCCGATGGATCGCTACGTGTTTTTAGTGATGGTAGTTGGTAGTGGTTACGGTGGTTTGGAGCATCGCGCATCCACAGCGTTAATGATCACGCGAGAAAACTTACCCATTCCAGGTGATGACTCAATCAATGATGGTTACCTAAGCTTTTTAGGTTTGTGCAGCCATGAGTATTTTCATACTTGGAATGTTAAGCGCATCAAGCCTGCAGCTTTTACGCCTTTTGATTTACAAACCGAAAATTACACACGCCTGTTATGGTTTTTTGAGGGCATGACATCCTACTATGATGATTTGCTTTTGCGCCGTTGCGGACTAATAGATGATGAAACCTATTTTACGTTGGTTGCTAAAAACATTACGCGAATCCAGCGCACCGGTGGGCGTTTAGTGCAAACCGTTACTGATTCTAGTTTTGATGCGTGGCATAAGTTTTATAAGCAAAATGAAAATTCTCCGAATGCCATTGTTAGTTACTACGGCAAAGGTGCGTTGGTTGCGATGTGCTTAGATGCCACATTGCGGGAACGTAGTAATAATAAGGTAACGCTTGATCATTTAATGCAAGCGCTATGGAAAAACTGGCTTAACACTGGTGAAGGCCTACAGGAAAAAGAACCAGAAAGTGTGGCTGCAGAATTGCTCGGAGAAAACATGGATGAATTTTTCCAGCATGCTTTGTACAGTGCGGGCGAACTCGATTTAAAAAGTGCGCTAGCTACCTTAGGTGTAGAGCTGAATTGGCGGCAACGAAAATCTGCTGCAGATGCAGGTGGTAAGAATGATAAGTCAGGCGAATTTTATTGGATAGGCGCTAACGTAAAGCCAGGTGAAAGCGATGTTACGCTTAGCCATGTGTTTACTGGTGGAGCCGCGGAGCAAGCCGGATTGGCTGCAGGGGATACGCTGTTGGCAATTGAAAATCTGGCGATTGACTCTGGTAACTTGGCCGATATGCTTAAACGTTTTGCTACCAAGGGTGAGGTGCGAGTGCACTATTTTAGATTGGGCGTGTTATCAACAACGATGCTATCGATTGTAAGGGCTAGTAACGATACGGCTCATCTCACTATGCAAGACGAAGCAAAAGGAATGCAATGGCTTGCGGATCCAACAAGTAATCCCGCATGACACTCCAGCATAATGTTTTACAGGACGCATTGCATGCATCGGGTTACGAATGTGTGCTCGAAACCTTTGATCAATTGCCATCCACCAGTGAGTATCTTGCACAGCTAGAAGCGACAAACGCGGATGCGCATGTGGTTGCTTGTGACTGGCAAACTCAAGGTAATGGCCGCAGAGGTAAAAGTTGGGATACAGCGCCAGGTAATATTACGTTTTCGGTGCGTACAATAGCGCCAATAATGCCTGCTAAATTGATGGGCTTAAGTTTGGTTACCGGTGTATCTATCGCACAAGCGTTAAATGAAATATGTGGTTTAGCGGTAGAGCTAAAATGGCCAAACGATGTCATTGTTCAAGATCGTAAGCTTTGTGGATTGTTAACGGAGTTACAAAGCACGCAAGGTATGGATTCAACCACCATCGTTACGGGTATCGGCATCAATACGCTGGAAAACGATGCCGTTAAGCAGATGGGTATCGGTGGCATCAGCTTGCAGGAAGTCTGTGATGTCATACCGGCACGTGAACAAATCATCGCTACAATTGTTGCGGCATTGCTAAAAAATTATGGCCTTTTTTATCAGCAAGGGTGGCATGCTTTTAGTGAACAATGGGCGAGCCGTGATTATCTAGCTGGCAAATCGGTTATCTTGCATGGAGATGATCAAAAACCTCAGCAAGAAGTTAAGGTGCAGGGCATAGATGATCGTGGCGCGTTGTTAGTTAGTGACAACGGCAGCACACGAGCTGTTTATAGTGGCGAAGTTTCAGTACGAGTAAATTGATGAGAATTCTGGTTGACATAGGCAACTCGCGTTGCAAATCCTGCATTGAAGAAAATGGGCAGTTAACAGCGCTCGACACCTTCGCCTGGCACGACGTGTTTATTCATGATGCGTTAAAACAAGCTTGGCTTGAGCCTCTAGCTGGCCGCGTGCCTGATAGCATTCATGTATCTAACGTGGCTGGGGATCGCTTGTTGCCTAACTTGGCCGCTTGGTGTTGTAGCCAATGGAATCTTACGCCTGTGGCGGTGGCATCGCAGCCTGAATTTGATGGATTACGCAATGCCTACCTAGAGCCCACTACCCTGGGGGTTGATCGCTGGGCTGCGATGGCGGGCGCTCGTAGTCGTTACCAAGGCCCTCTGTGTGTTGTCGATTCAGGTACAGCGACGACGGTTGACGTGATCGATGCTGATGGCCAGCATATTGGCGGTGCTATTTTGCCGGGTATCTACACCATGCGTCGGTCCTTGGGTAAATACACCGCAGCGCTATTCGCTGCTGATGGCGAAATTTCTCCGTTTTCAAACAATACGGCTGCCGGTATTGCGGGTGGTACGGGCTATGCCTCAGTTGGCGCGATTGAACGCTTAATCGTGGAAGCTAATAACGCAGTTGGCGATGCAACCACGGTCATAACGGGAGGTGAAGCCGGTGTGTTGGAAGGCTTGCTCACTCTCGATGCTGTCATAGATCCTATGCTGGTATTGCACGGCGTGGCGGTTTTATCGCAAGTTCTGACTGAAGATCAGCTTCGCGAACGCTCTCGTTGCGAATAAAAGTTATCTAAAAGCTAACTAACAAGGCACGACGATTGCACATGTTGGTCAGAATGCACTAAAATGTTTATCTGGATTCAGCCAAGCAGCTCACCAACCGCTGCTGGGTTACGCCTGATCAATATCTGGCCTAACCCTCAAATGGCTCATAGCCCGAAATGCCGGTATAGCTCAGTTGGTAGAGCAACTGACTTGTAATCAGTAGGTCCCGAGTTCGACTCTTGGTG
>CALJAA010000198.1 GCA_938028465.1 uncultured Granulosicoccaceae bacterium | reverse complement strand
ATCTGGATCTGAATCGTCTGTAGCGTCTCCACCATTAATACTATTTTCTAGGTACGTTAAATACGTTGAAAGAATATCGGTGACGAGAATATTTCTAGCCTCTGCGGTACCAACATTTTCCACTGTCACTTGATAGGTCACCACACTTCCGGGTTGTACGGTGGCATTACTAACCTGCTTGGTAAGCCTTATATCTGCGGGCTGATCATTATTAGTAATACCGCATACTACTGTGGAGCCTTCTGACAAATTTAACAAAGTGCCGAAAGCGTCACCGTTAGTAGGCAACCCCGTAGTCAGACCACTGGTATCGCTGCAATTCCACGAACCTTCTAAGTAGGCCGGATTATCAACTTCGCTAATCAATAGATCAGTATCGTGTGGAACAACATTAGCAACCCCACTTGTTACGGGAGAGCCATTAATCAATAAACTAAAATCATTGATGCCCAATGCCCCGCCCTGATCATTAACGACAAGTTTTGATAACGTTAAAGTAGTAATGGGTATGTCATCGTCATTGGTAAACGAACAATTCACCACATCACCTGGGGCTAAGGTCAGTGTGTTAGTGGCAGAATCAAAAACTCCGCTGTCGCAGCTTAAGCCCGTCATTGTATAACCAGCTGGGCCAGTCTCCGATAATACGTAGTCGCCAGCGGCAAGCTGATTGCTTGTCACACCACTGACGCCAGAGAGTTCGGCGGCATCACCGCCAATATTGGCATTAAGAACCCAATCTGTGATCGACGCTACGCCATTATTGTCGTTCACTACTATTTTATCGAGTGTTAATTCCGCTGGTAGCAATGGTATGGTATTGCCAGTTTGGATTTTACATTTTGGTGAGTTGATCTCTAGACCCGTATCACCAGATTTGGTACTCATGCTGACGAATAGATCGATAGCCAATACTGGGTCTACCGCACCATTGTTGTCTAAGTCGCATGCAACATCAAAAAAGGAACTGGTGACAAACGGAGATGCCTGAGAGCCAATACCATTGTAGTCATCGCACCCTGCACCATCAATATCAATACCGGTGCTCAAGCATTCAATATCTTGTAAGATGGAATCGTTAGCGCGACTATAACCAGTAGTAAAATTGTAGCGTGTCGGGTTACCCCAAATAAAAACATCGAAGTCTATCTGTATCGTATCGGTGGGCAATCCACATATACCGGAGGGAACAATATTATCGATGTAATAATCCACATCTGTAGTTTGGCATTTGGTCGGAACACTCTCGCCTATTCCAGCAGCAGAGCTCCCTCCCGCTCCGGTTAATAGGCATGCACCAATTAGCATGCTCAACCAAATGTTGCGATTTTTTATGCGGAGTTTAAGGTGCCGATACAACGTAAGCATTTTTTATAAAAAGGAGAAAAGTCCTTTTTCATGCAGTAAGTACTCGTTTATCGACCAGAAATACTATCTGGTGACCATGATCACTTTTTTTGCGAACGGTTTAACAATGTAACCTATAGCTAGTCGACAATTTCCAAGCACTCAATACTCACCAATTCAGGTTCACCACCCCTCGCCCCACTGCCAGCGGCTATCCACAACTTCTTCTCAAAGACACAACAATTAGTGCCATGGCGAGCGCGGTTAAGCGGTGCACCTTGCGACCAACTTTCAGCAACCGAATCGAATATCTGCATTTCGGTATGGGCTTCTGGGCGGCCGGACTCTCCACCTACGTAATAGATTTTGTTATCAATCACACCAGTACCGCCGGCCGCTGTTTCAACTGGGAGCGCTTCTCTATGTACTGACCAATCACCTGTGTCAAAGTCATATACGTCTACATCACTAATGGTGGCAAAGAACAGCGCGTTATAGTCTGTGCCGTTATGCCTACCAGTTTCTCTGCCGCCAAAAAAATAGAGTTTGTTTTTAACTATTGCGCACGGTGCGTGATCCCGTTTGTTTGGCGCATCAGCAAGTATTTGCCATTCGCCGGTTGTTGGGTTGATTCGATCAAACCACGATTGGGTGCCTGAGTGGTGCCCGTCGATAATCCCACCCACCACATAGATCCACCCATCCGTGTGTAGCACGCAACCCGCGGCTCCTCGGCGGCGAGCTTCAGGAATTTCCGGGCCTTGTTTCCATTCATCCGTATCAGGCTCGTAAATCATTACGTGCTCTAACGGCGTCTCTCGCGGAAACTCCCCCGTCATGGTGCCAAGCAACCAAATTTGGTTCTCTACTATGACGGGTTGAAAATGATGTATCTCGATTGGAGGCTTAGAAGCCGAGGTCCACGTTTTGGTTTTAGGGTCGTATATATCAACGGCCTGGATTCGCCTACCACCAAATAGATAAAACTTTCCTTGGTATTCGGCAAACCCATTTTCGTGGCGACAATGGGGCTCGCCTTGGCAATCTAATGTTACCCAACTCGACATGTGTATTCCAGTAATTATTGTTTGATAAGCGAGTAGCGCTTGTTCACTTGCATTGTAGCGTTGACAGCACTCAATAAACAAATCAATTTAGGGTCGATTAAAATGAGGAAAAACTGAACTACTGAAAAAACTCACTTGAGTTTTTTGAGATCGATTGTTGAGGTTTGCACCAGATGAGAAAAAACTCACAGTAAAAGCACTACTTGAGTAAGTAAAGCAACAACAAAGGATGTCACACCAACTATGGCGAAACCTCCGAACTTACTTAACACAGCTTCAAACTGACTGCTAGGAATCATCGCGCCGTACTTGTTAACACTATCTTCCTTTGAACGGTGAAACGAGGAGTACATTGCCCAGACAATACCTACAACTGGTACTGCGTTCAACGTGAGCAACAAACCGGAGTGATTGAGATCATGCAAACGCTTGATTGCTGATACCGTCAAAACATACAGAGGCACCATTAACAATGGACCAAACACCACAAACACCCCTATGCAATGCATTGACGGTTTATCAAGATGAAACCCGTGAGCGGCTACAACTAGCGGCACTAAGCACACAACCATAGCAAGCAAACAAACAAAATAACGCGCGCAAAAGCTTTGTACGCCTATCCGGCCCTCTGCTGAAAACAAGTTATCTTTAGGCCCAGCACTACCATTGGTTAGCGCTGTATTACCCGTCCTATACATACCGCGATCAAAGACATCAGACCTGGCTGCACTCATGATTACATCCACTGAGTTGTGATTACAAACACTAGCGGCTGTAACGAGACACTATTTCAAATTCTGATGTATTTAGTTTGAACCAGCCAACGCTTATTAATTAACAAGCTTGTATGTGTGAACCGGTTATCTGCGAATAAGTGGATTGGTTCACGGGAGAATGTGAACCGATGTGACAACACTATTGAGATGGGCGCGGTTTACCAGTGGTTCTTCGATTGATTCCAGCGATACAAACCACGGGCAAATACGTTGTAGCCGACCACCGCTAATGCATGTAATCCGGGCAAACTGAAAAACTTGGCTTTCCAGCGCTCTTTGGGAGAATGCCGCCATATAGTTATAAACGCATCTATGCCAACTTGTACTTGCTGATTTTCATCAACCACATGCAAGCGTTCTCGGATAAAGGCAAGTGACGCATCTAATTGAGCCGCTAAATCGTTATCTAAATGAACGTCTTCGTACTCGACAACACTATCGCTTGTTTTACCCTTTTGACTTTTAATACCTGCATTGCACACAGGGCAGGCTGAGTTGTAAAACACGCGTATTGTGTTGGGCTTATTTACTGAGGCCATTGTAAATCTTCTTTATCAATCAGGCGGTGATACTTATCTAAGGCATTTGGCAGGCAATGTTGATATCATTTTGAGTGCACCGCCCAGTAGATCGCTAACTATAGAGAACACCACAATGACTTCATTCACACACTTTACGAACAACGATGTAGCACCAGTCCAAAAGGACATCTCGGATTCCATTGTAAGCGGAAACCCTGTTCACACTACATGGCTACATTTTACCGGTGCTAACGACACCTTTTTATCCGGTAAGTGGCAAAGCACCGCTGGGGTGTTTAAAGGCCCAATGAATGATCAAATCGAGTTTTGTCACATATTAGAAGGTGGCGCCAGAATAGTGCTGGGAGATGGTTCGGAATTTACCGTGAAGCCTGGCGATAGCTTTGTCATGGACAACGGTTTACAGCCCGTTTGGCATGTTGACGAGATCGTGAAGAAGTCATTTGTCATTATGAAAGCGGCGTCGACCACGTAAGTCGACCACGTAGGTCAGCCACCTAAATTGAGACACAGTCGATAACTCTAATTGGTACCAGTGCTCTTGTAACAAAATACGGCCTGGAAAGGTTTGTGCGACCCATATCTCATTAATGTTTGGTATCTTGGTCAAAATCCATACAGATCACTGCTTTTGCCCCGACATTACACGAATTTTTTGGCGGCAAATCACGGTTTTTTTGGAACAACTCAGGTCGCAGAAGCACTTTATCCTGCTGGACACAGGACTCGATACGCATTAACCTGTATCGGCTAAATGATACTTCTTTAATGAGAGCTACAAACAAAATGAATTTTAAACTTAAATCTACTCTACTGGCGGCTACTGCGGCTACCGCAATGTCAGCAGCTACCGTTTCTCACTCAGCTGATGCCGTTAATGTCGCATTCTTCCTTGAGTGGGCTACTCCTAACCTGCTTGCTAAGGTTGATAACTCTTACGCTGATGCCATGGGTGTTGACGTGAACTGGGTTGACTTCACTACAGGCACAGCGATGACTGAAGCGATGCTAGCTGGCGACATCGATATTTCTTACTCACAAGGCCTAGCACCATTCGTAACGGCTATCCAGCAAGGCGCTCCAATCAAGATGGTTGGTATCGCTGTTGTTTACGAAGCAAACGATTGCTACGTTAAAAGCGGTTTAGGCATTGATTCTTCAAATGCTTCTGAGCTTGAAGGTAAAACTGTTGCTGTTCCTTTAAACACAATGGCTGACTTCGCTTTCCGTAAGTATATGGACGTTCTAAACGTTGATATCAGCACAATGACTGTTGTTGACCAAGCTCCACCTGATGGCGCTAAGTCACTAGCTGACGGCGCTGTTGATATGGCTTGCGT
>CALJAA010000197.1 GCA_938028465.1 uncultured Granulosicoccaceae bacterium | reverse complement strand
GTTGATTCGACTTCGGCCTGCTCATACTCAGCAACTTTTTTTTGCAACCGCAACATGTCACTGTGCATTCTAATTAATTGCTGACGAACATCCTCAAAATAGCCTTCAAGATAACTCTGCGCGGCATCAACAACCGCATCTCGTTGCTCATCAGTTAATCCCGACAGCATATCCAAGTCAAGAACCGGCTGCGAAGGCATTGGCGGGCCTGGGTATTTTTTCAATGATGCTTGCGCAAGTTCATTCCATCGCTTGGCCACATCTTTATCTGGGTGGCTAGAAATTGTTTTCTCAATATGTTTTTCTAACAAACGCGCCTGAATAGTTTCGCCAGTCGGTAAGTAATGTATGTCGCCCATGGAATTTGTCCTTTGTTCCCTTAGCCATGGTAAACCGCACAGACAATATTCAAACAAAACAGTTCTCATAATGTGAACTTGCTCATCATAACTGCGTCAAAGCTGTGACATCATCGCAACAAAATTGAGCAGCGACAAAACGGCACAATTTATAACCCTACGACTCAGCGAGAAACGCCATAATCAGTGTTGTTTGCAGCACCAACTGATTACCATTAATATTTAGGAGATCCCGTGAAGCTAGTTGTAATAACTCTCAGTATGTTGTTATTTGTTACGGGTTGCAGCTCCTCATCCAACACTACACCAGCCGAAAACGACGGTGACGCAATAAACGATCCTGTTGTGGATAACTCGACTGGAAGCACAACTGGAAGCACAACTGGAAGCACAACTGGAAGCACAACTGGAAGCACAACTGGAAGCACAACTGGAAGCACAACTGGAAGCACAACCGGAAGCACAACCGGAAACACGACTGGAAACACGACTGGAAGCACAACGAGCAGCTCCAGTAATACGGACCAAGCAATCGTCCTAACACCGCTTCCGCAACCACCATTAACCACCGCTCCTAATGCCTCGCACGAGCCAAAGATTGCAACGGGCCCAGTGTCATCCGTTAAAAGCTTTTTTCTGCGTCAAGACCCTGCTGGCGTTATACCCAACACAGACCCAAGACCCACTGAAGCTGAATTTGCATCTGGCCTGTCACCTGCCGTCATATCTAAACCCGATGGCCTCAACCCCTCCATTAACCATGCGCCTTATTTTGAAGGCTTAAATAATCTGGAAGTGTTTGCAGGTTCTTTCCTTGAACTAAGGCTAAAACCCGTTGATATCGATGGCGGCCTACCCGGCATGTTTCCGGAAGCCCTGCCTGAAGGTGCGCAATATATCGACAACTTTGATGGCACTCGTACGTTGCGTTGGCGTCCGTTGCAACCCGATGTTGGTTTCACCAACTTTAGAATTGTTGCTGTCGATCCTAAAGAGCCACAATATCGAGCTGCGCAAACTGTTTGGATTAAGGTGGTTATGCCATCTGACCCATCCACCATCATCAACTTACCGCCCGGTTTAAATAGAGTTCGCCCTCACACTGTGAGGTTGGGTGATCCTGTGGTTATTGAAATCAAAGGCACAGATCCGAATGGCACTTACCCTGAATTGGGTTTGATTAATCCACCCGCTGGGTCAACATTTGTTCCACACTACAACGAACCGGATATTAAGGTCCTACGATTTTTTCCAGAAGTAGCTGGTGAAATGAACATCGATGTTGTAGCAACCGATGCGGTCAATGGAGTACGTAGTGACGTGCAATCTATCAAAATCACGGTTAAGGACCCAGCCGAATTTATCTATCCTGGTGAGCGCTTACGAACAATGGCTAAGCAACACGATTTATTGATCGGGTACGCGTCGTTAAAAGACTTCTACTACCGCCCTGACGGAGGCATTTACGCTGAAGTCGCACGCAACGAATTTAACTTTGTCAGCAGTGAGAACGCACTAAAATGGGATGTGATTAATCCAGCGCCAGGCTTATTCCGCTGGGCTGCCGCGGACAATCTTGTGAACTACGCTGATATACACGGTCAAGCCGTACATGGGCATACGCTGGTGTGGCACCGGCAATTGCCAGGTTGGGTCAAAAGCTCTGCAACGGCTGATCGTGAGATTCATATGCGGGAATACATTGACCGCGTGTTGAAACGCTACGAGCAATCAATACCCGTGTGGGATGTAGTGAACGAGGCCTTGGAAGAAGACGGCACCTTCAGAAACTCTACGTGGTTTCAAGGCATGGGAGCTGACTACATAGAAATCGCTTTTAGGCAAGCACGTCAGTCAGCACCTAACGCTACTCTGCTATACAACGAATACGACGTAGCTTGGGACGGCCCTAAGTTTGATGGCATGTATAAAATGATCCAAACAATGAAGGACAAACAGGTACCAGTGGACGGCATTGGTTTCCAAATGCACCTCTATGCTGATTTTGACAAATTTGATGAAGTGGCCAAGAACTTCCAAGCAATAGCTGATCTGGATTTAGACATCTACATCACTGAACTGGACGTATCAATACAGGGTGGCCAAACTGAACAACAGCAAGCGGATGTCTATGAGGCCGTATTAGATGTGTGTTTGAAACAGCCGCGTTGCAAAGCGTTTCAAATATGGGGGTTTACAGATCAATACTCGTGGCGTAGGGATATGAATCCATTAGTGTTTGATAACGATTACAAAGTGAAGCCGGCTTACTTGGCATTGCAGCGCCGGTTGGGTGAGAACTAGCGGCTGTTGTCATCCCAGCGTGAATAATGTCATCCCGCGAAGCTTGTCATCCCCGCCCAGGCAGGGATCGAGCACACGAAGAAGTGGATCCCCGCCTTCGCGGGGATGACAAGCTACGCGAGGATGACAGAGCTAAGCGCGATGACGCACCCCTCGCCATGATGACTTACCCTACTCGTTCTCTGTCTTCAAGTTTACAAACAGCTGCTCACCATCAAAGCTAGCATCAACCACTATCGGCCTACAACACACCTGGCAGTCTTCTACGTATTGCTGGGTGTCTACCGAGGCATCGATAAGTAAGTCGATTGGCTCACCGCAGTAAGGGCAACTACAGGCTCTTTCACTAATCATGTAAGTCGCTAAACGGCGCTTTTGAGTGGTCGCTTAAATAGGAGTACCAAACCCACCATTAACATCGTGACGAAAAACACAAACGACCATTCAGCCATGCTAAACCCTAAAAACGTCCAGTCAACCTCAGCGCAACTGCCATCACCTTGAAACAACAGTTTGATTGTTTCTAGAAAGGGTTTGTTTTCCAACCAAAACATTAATCCAAGACCACACTCAGGCACGTCTTCTGCTGGTAAATGCTGCAGCCAAACTTGCCTACCCGCAGTGGCGATTCCGCCGATAGCACCCACTATGTAAATGATCGAACTAAAGGTTTGCCAGCCTCGTCCACTTATCATGAACAACCCTAAGAACGCACCAGCAGCAACTACGCCATAGAAAAATCGTTGCGTTAAACACAGCGAGCAGGCATCTAAATACTCGGTTTTTTCAATGTAAATCGCGTAGCTCAATAGCCCAACAATAAACAAGATAGTAAACAGCCACGTTAGTCGTCTTAAGGTCATGTCTTACAGTTTCCCTAAATTCAATTTCTTAGTTTAGCCAATTGATCGGTATTTGTCCGACAAAAGCCAACTCACTAAAAATTTAATGGCAACGGGATAATTACCTAACTTCAGAGGTGGTATTTCATCACTGTAATACGCCAGGTGGCCTCACACTACGTCTGCACCTACACAAACAGGAAATCAGAGGATTCAATCATGAACCTATCTGGAACAACAATCAGAAAAAAATTACTAGCAGCCAGTGTTCTATCAATTGTGCTGAGCATGCAAGCCTGTAGCTCAGGCGGCTCAGGCGGGGAAACAAGAGCAAACGACCCAGCAGCGCAAGGGCCACAATCTACAGTGATGCTAACTGTTGCCTTGCCGCTGCGCATGCAAAACTTGGGCATACCCATTGATGTCGATGTTACCGTTGCCGGCGGGACGCAAAAAATGTCGAAAGATAATTTTACCTACTATATGGATTCCACCCTTCCTAAGGGACGTAACTTCCCGATCTTTTTTGCTGTACGACGAAGCTCAGATAACTTGATATTAGCGGCAGCTGAATCTTCATTTACGACCGATGCAGATAGTATGGCTTTTTCGCTACCTCCCCAGGCATTTGATACCTCGTTTGACGATGATAGCGATGGTTTTTCTAATATCGCCGAAATCGAACGCGGCAGCGCACCATTGGGCGTCAGCGAAGATTTTGATAGCGACGGAATAGCTGATGCATCAGATTCGGACGACGATAACGATGGCGTGCCTGACATCTATGACGCCTTCCCTCTTGATGCAAATGAATCAGTGGATACGGATGGTGACGGTATTGGCAATAACCTTGACTATGACGACGACAATGATTTGATCGTCGATACGGATGACAAGTTTCCTCTGGACGCTAACGAGAGCCTCGATCTTGACCTAGATGGCCTGGGTAACTCAGTCGATTTAGATGATGACGGCGACGGCACCATTGATTTAGAAGATCCGCAGCCAAACAATCCCAACATCACGGGTAATGAAGATTCGGATGGCGATGGCATACGTGACTTAGAAGATGCATTTCCATATAACCAAGCAGAGCACAACGATTTAGATGGTGACGGAATTGGTGATAACGAAGACACTGACGACAATGGAAACGGTATCGAGGACGACCAAGAGAATGCCATAGTGGGCATCCCATACTCTTTAGTACGCCCAAATATTGATGGAGCGTATGGTTGGAGCGAATGGCGTGGCTCAACTCGAGCCGATAATAAAGGCAACTACCTAAACATTGATCACCTGATGATTGACGTTGATGGTCTTTTCGATGATCCAAATCGACCCTACTACAACTACAGTTATTGGCGTGCTAAGCACGACGGCACTGATCTGTACATCTTAGCGGTTATTTACAATGAACCATTTTTTGAGATATTCAATGATTCAACCAATATCTGGGAAGATGACACCGCCGAGCTGTATTTCGATATTGGTAACGACAAAGCCAGTAACTACGGTAGCGATGACTTTCAACAGTTATTTAGCTACGACAACACCGCTAGCAACAAACAGTTAGTCGGCTTTAACTCAGCACAAGGCATGCGTGTTACGTACAGCAGTAGTGCCGGTATGGAAATGCCTGGCTCTACCCGCACGGTATACGAATTCAAGGTGAACTTGAATTCAATTGGCCTACGCCCAGAGCAACTGTTTGGTTTCGACATTCAAGTAAATGATGATAATAATGGTGGAGATAGAGATGCTAAATGGGGTTGGTTTGCAACTCCCGGTACTGACACAAGCTGGCAAGACCCCAGTACCTTCGGCACGGCTGTGCTAGCTCCCATTAGAGCAGTTAATCCTGGCGACTAATACAGCATTAATTAAGATGTAGACCTTACATTACCTTAGACCCACTGCTGTCATCCCCGCGAAGGCGGGGATCCGGCGTTCCGGGATCCATTACTCCCATTCTTATTGCATTGTATAGAGACATCTAACATGGATCCCCGCCATCGCGGGGATGACAATAAATAGTGAGATTTGGTCGGAGTTGGGAAGGTCTAGTTTCGATATGCTCTAACATCCGCTGTAATGTTAAGTTCAAGTTTCTACCAATACGAAATGCATAGGCAAAAAAAAGCCGGCGTACCTAATATGGTATGCCGGCTTTATTACTTTCGTTATTCGAACTAAATCAACTAGCAGGCTTCTTCTTTTTCTTCTTAGGCTTAGCGTCTTTCTTTGCTGGCTTTTTCTTAGGCTTAGTTTCTTTCTTGGCTGGCTTCTTTTTGGTTGAATCTTTCTTGACTGGCTTGTCTTTCTTAGTGTTCGTTTTTTTGTCTTTCTTTGCCGGCTTCTTAGTCGTAGTTGAGGCCTTTGATGAAGCCTGCTTTTTAGCGGCAGCATACTTCTTAGCATCACCCTTCACAGCGCCTTTGCTCGTAGAGAGATAGCGCTTGTTCTTTTTGAGTAACGCCGGGCCTAGACCTTTAACGTTTTGCAAGTCAGCAACACTCTTAAACTTACCGTTCTTCTTTCGGTAGCTAACAATTGCTTCCGCTTTGACTGGGCCGATTCCCACTAGGTTTTGCTGGATCGCGGCTGCGTCAGCTTTGTTGATGTTGACCATCTCAGCAGCGTATAAGGCTGTTGATAATAGTAGCGAGCACGCTGCAATAATCAGTGTACGCATAGTAAGCAATTTCATTTAGTTGTCCTGTTGTTGTGCACTGCAATTGTCTCAGGAGACACAACGACACATCGGCTAAAGGCCAGTTTTCACTGTAAAGCTTTGTAAATGCGCGGATCTTGGAGGGTTAGTAGAGCATGAATTGATCAATAAAGTACCTGCCACCCTTAACGGCGACAGTTGCCATAGCCATAACCTCTTCGTCAGCATCTGAAAAAGACTGATCCCAAACTAAGGTAAATGCTTTGGGTTTTCTGAAGATACAAATCAATCTGCGCTCTGTTGGGCGACCCCACTTACCTAGCCATCGATCACAATCGAGCTTGAATTGTTCTTCAGATATGTAGTTTTTTAAGTGCAGCGAGAAATGCTGACTATGCAGATTGAAGTTTCTGTGGGAAAGACCTCGCATGATGTCGTTCATCATTGGGTCGGCTACAGCACACAGTGCTTGGTCATCAATTTCGCGGCAATCCATGCCGCTATTTTACCGTTAGATCGTTGCTGAGACTACCAACATGGGTATTCCGCAACAGATTTATCTTTTATTCGCGATTTTGCTTACCCATGCGGTAGCCGCGATACCACTCTTTCTCTAGTTCGTTATTAGCGAAATATGAGTGATGACAATTACTTGGCGTCGTTCCCTTGATACCAGCTTCCATTCCAGCCTTTCGGGCTATCGCCGGGGTAACGTGATGCAGTGGTTTGTAAGCCTCGGAAATGACCGAATTAAGGCCAACAAAATCAAAGGTGCGCTTCATTGTAGCTCCAGAAATGCAGTTATTGCAGTTATTGATCAGCGGTGTGCTTGATCATCATGGAGCGAACGTTAGCATGGGATTTTCGAGCCTATCGCTAACTGGTTCTCATAGCTGCATCTAATTTAGCCAATTGGCTAGTCTTGGTACAGATTGAAGACAAAGCGCACGAATCGGCTGTGCATGGCGCACACGCCAATAGAGAGCGAAATCACGGGTTTTAACGCCATTGGTTCAATTTCACTGCTCGCTAGGAGCGCTTAATCAACATATTGGCCGTGCGGCGATGCCTGTTTGGTTACCACTGAGTGAATTGTTCGCCAAAACTGAGTGAATTCTTCGCCAAATATGCTAATCCCCAACAAACCGATGTAAAATGCATTTAGCGACAAAGTTTGATCCATTTAACAAATTCGGCGCAGCTCCATTAGGTAGTTCTTCAAGAATCAGTTGACACAGTCAAACACGTTTATACGCATTAAACTGCATCCAATCTAATAAAAGAATTTGCAAAATGAACTTTGCAAATGACATGGCCAACAACAATGACGACTGACAACAATCCAACGGCTAAGCTTCGTAAAGAAGAATCAGACGAAAAATTTATTGAATGGTCTAAGAGCACATCCGAAACCACCTATGATGTTGTAGCACTAGCAAACAATCTCAAGCGCATTGGTCACAAAGCACCAACCGGCTTAGATATTGGCGGCGGCATCGGTACCTATGCAAAATCAGTCGTGGCCAGTTGCCCCGATCAAGATGTGCGAATAACGGTTGTCGACCCGGGTGTCGATGCAAACGAACAACGCGTTGAAGCCGATGGGGTTGATTACGTGTTAGCGCCATTTGATGCTACGTTCGATTCAGATGAGAAATATGATTTCATCATTTTTAGAACGGTACTCCACCACCTAATAGCCGATACCGAATCTGACACCTACCAAACACAACTAACGGCTTTAACCAAGGCAAAAAGCCTATTAAAGCCCGACGGTTTTATTTTTGTCAGTGAAAATTTCTACCAGCCCTGGATCGGAACTGACACTACCAGTCGTATTATCTTTGCCGTTACTTCATGTAAGGCTAAAGGAATCGCTGGCCTAGCTCGACGCCTCGGCGCTAATACTGCTGGTGAGGGTGTGCGTTTTCGAAGCTTACAAGCCTGGACACAAATTTACGATCGAGTTGGATTCAAAATTGAATCTCACGACCTTCACCCATGGTGGGGAGGCGTCATGCCTTTCTGGCAAAAACTACCGTTGTTGTGTAAAGATCGTTATCAAGCCGCACAGATATTGACACAAACTGAAGCCAGCTAAAAAGCTGGCTCGTATAGAATCGCTCTTCCGCAACTTTCGTTAGTCATTCTCGCGAATAACAACTGTCGTCCCCGCCTTCGCGAGGATGACTAACGGACACGGGATGACTAACGGGCAAAAGGATGCCTAGCGGACGAAATGATCGCCTAGTCTATTGTTTGAATAGGTCACCGTCTCTAGCGTAAGGTTTGAGCCGGAACTAACTTGATAGATGCCATAGCCTGCGCTGTTGGCAATCATGCTGTTATCGATGGCAAGGTTGACACCGCTGCCCTCGATAACCAAATTTCCCGACCGAGCTGGATCGCCGCCAGCATGCTCTACAGTCACGTAGGACAGGCGATTCTTAGTTGAGGTTGAAGACACCCATTGGATACCATTCCAAAAGCCAGCCCTAGGGTCAACACCACTAATAGCAATTGGCTGTGCTTGCGAGCCTACTGCATTAACAGAGCCGTTCTGGCTAACATACATTAATGTGTCAGCTGCAAATCGAAGTTCAACACCAGGCTCTAACACTAAATCACCATCAACTATTAACAACCGACCTATTGAGTAATGCGTTGCCTGCGCTGTTAGCGTTAAGGGATTCTCGTTGGTCACTTTGTCAGCATGCAATCGTATGCCACCAGGATTGTTGTTAAACACCAACCCATCACCTAACGAATCAATCGCATTGCTTGGAATGCGTACTGCAGCAACACCGGTGTGACTAAGGGTATTGTTGGCAAACGAACCTAGTTGTGCTCCTGTGCTAACGTCCACTCCAATATTGGCGCTCTCTATTGCAACATGATTAAGTTGTTGCATCGGATTGGTGCTGTTTATCGCAATACCACTCCACGCACCGGCAATGGGCGCTAAACCCTTAAAACTCACTGGCTTCGCTTGAGTACCTTGCGCGTAAATAGAGGCATTATCAGCCACCACGATACCCGCGTTAGCGTTAGCTATTACGGTGACGCCTTGCTCTATGCTGAGCTGAGCTTGTTCTGTCATTGTCACCGTATCGATAAGGTAGTAGCAAGGTTCAACCCATGACGTATTGGTGGGCATGACACCTGATACTCTATGACAAACTGCATCAGTGATTTCTACGCTGAGTGAATTACTACCGCTTAAGGTTTCATTACCCGTTAAACCATATAATTCTATTTCGAAGTTCTCTAGGGTTTCTGTATCAACATCAGGCTGCAAATCAAACTTAATGGTTTTAGCACCTGTCTCTCCGTCCGCCCACGACAACACGCCATCGCTTGCTTCAAAATCAGCACCGTTGGTAGCACTGCCGTCACTAAAAAGGTAATTAATAGTGGTCTCACCCACGCCATCACCAGTACGTAAAACGGACACACTACTGCTGCCGTCAGTTTCGGTAACCGATAAGCTGTTCACCGCAAAGAGGAGATGATCGCCTTCTGGGATGGCAGCTGCTGGGCTGCTTGGGGATCCACCGCCACCGCCTCCACCACAAGCTGTTAGTGTTGCTGCAACCAGCGCTGCGCATAAATGTGCGCTACTTCCCAAAATCTGCTTAGACATACTGCTGACCTTTCAATTCTATGCAGAGAATGTCGGCACACAGCTATTGATCTATAGAAACAGTTGCCATAAGCCACGTGGAGTGTGATTCGGCTGGCACTTTGATTTTCGGCTAGCACTATAGCTAGCCTTGCAATACTTCGCTTGGTGTCAAACCCCTGCTAGCTAGCGTCGTCTATGAGTTGATCAACTAGCTCCACCCAATGTACTACCGGGCGCTGTAAGCCGGCAGTAAGGTGAAGCTGACAACCAATGTTAGCCGTGGCAATCAACTCAGGTTCACCTGCCAGGATCGCAGCAGACTTATTATCGCGTAGCTGTTTGCTCAATTCAGGTTGAAACAATGAGTAAGTACCCGCTGACCCACAACATAGGTGTGAATCAGAAATCGGAGTTAATTGAAAGCCAAGTTGACGAAGTAGTTTTTCCGTCACGTTAGGCAACTGCTGACCGTGCTGCAACGTGCACGGCGGATGGAATGCCACTTTACCAAAGCGTTCCGCCCGATTATGAAATTGACTTAGGTCCTCGGCTGCTAACACTTCAACGATATCTTTTGATAGCTCGGAGATACGCTCAGCTTTTTTAGCATAATCAGGATCATCCTGTAGTGCTTGTTTGTATTCTTTCAACATTAAGCCACAACCACTGGCCGTGCTTAGGATCGCCTCACAACCCGCTTCAACTTCTGGCCACCAAGCATCAATGTTTTTTCGCATCTGCACCTTGGCGCTTTCTTGTTCATTAAGGTGATACTCGATTGCACCACAACACCCCGCACGTTTGACAGTAATAAGCTCAACACCTAATTGCGCCAATATCCGCGTTGCCGCTTGATTACTTTGCGGAGCCATAGAGGGTTGTACGCAACCATCTAGCACCAACATTTTACGTGTCGATGCTATGCTGGTTTGCAGTGTTGGCAATGATCGCCTCGAAGGTATTCGAAACTTCATTGAACCTGGTAGCACGGGACGGACTAACTGACCCAATCGAACCAGTGGGCCAATACGATTAGGATGCGGCAAAAACGCCAACACCATTTTTTTAATCAACTTATATTTGATCGGGCGTGATTGAGTTTCTTCTACCAGTGATTTGCCCTGCTCTAGCAAGTGACTGTACTCAACACCAGATGGACAAGTGGTCTCACAACTCCTACAAGTTAAACAACGATCAAGATGCTTGGCCGTATCAACGGAGGCCACTTGGCCTTCCACAACTTGCTTGATTAAATAGATTCTGCCTCTGGGGCTATCAAGCTCATCGCCAAGTAAATTATAAGTGGGGCACGTAGCTAAACAAAAACCACAGTGCACGCACTTGCGCAACACCGCTTCCGCTGCAATCGCTCTATTATCATTTTTTAGATGATCTGCTATCGTTGTTTGCATGATCAGCTACTCGCTTGTTCTTGATCGATACTAGAGTCTGAATCAAATTCAGGGTGAAACTGGCCAGGATTAAACAAACGATCAGCATCAAAGCTATCACGCAACCTTTTTTGCAATCGTTGCGCTGTGCCTGACAAAGGTTGAAATCGTGCAGCACTCTCGTCGATACCATATCGAATGGCATGACCACCAGCAGCAGCTGCCGCTGCGAATACAGCCTCTGGCGTTTCATCCGTACAAAGCCAGCGCTGAGCACCTGCCCAATCAAATAACCAGTCACCACTGAGCGGTAAAGCTTCGGCGTATTCCGCCACGCTAATGCGCCAAAGTGTTTTGTCGGTGTTGAAAAATGCTAACGATTGATCTCTCAGCCCAGGCCAAAACGCATCGGCATCCGCATCAACATCGCCTTCAAGTTGATTTGCAGCAGCCCTGACCGCCTGCGTCGTGCCTGATAAACGAATGTATTGCGTCTTGCCCTGAACCGCAGCGGCAGTAACGGGCAATGCACGCCTAGCCAATCCACTCACATAGGAGTAGTCATCAGTGGTGGAACGTGTGGATACTAACGTAAGCTCATGCTGTGGCACTGGTAGTACTTTCATGGAAGCATCAAGCAGCAAACCCAGTGAACCGTAAGCACCAATCTGTAAACGAGATACGTCATAGCCTGCGACGTTTTTCATTACATCGCCACCAAAACGTAAATGTTGTGCTTGCCCATTTAACATGCGTACACCTAATACATAGTCACGGGCCGACCCCGTAAAAGGGCGCGCGGGGCCAGACAAACCACACGCCAGCACACCGCCAATGGTGGCTCCCTTATGTTGCGGTGGTTCAAACGGCAAAGACTGACCATTGGCCGCTAGCTCTTTGGTTAATTCACTCAATAATGTGCCAGCACGAACCGAGACGACAAGCTCTGTGGGTTCGTAACTAACAATACCGGTGTGGTTTAGGGTTGAAACCGTAGTGGCTGCGCTACCCTTACCCAAAAACGATTTGCTACCACCACCTTGGATGTTGATCGCCGAAGAGGTATCAACTGCTTGCTGCACAGCATGTTGCAATGCGGCTGTGTCGTCGTTATTGTTCATTAAAACCGCTCGAGTTCGGGAAAGGGTAATTCACCATGATGCACATGCATGGCACCAAATTCGGCGCACCGTTGTAAGGTTGGTACCGCTTTACCCGGGTTAAGAAGTGTTTGTGGATCAAACGCAGCCTTAACCGAATGAAACTGCAACAGCGCATCTTGATCAAACTGCACACACATCTCACCGATTTTTTCCACGCCCACACCATGCTCACCGGTTACGGTTCCACCTACCTCTACACAGAGCAGTAAAATTTTACTACCGAGCTCTTCAGTGCGCTGTAGTTCACCCGGTATATTTGAATCAAACAAAATGAGTGGATGCAAATTGCCATCGCCTGCATGAAACACATTGGCAATGGGCAGCTTGTATTCGTCCGACCATATCGACATCTGTTTTAGCACGCGAGATAGTTGGCTGCGCGGTATGGTGCCATCAATGCAGTAGTAATCTGGCGCCAAGCGCCCCACAGCGGGAAACGCAGACTTACGACCCTTCCATAATAGTAAGCGTTCGTGTTCGTCAGCGGCAATATGCAGCTTACTGGCATTGCATCGGGTAAACACCTTCGATGCGTTTTCAATTTGTTCAGTGACTTCTTCTTCCAAGCCATCAAGCTCACATAACAGCAACGCAGCTGCATCCGTTGGGTATCCGCACTGAGCGAATGCCTCTGAGGCAACGATAGCTGGGCTATCCATTAACTCCAAGCCAGCGGGAATAATGCCTGCAGCAATGACCTCGCCTACCGCATTACCTGCATCTTCAACACTACCAAAACTTGCCATCAACAACCGCGTGCATGGAGGCTCAGGTAACAACTTCACTAACACTTCGACCGTAACGGCCAACATACCTTCAGAGCCGTGCATCAATGCCAGCAGATCGTAACCGGCACTATCCTGACCGCTACTACCGATGGTAAGAATCTCGCCATCAATAGTGACTACTGTAATCTCTAATACGTTGTGAACCGTTAGCCCATATTTTAAGCAATGCACGCCACCTGAGTTTTCGGCCACATTACCGCCGATGGTGCAAGCAATTTGCGATGACGGGTCTGGCGCGTAGTACAAACCATGAGGCCTCGCAGCATCTGATATGGCCAAATTGCGCACACCGGGTTGAACGCGAGCGTAACCGCGCTCCGGATTGAGTTCGATTATTTTTGTGAATTTGGCCATGCCCAATAAAATGCCCTGCTCATGAGGCAAGGCACCGCCAGAGAGCCCCGTCCCTGCGCCTCTAGCAACTACGGGTACTTCGTTGGCTTTAGCCCATTTCAGGATCGCCGCCACTTGTTCGATCGTTTCAGGCAACACAACTAGTAGTGGCGTCTTGCGGAACGCTGTGAGACCATCTGACTCGTAAGGCTTTAGCTCTTCTTTTGATGAAAGCATCAGGCCAGCGGGCAATAATGCGGATAGGCCATCAATACATCGCTGGCGAAGTTGATCTTCGGGCTCGCCAGTGGTGCTACCCAGTGCGGCAGAATTTTGCGTAGTCAAAACAGTTCCAAATGGGCTCTATTGGTGAACATACTACCGGCAATAGGGCCTTTTAGTCTGACGAAATACTGTCAATAGACTAAATTCATAACAACTAACAGAGACATCTCATACCATGCGTAGGCGCCGTAATGCCAAAATTATCGCAACGCTCGGCCCAGCCAGCAACAATCGAGAAACTATCGCTGAACTGTTTGACGCAGGGATTGATGTTTTTCGTCTTAACTTTAGCCATGGAACCCATGAAGATCACGCGGCAACCCATAGCTTAATCAGGGCAATCGAAGCCGAAAGAGAACGCCCCATCGGCATCTTGGCCGACCTCCAAGGTCCCAAACTGCGAGTAGGCCTATTCGAAAATGAATCTGAAGAACTCGAGACCGGGCAACTTTTTACGCTAGATCGCGATGAAACACCGGGAGACAACACCCGTGTTGAACTACCACACCCTGAAATTTTTGCTGCATTAACCGTCGGCGCACAACTGTTAGTCAATGACGGCAAGATCCGATTAAAAGTGATTAGCCATACTGAGACATCGGCTGAAACCGAGGTTATGGTTGGCGGTGAGATCAGTAACAAAAAAGGGGTGAATGTCCCCGACCTAGTACTGCCTATCTCGCCGCTCACGAAAAAGGATAGACGCGACCTAGACTATGCACTCAATATGGGTGTGGATTGGGTCGCCATCTCATTTGTTCAACGGGCCGAAGACATTACCGAACTACGATCAATAGTGGGCATGAGAGCAGCCATCATGGCTAAACTTGAAAAGCCTGCTGCTATCGCCGACTTAACCGGCATTGTGCAATTAAGCGATGCAGTTATGGTCGCCCGCGGCGATCTTGGCGTTGAAATGCCGCAAGAGAAAGTCCCCGTTATTCAAAAACAGATACTTCGTCGCGCCCGACAAGAAGGCAAACCAGTAGTAGTGGCCACTCAAATGCTCGAATCCATGATTGAGTCTCCTATCCCTACTCGCGCTGAATCATCTGATGTGGCAACCGCGATTTACGACGGCGCGGATGCAGTGATGCTGTCTGCTGAAACGGCTGCAGGTGATTTCCCTGTGGAAGCAGCCACGGCGATGAATCGCATCATTATCGAAGTGGAACGCGACCCGTATTACCGCAAGAGCATCGACGCTTCAACACCAGAACCGGGCGACACAGTGGCTGACGCCATCAGTTCATCGCTACATCACGTGGCCAATGTGATGCCGTTAGCCGCCACCTTCACCTACACGGAATCGGGGTTTAGCAGCTTCAGAGCTGCGCGTGAACGGCCCGAAGCACCGGTAATTGGTTGTACACCTAACCGCGAAACAGCTAGACGCTTGTCCCTTGTTTGGGGCGTACACGCGGTCTGTTCCGAATCGATGAGCAATGTAGACGAAATGGTAAACAACGCAATTAAAGTTACTCTTCAGGAGGGTTTTGGCGAAATTGGTGAAATTATCGCAATCACCGCTGGCATGCCGTTTGGGCGCACAGGAACAACGAATATGCTGCGTCTGACACGATTAAAGACTCTAGAATAGCCAAATGTTAACGAAGTTTGCAATTCCCGGGCACTGGTCGCTAGCGCATACACTCGCTCTAAGGTAGAGTTATGCCCATGAAAAATATGGCAAATAACGGATTCCTGCGCGCTCTAACACCGGTGCTTTTAGCAACGGTTATGGGTTCAGCTGCTTTTGTGACAGCAACATTCGCCGCAGCAGCTGACGAGCAGACCACTGAGATACGAATTACCCAACGCGAGTACGTGGTTAAAGAGGGAGATAACTTCAAAAGTATCGCTCAAACTGAATTAGGTAAAATCGGCCTAGCACCACACTTGGCTGAATTTAACGGCCTCACTGTGGACACCATATTAAATAACGGTGAGATCGTACAGATACCACTCTACGGCGAAGTCATAAGAGAATTCGCCACTATCGTTTTCTTAAAGGGCAAAGTGACTCGCGGTGGTGAAACCATCGATCGCGATGCCGAAGTTTATATCGACGAAACGCTTACTACTGGCGAAGATGGATTCGTCAGCATGTTGTTCAAGTCAGGTTCTGTCATTAATCTTCAACCCAATACCAACGCTAAGTTAGTCAGGCTTAACTGCCTAGATGACGATCCAAGCTGTGTAATCGAAATTGAAGCTGACCAAGGTGAACTCACTTCTGACGTTAAAAAGACGGACAAACAGCCTGCTGATTTTCGTATAACTACGCCTTACGCATCAGCCGCCGTTAGAGGCACCATGTTTGATGTCTCTGTTGATAATGAAGGCCTTGGCGTTGGCGTAACCGAAGGCGGCGTTGGCTTATCTGCATCTGGTAAAGCTGTTGATCTGGACATGGGCTTCGGTTCAGTTAGCAAAAAAGGTAAGCCACTTGGCCAGCCAATCGAATTACTACCCTCTCCGGTTTACCGCTATATCCCAACTCGAGCAGCCAAGGGCGATCGTATTTTGTGGTGGAATCTATCCGAAGCAAGCAAGTACAGCGCTAGCCTAACAGCAGACAAAGAAGGTCGTGCAGTACTAACAAGCGGTGACGGAGAAAAAACTGACTTCATCGTTGGTGACGAAAGCGCGGGCGATTACTACCTCAACGTTCGAGGTATCGATAGCAATGGCCTCAAAGGCTTTACGTCCTCAACTAAGATCATTGTTGCAGCCATTGATGAGGATCTAAAACCAGTCGATACGGAAATCACCTACGACGGCAGAGAGTACCTCGTAAGCGTGATGGACCCAGCTGAAGATGCTCCAGGTTACGAAATCCAAGTATCGCCAGATCCGGATTTTGACGACCCGCTCAGCGTTGATATCAATCGCCAGAGTGCAGCAGTATTTCGTTTGGAAGCTGACAAACTGTACGCTCGTGCAAGAGTGTTAGTTGACCCTAAAACAGTTTCTGCTTTTGGTCCGATTGCCGAATCCAATTAATAAAAAACAGGCGCTAACTCAAACGAGTTAGCGCTGCTTTAAACAAATTTAAAATCGATAGCGCGTCGCGCTCTAGCCAACTGCTGCAACATTTCTTCACCGCCTTTAACAGCGATACCTACCGCTAGAATATCCAACACAATCATCTGAGCTAACCTGGATTTCACTGGTGAGAATATATCGCTGTCTTCATCAACATCTACACTGAAGTTAACATCGCCTATTTCAGCCAAGGGTGATTTAGTTGCGGTAACCGTAATAACTTTCGCTCTGGATTGCTTAGCAATTTTTACCGTTTCAAGAATATCTTTGCTGCGCCCAGAATGCGAAATAGCAACGATCAACGATTTATTATCAAGTAACGCTGCTGATGCGTGTTGTATATGCGGATCAGCATAGGCTATGGCAGGCTTACCCAAACGGAAAAACTTTAGTTGCGCATCTTCAGCAACAATGCCGGAACCACCAGACCCATAAAACTCAATTCGGTCGCAGTTTTCAAAAAAGTTGATAGCATGCTCTAGAGATTCGTAGTTAAGCTGGTTGCGCATTTGCACCATTGAAGCGATAGCGCCATCGATCAACTTGGTTGCGAGTTCTTTGCTGGTGTCATCCGTGGTGACGTCGCGATAAAAGAACGTGCCGCGGCTCGCTAGGTCTTGCGCTAAACGCAATTTGAATTGCTGGAAGCCCACGCAATCCAGGGCTCGACAGAATCGAATAACCGTTGGCTCGCTAACAGAGGCTTTAGTGGCAATCGACTGTATCGACGATTGCACGCTACCGTCTGGATCGGCCAATATAACGTCTGCTACTTTTTGCTCAGACTTACGCAGAGCATCACGTGCGGACTTGATCTTTGCCAGCATTTACCCTCTAACCCGGTGTTTCAAGGGCTCCAGTATACAGCGATTGGCGGTTGATCAAGAAACGCCGCTATTGGAAGCTTTTTACTTGCTTCTGTATCAATACTATCGATCAATGTTTTTTTGGCACTGCCGGTGACGTGTAGAAACCGATGAGTCGAATCGAGTAAGGCGCGACGCGTTAGCGTGATTCTTGCGTGTGGGCTGGCTGCAGGATGCATGATTTGCACAGTTGCTGGGTTATCCAAGTCCATAGCCTGCTCAAGCCCGTCTGTGTCTGGAAACAATGATGCAGTGTGCCCATCGGTACCCATACCCAAAATGAGTACTGTTATGGGCAAAGGCAGTTCGCGGCCTATGCGCTTGCTTACTGTCAGCGCCCCCGCCTCTGGTGTTTCTGCCGCCCCATCATAGAGGCTGCAAAATGACGCTGCAGCTGCTTCATTTTGTAGTAAATGCTCCGCCACTAGGCGCTCATTGCTATCGTCGTGCTCATAGGGCACCCAGCGTTCATCCGCTAACGTGACCACCACATTCTTCCAATCAAGTTGTTGTGTCGATAAGCTCTTAAAAAACGGCATTGGCGTACTACCGCCAGACACAACCAGTGATGCTTTACCTTGCTCATTTAACGCTGCTCGAAGCGCAGCCGCTACAACTTCCGCCAGCTGCTGCGAAAGTTCACCAGCACTACTTGCGCTTACTAAATCCAAATTGTTCATCACCATTAATCCTCATACCATTTAAAGCCATCACGGCTAATTAGGGAATTCGCTGCCGCTGGCCCCCAACTTCCTGCGGTATACGGTTTTACGGTATCGCTGGATTTATCCCAAGCCTGACGAATCGGATCAATGTATGCCCACGCCGAATCTACTTCGTCGCGTCGTAAAAACAAGGTTGGGTTGCCTCTAATTAGATCAACGCAAAGGCGTTCATAGGCAATCATTCTGCGCTTTTGAAATACATCATTAAAATCAAGATTTAGATGCACAGGTTTTAACTGAATATCATCACCCCAAGCTTTTACGTACACCCGCAAACGAATACTCTCTTCTGGCTGCAAGCGAATGACTAATTGATTCGGTGTAGAGAAACCGTCAGTGGTTTCAAAAATAGAATGCGGAACCTTCTTAAAGTTAATCACGATCTCGGTCGTTTTACTTTCCATTCGCTTGCCCGTACGCAAGTAAAACGGCACACCTGCCCAACGCCATGATTCAATTTCAGCACGCATGGCAACGAACGTTTCTGTATCACTATCAGCTGGAATGTCTTTTTCGTCGAGATACGCTGGTACAGTACCCTCCGCGTACGCACCTGCGCGATATTGCCCACGCACTGTGTTCTCTAATACGTCTTGGCCTATTAACGGCTTTAGTGCTCGCAACACTTTTATTTTTTCGTCTCTCACAGCATCAGGATCAACACTGGCAGGTGGCTCCATCGCGATGATCACCAACAGCTGCAACAAGTGATTTTGCATCATGTCTCGAAGTGCGCCCGTTTTGTCGTAAAAGCCTCCGCGGTTACCTACGCCTAAGCTTTCGGCGATAGTGATCTGTACATCGCTAATGCGCTCGCTTCGCCAAAGAGGTTCAAACAGCGCGTTACCAAACCTCAGAGCCAGTAGGTTTTGTACGGTTTCTTTACCTAGGTAGTGATCAATTCGGAAAATTTGCGTTTCATCAAACGACGCTGCTAACTGATCATTGATCTCGTTTGCAGATTGTTGATCTCGGCCTAAGGGTTTTTCAAGAGCAACTCGGCTGTCAGTCGTAATCAATCCCGCCTCATCTACGCCCTTACAAATTGTGGCAAACAAAAAAGGTGCAACCGATAGGTAAAAAACGCGTACCTTGTCATCGCGTCCTTTGAGCACTTCAACCAGTGATTGGTAGTCTTCGCTCTTCATGACATCCATTGGGATGTAATGAATTCGTTTCAAAAAACTTTGCCAATGTTCTTCAACAAAATGCTCAGGCTCAATATGAATACGCGCCTCTTTTTCCATTAACTCAATAAAGCCAGCCGTATCAGTGTCAGTACGAGCACTGGCGATAATGCGACCATCGCTTATTAACTGCCCCTCACAATGCCGGTAATACAGCGATGGCAGTAGCTTGCGCATGGATAGGTCACCCGTGCCGCCAAACAAGATGAAATCAAATGGTTGCAGTGCTTCGTTAGAAATAAGAGTCATGGTGTTCGGTGTTTGCCAAGAGTGTTGTAACTTTATTACGAGCTAATTTGGGTACGTGAATTGGTTGTCTACGGATCATCGCATTAGACAGATCCGCCACAATGAATAGAAAATAGCCTATTCTTGAAGTATAATACAGTCGAACAGACAAATATCTTCTGTTCTAGCATTTCATTAACGCCAAACAAACCATCCTACAATATTAGTAATATTATTACCTAACAGCCCTATTCAACACATCACTCATGACTTCAAAACACGCCACACTGCTAAACGTGACTCGCCGTATTACTGAGCGTAGTCGCTCTAGCCGAGAACGTTATTTAGAAAAAATGGCGCAACAGGCCTCCAAGGGGCCACAACGAGGCAGACTTTCGTGCACCAATATCGCGCACGCTGTCGCAGCATCACCTGCTAACGATAAACTGGTGCTGCACGCCGAGCGCCAGCCAAATTTGGGCATCGTGACCTCATACAACGACATGTTGTCTGCACATCAACCATTTGCCACGTTTCCTGAACTCATCAAAAGCGCAGCACGCTCAGTAAACGCCACCGCCCAAGTAGCCGGCGGAACACCTGCCATGTGCGATGGTGTGACACAGGGGCAGCCTGGCATGGAGCTATCATTGTTTAGCCGAGATGTCATTGCGCTTTCCACTGCGATCGCCTTATCGCACGATATGTTCGATGCGTCTGTCTGCTTAGGCATCTGCGACAAAATAGTACCTGGCCTGCTTATGGGTGCACTCAGCTACGGGCATCTCCCGAGTGTATTTGTACCCGCGGGACCAATGACGACAGGCATGGCAAATAGCGAAAAAGCGAAAAACCGGCAACTGTACGCACAGGGCAAGATAGATCGCCACGCCCTGCTTGAATCAGAAAGCGCGTCTTATCACAGCGCCGGCACCTGCACTTTTTATGGCACGGCCAACAGCAACCAAATGCTGATGGAAATCATGGGGCTACATCTACCAGGAGCCGCGTTTATCAACCCAGGTACGCCACTGCGCGATGCGTTAACGCAAGCAGCATCAATCAGAGCGCTTGAGTTGGCTGCCACAGGAAATCACTACACGCCTGTCAGCCAAGTAGTGAATGAAAAGTGCATCGTTAATGGATTAGTCGGCTTGTTGGCAACAGGTGGCTCGAGCAACCATACAATACACATGAATGCGATAGCTCGATGTGCCGGTATCAGCATTGATTGGGATGATCTCAACGAGCTAAATGATATCGTGCCATTGATAACCCACATTTATCCTAGCGGCAAGGCAGACGTCAATCAATTTCATGCCGCAGGTGGCATGGCATTAGTTATTAAAGAATTGTTGAACAACGGATTACTACACGAAGATGTCACCACGGTAGCAGGCGGTAACGGCCTACACGAGTACACCAAAGAGCCCTGGCTTGATGGCGATCAACTCGCCTGGCGAGAAGGTGCTGATACGGCAATTGACGATACGATTATCTCAACGGTTAAAAAGCCATTTGCCGATACCGGTGGCACTAAACTAGTTGATGGCAATATGGGGCGCGCAATAGTTAAAACAGCAGCTATTGCCGACGAGCATTTTATAATTGAGGCACCTGCTGTGGTTTTCCATACACAAGCTGCGGTAAAGGAGGCTTTTGATAACGACGAGCTTAATCGTGATTTTATTGCCGTTATCAAACAACAAGGGCCATCAGCCAATGGCATGCCCGAATTGCATAAGCTTACGCCTGTGCTAGGTGTATTGCTAGATCAAGGCTTTAAGGTAGCACTGGTTACCGACGGTAGGATGTCAGGTGCTTCAGGCAAGGTACCCGCTGCAATTCACGTTAGCCCTGAATGTTTAAACGGCGGCCCGCTCGGAAAAGTCAGAGATGGCGATATGATAAAACTGGATGTCAGAGCGGGCACACTTCAAGCAAACGTTGACGAAACAGAATGGACTGCGCGCGAGCAATCAACGGCGCAAGACAACTCACATGAAAACCCGCTATTTGAGGTTTTTAGAAGCCAAGTTACCAGCGCCGAAACCGGTGCCATCAGCCTATTTAAAACACTATGAACATAAAAGACATCATGACAGCTGCACCAGTAATACCGGTACTGGTGGTTGACGACATCGATCATGCCATACCACTAGCAGAAGCACTGGTCGCCGGTGGTTTGCCCGTTTTAGAAGTCACCTTACGTACGCCTCAAGCACTTGATGTCATCAAAGCGATGAGCACCGTGCCTGGAGCGATAGTGGGTGTTGGCACAGCCACCACGGCCACACACTTACAACAAGCGCAGCTCTGTGGTTCGCGATTTGCAGTTAGCCCCGGCTTAACACCTCAATTGGCTGAGAGTGCAAAATCGTTAGGCATGCCCTTACTACCTGGCGTGCAAACCGCAGGCGAAATTATGCAAGCCGCAGAGCACGGCCTAACGGAGCTGAAGTTCTTTCCTGCCAAAGCAGCAGGAGGCGTTCCGATGCTCAAAGCCCTCGGTGGGCCATTTCTAGAAACCGTTTTCTGCCCCACTGGTGGTATCAGCTTAGATACAGCAGGTGAGTATCTTTCGTTATCCAACGTACTCTGCGTAGGCGGCTCATGGGTCGCCCCTAAAGCGTTGGTTAACGCCAAGGATTGGGGCGGCATTGAAGAGCTGGCAAGAGCGGCCAGCAAGCTTTAGGTTACCGTCATCCCCGCGCAGGCGCCGGACCGCCGCCTACGCGGGAATGACATACACGGGAATGACGAACTATTACTTCAAGTTCAAAAACAACACCAGCAATAAGAGCAGCGTAACAACAAACACCATACTGTTTACGCCCCAACCTTTTGCCAGCAAACCGCCTGGTGCTGATAGCCGTCGGATAGTAAATACCCAATCGCTTGCTTGAGCTTGTAGGCCTTCGCGCGCCTTCGTAGCTATTTGCGTGGCACCGGCTGCCGACATCGCTAAGATGCTAGGCAAGCCCTTACGGTAGGCCCAATCCGAATCCAAGTTAATACCTCTGACCTCTGGCGGGTGAATGCCCTTTCTCATCAAGAACACAAACGCAAGTAATGCAAAACAGAGTAATTGCATTTGCGCTAACACATGGCTTGTGGTGTACGGCTTGTAGTCAACCTCATACGGTAACAATTGATACAGCAAACTTGGGAACACACCGATAATGACGCACAACGCAGCTGTGATAATCATAGCGATGCGCATATGTACCGGCGCCTCCATTGGCCGCTTACCTGAATCATGCGCAAAAAACGTAAAGTACGGAATTTTGATTCCTGAGTGGCTGAGCACACCAGCTGATGCAACCACCAAAGCAAACCACACAAGGTAGTAACCATTCTTAGCCGACGCATCAAGTATTAACGATTTAGAAATGAAGCCACTAAACAATGGGAACGCTGAGATCGATGCCGCACCGATAAGACAACACACCATAGTGACAGGCATTGTTTTATACAAACCACCAAGCTCTGATGCTTTGGATGTGCCAGTGCGGTAAAGCACTGCGCCTACACTCATAAATAATAGCGACTTATAGAGTATGTGACAAAACGCATGCGCTGCTGTTCCGTTCAGCGCTAGCTCAGTACCGATACCAACACCAACCACCATAAAGCCCAACTGATTATTGAGGCTGTAGGCCAACACTTTGCGTAAATCGTTTTCGATTTCAGCAAAGAATATGGGGAATAGCGTCATGATGGCGCCGATGTAAATTAGTATCTCTTCGCCTGCATAGCCACGTGCAAGTGCATAAACGGCCATCTTGGTAGTAAAAGAAGATAGCACCACTGTGCCGGTTACCGTGGCTGCAGGATAAGAGTCTTGCAACCAATTGTGCATCAGCGGAAACGCACACTTAATACCAAAGGCTAAAAATATTAACAACGTGCCAGTACTAACCAACCCCATGTGCTCAAACAAAATTGAGCCAGTATCATTGTAGTGAACCAACAAGCCAGCTAACAGCAACACACCAGAGCCAACTTGTATCAATAAATATCGCATGCCCGTTGCATAGGCTGCTGGGGTACGACGTGCCCATATTAGGAATACCGATGCAACTGCGGTTATCTCCCAATAGAGAAATAAGGTAATTAGATCACCTGCCAGTACGCCACCCAATGCTGCACCAGCGTATAGCAGTGTGGATACTTGCTGAACCTTATCATTAACATGCCAGGCATAGATCGACGCTAAAAATGCGGCAATGATAAATATCAAGCTAAATACAAATGCTAATTTATCTAGACGTACAAAAATAAGCTCAAAGCCCAAAAACTGCACTTGCGCCATATTGCCCATAGGCAGCATCAGTAAACTGAACAAGGCCACCACAGGTATGAGTAGCGTTATAAAAGTACGCTGCTTACGCCCAACAACCAAGCACAGGAACGCACCGTAAAAAAACAATAGCGGGGGGATTAGCCAGCTCATTTTGCATCCTCCTGATCGCTTTCGATGGCTAATTGCGATGCCGGATACTCTTCACTATCAACGCTCTGCTCACCGTAGTAGTTTTCGTCACGCAGAATTAACGTACGCAACGTTTTTGCTCCCAGCACGATTAGCGTAAACGCGATGAAACCAGTAAACGCATAAAATCCCCACATACCCTCACCCGGTACATAGGTATGCCGATGAATAACAAAATCAAGCAGAAACAATAAACCGCAAAGGGCTGCAAGGACTTTGATTGCCGTGTTTACAGCGCTTGGCGATTCAACCCAGGCAAACGCTGCTGCTATTTTTTTTCCATTCATCATTAGCGCCACTGGATCGAGCCAATAAGGCTCATTAACGGTTGCGGAAACAAAAACAATAATATGCAAACGCTGCTGGTTACCACTATTGCCCAAAGGGATGCAAACGGCGCTTCCTGCCATTCATTAGCCAATGGAGCGCCTGATTGATCACTGGGTTTATTCGGTTCAAAAAATGCGTTGATCGCAATCGGCATTAAATAGGCAATGTTTAACACCGTACTAAGCATTAACACCGCAATCCAAATTAAATTATTTGCCTCTAACGAGCCGCCCGCAATAAATAGCTTACTCCACATGCCTGCAGCTGGCGGCAAACCGATAATGCTCAATGCACCAATTAAAAAAGCCCCCATGGTGATTGGCATCGTTTTACCCAGGCCTTTCATTTGTGATATTTCAGTTTTATGGGACGCCACCATGATGGCCCCTGCGCAAAAGAACAGCGTTATTTTGCCAAAGGCATGCGTGACAATATGAAACACCCCGCCCGTGACTGACATCGTTGTGGCTAACAACGCTGCCATGATGATGTAGGATAATTGGCTGATGGTCGAATAAGCCAGTCTGGCTTTCAGGTTATCTTTAGTAAAGGCGACAATAGATGAAGCAACAACCGTAAACGCAGCCACCGGAAGTAAATACTGCGCCGCTGCCGTGGTGGATAACATGTCGATGCCGAACGTGTAAGTTACCACTTTAAGCAATACGAATACGCCGGTTTTAACCACCGCTACAGCATGTAATAACGCACTAACAGGCGTTGGTGCAACCATGGCTGCTGGTAGCCACCGGTGCATCGGCATGATCGCAGCCTTGCCTGTACCGAACACAAACAAGGCTAACAACACAGCTGTTGCCGATTGACTAAGCCCCACGTCAGACAACACTCCGCCTGGTACGAAATCTAAGGTGTGCGCAGCGGTGGCCACCCAAATCATCGCCGGTAACAACAAGGCTATCGAGCCACTCATCAATAAGCCTAAGTACAACCGGCCAGCGTTTTGCGCTTTTTGAGTACCGGCATGCGTCACCAGTGGGAAGGTCGCGATGGTGATGGCTTCATACGCGACAAACAGCGTGAGTAAGTTATCCGCGTAGGCAGCACCCATAACACCTGCAATGGCGAGTGAAAAGCACACGTAAAAACGCGTTTGGTTTTTTTCGTCATGGCCGCGCATATAGCCAATGCTATACACGGTAGTGACTACCCATAAAAAGCTCGCTAACAAGCCAAACACCAAACCCATCGGCTCAACTGATAGCTTGAGTGAAAAGTGCGCCAGCAGTGGTAACTCCCCACTAGTGATTGCATTGCCCGCAACAAACTGGTTGTAGAGCTGGTTGTTTAAGTACAGTAGCCAGATGCCAGCAATGATGATTGAGGCTTCGCGTAGATTTCTAAACCGCTCACCAAACCCGATAATAAATGGGATAACTAACAGCGGTGGCAGCAGTGTCCAGATAGGGTTCATCGAAAGCCCCCTAACAACTGCTTGGCAGCTTCACCGGAAACCGTTAGGGTTTCACTACCATACACACCAAGGTAAAGTGACAATCCGATTAATACATACATCGGTACTAGCATCGATAGCGGAGCTTCGTTACGACCTTGAGGCATGGGATTCGGCAGGCGTTGCTTACGAAACAACATCACATCCACTACCCGGCCAATATAAATAATGGCAAGCACTGAGCTCACTAGCACTAAACCACCCATTACCCACCAGCCCTTCTCCATGGAAGCACTGATTAATGTAAATTTACTGATAAATCCACCAGTAAATGGCACACCAATTAAGCCAAGGCCCGAAACAATAAACGCGACACAGGTTAATGGCATGGTTTGAATAAGGTTATCTAAACTTGGCCGATGTGCATGGCCCAATCGGTAAATAATGCAGCCTACCGACATAAACAACGCAGTTTTGATCAGTGCATGATTAATAATATGGGCATATCCAGCCGTAATACCTGCTTGCGTAGCAAGGCTGATACCGGCAACAATATAGCCAATTTGAGCAACGCTTGAGTAAGCCAACATTCGTCGCAAGTCAGTTTGAAATATCGCTACCACCGACATAATCAAAAATCCGAAAACCGCCGCCGGCAATAAAATCACGTTTAACAGCAAGTACTCAAAATTATATTGCGTGCCGAAGACACTAAAGAGAAATCGCAGCAACACGTAGAGTGATACCTTGGTGGCGGTACCCGCTAAAAATGCCGTAACACTAATCGGTGCAAAATGATAAGCATTCGCTAACCATGCATGTAGCGGGAAGATTGCCGATTTGATCATAAGACCAATCGAGATAAAACTAAATGCAACAAGGATGGCGCGTTCAGACGAAGCATTAGGAATACGCTGAGCAAGGTCGAGCATATTTAATGACCCAGTAGCGGCGTATAAAAAACCGATCCCAATCAAAATAAACGAAGCACCGATACTACCTAATACTAAATATCTGAAGCTCGCGGTAAGGGCACGCCTATCGTTACCAAATGCTATCAGCATATAAGTTGATAACGATGAAATTTCCAGAAACACAAATACGTTAAACGCATCACCGGTGATGAGCATTCCCAAAAGGCCAGACAAACAAAGCATCCAAGCTGCATAAAACAAATAATGCTTAGTTGAATCGATTGATTTTTTTACACTGTGATAGGCGTAAGCCACCACAATGGCACTGATACTGGATACCAACAGTAGCAGCGGCGCATTGACAGTATCAACAAAGTATTCGATACCCGTTGGCGCTGCCCAGCCACCCAGCGAATAACGGATGATGCCTTGCTCGTTAACCAGCTGAAACAAATCCCAAGCCACAAGTACGCACAAGAAGTTGGCTACCAAAGCGATGATCCAAGCCAATTCACTGCGGCGCGCCAAAACGATTAGAGGCGCTGCAAATAAAGGAATAATAATTTGTAGTGCTGGAAGTTGCGTGGCGATCACGAATCTTCCTCCAGCATTTCGATGGCTTTTATTTCGTCATCTTCTATCGTGTCGTAAGTTTCATGAATACGCACAATCAGAGCAAGTGCAACTGCGGTTGTTGCCACGCCCACAACGATGGCCGTTAGTATTAACACATGAACCACTGGGTTCGAATAAGTAGCAGGATCACCCGTCAGTATTGGTGCTGTACCGCCTTCTACCTTACCCATAGTGATATAAAGATAAAAAATCGACGTTTGAAACACGCTCAAGCCAATTATTTTTTTGATTAGATTGTAGCGGGCAATTAATATGTATAGCCCAGCCATCATTAAAATGATGACCATCCAATAGTTATAAAGCCCTAGTATCGTATTCATCGTTTTGATGCAAAGCTGTAAAACAAACTAACAATAACAGCACAAACTGTTATACCCACACCCAACTCAACAGCAAAAATACCCAAGTGTTGACCATGAATAGGATCATGTAGCAACACGTTGTAATTGAGAAACTCTGCTCCACGAAACATTGAAACCACGCCAGTGAGCAAATACAGAAGTACACCCAAAGCCATCATCACACGCAACATGGTAGGCGTGAGCACTGAACGGGTGCGCTGCAGCCCAAAAATCAATCCGTGCAGAACAAATGCCGAGGCAAATATAACGCCTGCTTGAAAACCACCACCCGGGCCATAGTCACCATGAAACTGAACATATAAAGCAAACAACATCACAAAGGGGATGATTAACTTTGTGACTACCTGCAGTACGCGATGTCGTTGTCTTGGATACAGCTTCATCAGCTAGGCTCCGTTTCATCATCTGGTAGGCTGGGTAAGTCACCCGGTGCATCCTCAGGTGCTTCTTCTTCGGGCCTACGGCGTCGTAAACCCAACAAACTCAACACGGCAACACCTGCCGTAAACACCACCACTGTTTCTCCGAGCGTGTCATAACCTCGGTAACTTGCCAACACCGATGTAACGACATTGGGAATACCAATCTCAGATTCTGATTTATGTAGAAAGTGGTGGGCAATATCAGGATGAACTTGCGCTGGAGCTTGAGCTGATCCGTAGTGCGGCATATCCAGCGTGCCATAGATTAACAAACCGCCAGTGATAACAACAAAAAACAAAGCAGTGAAGCTGTCATGACCGCGGGGTTTTTGTTCATGCTTAGTAAACGACAGCGCACCTAAAAATAAAATAGTTGAAATGCCCGCCCCTACCGCAGCCTCGGTAAACGCAACATCAACCGCATCCATAACAACAAAAGCGCCAGCGGCAACGAGACTATATAAGCCAAGTAACACAACGCCGGCTAGCAGATCACGTAAAACAATAATGCCTATGGCGATGATTGCTAGAAACGCTAGCAACACCATGATAGTAAAAGCTTCCATGTTATTTAGGTTCAGGTCGTGAGCGCGCAAGGCGCTGGGCGGTTTCTGGAGAATCCAATATCGGTTTACCGTCTGCGTCGGTAGGAACTACTCCAGATAACAAAGCCGTTTTGGCTAAGGCGTGAGACGCTGTGGGTGATGTGATCAACGTAAAGAACAAGACAATGATGACCTTTGCAGCAATCAGCCAACTGCCATAAACAAATAACGCCTGCAAAAACAAACCCAGCATGACAAAAATGGCTCCACCGGTATCGGTCACACTGGCAGCATGTAACCGCGTGTATAAATCAGGCATGCGAACAAGCCCAATACCACCGGATACAACAAACACGCATCCCATTAAAATAAGCAACCAGCTTAGTATCCAGATGATCCACATCATTTAGAAATCATCCTCTTGATAAGCGCCGCTACCCAGATCGTCAAACTCAAAAAATTTAAGCACCGCGATAGTACCGATGTAGTTGATTAAGGCGTACACCAAAGCGATGTCGAGAAATTCAGGACGTTTAGTTAGAAACCCGTATACCGCAATAAATAAAACGGTTTTTGTGCCGAATGAATTAACCGCTAGTAAGCGATCAAAAATCGTTGGCCCAACCAATGCTCTGAACAAGGTTAAAACCATCGTTACCAGTAACGCTAGTGTTGCCGCAATAAACATTAGCTAAGGCCCTCTTTTGTTGGAGGCAAGGGCTCTGCTTTAAAGTGCGGCTCCACATCACGAATGTGGGCCGCCATCTCGCCGGTTTCTAAGTCATGAAGGCTATCTTCGTGTAAAGCATGCACGAGGATTTCATCATCAGGGGTAAAATTTATTGCCGTCGTGCCCGGAGTGAGCGTTATCGAATTGGCGTAAATTACCCGCCCAAGCTCAGTGTCTGGGGTGGCGCTTACCCTACGTAAAGTCGGTTTGATCGGCATATCTCGTGTCAGTACGCGTTTAGTGACATCGATGTTTGACAACAGAATTTGCCAGCCTAACCAAGCCCAATATTCGAAAATATGCAAAAAGCGGAAGTAGATGGGCTGGCCTCGATGCTGAAGTACTCGCATTTTGGTGGCTAACCAGCCCACTAGTAGCACCGAGAGTACCCCCAACACCAAAAGCTGAGTTTTGAACAGACCAGACAACAGTAACCAAAGAATGGCCATCGTCACCATCAGGCGAATTGTCAGCATATTGGCTTAGCTCTTTTATTAGTGGTGTTACCTACTAGGTAATTTTACCATGCCAACGCCTTGGCAGACTGACTAGATGGAACGCAATAAACGGTTAAAATGCAGTTAGTTGATGGCGTTTAATCACAGCAAACCATAGCTCGTCTGATAAACTCCGACGACTTATTTATGCAGGGGCTCGAAATACGTGTCACGCACCGCTCTAACCGCCATTTTACTTGTTCTTACGCTGTCTCTGACTGCCTGCAACAGCCAGACTAAATCAGTATCAACACCTAGCAATGGCGCCTATACGCTCAATCTGGGCACAAGTGCTGTGTCTGTAACCGAAGGCGCTGGCGCAGCATCTGTCACCCTAAGCGTTACCCGAGATGCCGGTCACACGCTGCCCATATCACTAAGGGCTGAAGCGGTTAACGCGAACGATGCAAAAAACCTACGTTTCGAGTTCCAAAATGACCAACTGGCAGGCAATGAAAACAGCACGGCAATGTTAATGATTTTGGATATCGGTGTTGCCCCGCTTCCAGCATCCAGCCAACGAGAGATTCGCATTACCGCATCTGACGGGACCAATTCCGACATTCAAACAACCCTCTCGATCAACATCACACCAACAGACAAAGACGATATTTACCTGCTAGCGGGTCAGAGTAATATGGTCGGGTTTAGTGAAGATGGTGCTAAACGAAGCGCCGCAGGCCAAATCGACGCACCCAATAATCGGATCTTTCAGCTCAACGTAACGGGTAACGATCAAGAGCATTTCAGGACTGCAAGCGACTTTACCGATCCAGCACAAATTGCGGTAGCAGACCCTCGTTACCCCAGCGCAGTCGACCCACTACACGAAGGCTTCGATACACGAATAAACGATAAAATGGGCAGCAAAATCGGCCTAGGTTTGCAATTCGCTAAAGAAACCTTACCGAATACAACCGCTGATATATATTTAGTACCAACGGCCTGGTCTGACACGGGCTTTTGCCGACGAGATACCAACCTGGTAGACGGTTTAGGCTGGCTTCCTGAGGCCCCTCCTGCAAACTCTCCGTTCACCGGCACATTGCTTCACGACAGAGCATTAGCTCGCCTCAATCTCGTACTAGAAGAAACTGATGGAATCTTCCGTGGAATCCTATGGCATCAAGGTGAAGGTGACTCCGATGACACATCGTGCGCAGCGGCTTACGCAGCGAATTTACAATCGTTTATCGAGTCAATCAGAAGCAAAGCACGCGTAGACGCCAGAGGCGCGGAAGCCCGCGGCCCTCAGGCCAATATTCCGTTGGTTGTTGGCACCATGAGTGCCGCCGTTGGGGAGTTTCCTGAAGCGAAACAGGTTGTCGAAACTGCATTACGCATGGTTGGTAACAACATCCCCTTCTCGGATGTCGTACTCACGGACGATTTAGTGCCCCCAGCCTATGCCTGCGGCGATGGCTGCGTTCACTATGGCGCATTGGCCTATCGAGAAATGGGGGTTCGTTACGCTGCCAAGCTACGAGCTATTCAGCAGCGATAAGCTATCCTTTAGCGATATGTGAACCCTGTCTCAGCCGATTCGTTGAGTGCGTCCCGATATATGGGCACAAGTAGAGACAGGTCAAATACTATTGATCTTTTGGTCGATAAACTAGTCTATTACCCACCCCTACAGCGTCGTTCGGTAAACCATGAAACGTTTAATACGCAACTCCAGCTTGTTGCTACTTACAATATTCGCACTGATGCTAGGAGGCTGTGGCGGCAATAATTCAACAGACAATGGGCAGTTTTTGATCGTAGCAACGGCTCCCACTACTGCAGTGCAAGAAGGCAACAGTGCAGGAATTAACCTACCCGTTAGCATCACCAGAATGAATAATCATTCTGAGCCGCTAACGCTGACGGTCGAAACTACCGAACAATTGATTTCTGCTAACTTTAATAACAACGATTTAACACCTGACAACGACAGCTCCATGCTTAATATCAGGTTAGCTATTGCCGACCTACCCATACAAGCACACACTAAGTCGATCGATATAGTAGCCAGTGATGGCACGGTAAGCGCCAAGCTGACCGTCGCGATACCAACGGTACCAACAGATGCGCCTGACATTTATTTGCTCGTAGGACAAAGCAATATGGTCGGGTTTAGTGGCGACGGCACCAAGCAAGCATTCCCCGGTGGTGAGGACGAACCTGATCCACGCATTAAACAGCTAAATGCCTCTAAGAATGACCAATTTGGTATTTTCGAGCAACGCAGTGACTTCACCTCTGAATCTAAAAATGCCGTCGCACCGATTATCGTTACTGCTGAAGATCCTTTGCACATACCGATTGATGAATCCAACACCAGTAGTAAAGACGTCGGTTACATCGGACTGGGTTTAAGTTTTGCGAAAGCCGCATTACCCAATACAACTGCTGAGATCATACTCGTACCCGCAGCTTGGTCAGGCACAGCATTTTGCGATAACAATGGTGGCCCAAGCGGCCAGTGGAACGCGCTGCCAACTACCGATCCAGCCCTAGGCAATACCTGGATGTTTGACCGTGCTGTGACGCGTGCAGATATGACTATCAATGAAACAGGTGGTGTACTCCGCGGCATTTTATGGCATCAAGGCGAATCGGATGCTAACGAACGTTGCGTGGTTTCCTACGAAGCAAACTTAGATAGCTTAGCCAGAGAATTTAGGCTCCGCATCAAAGCAGATGCTCGTGGCAGTGAATTACGTCAGGCCGATTCGAACATCCCCTTTATTGTAGGCACCATGTCAAAAGGTGTAGACGATCGTGATGACCTCTCTGTTTTTAATCCAGAAAAACTCATGATAGATTCGGCGCATCGCAATATCGCACAGCGCGTACCGCACTCAGCCTTTTCAAACCACGATGATTTGGTACCCGCAAATGGATACCCATGTGGAAACACCACATGTATTCATTTTGGCCCGCAAGCGCTAAGGGAAATGGGCTCTCGCTACTATCAAGCGTTATTAAACGCTGCTAGCAACTGAGACGCCGACGACAATGAGACTGCATGCACTGCAATACTTGCGAGCTGTAGCAGCTATGGCGGTTGTTTACAGTCATGCCGTTATCCAGGTAGATGCCTACCAGCCATATTTAACCGAGTGGGGAAGCTTCGGTGTTGATATCTTTTTTATCATCTCTGGCTTTATCATGGTGTTTATATCTAAGCCTACCGATACGCCGAAAGCATTTTTTATCAACCGAATAAAAAGGGTTGTACCCCTGTATTGGTTTTTTACGCTCGTCATGGCTGCGATTTTACTCATTGCACCATCGCTATTTAAAACATCTGTATTCAATTGGCAGGCATTTTTTACTAGCTTGTTTTTTATTCCTGACTACAGCATTGCTAACCCTACGGTAATTTGGCCAATCGTAGCGCCCGGGTGGTCATTAAACTACGAAATGTATTTTTATCTACTGTTTGCCATATCGTTATCGATGTTACAGGCCTACCGTATTGCGTTTATTACCGCTGCAATTTTATTCGTTTTTGCGCTCTCGCATTTAATCGACAGCCCATCAGCAATAGGTGAATTTTATAAAGATACTATCGTGTTCGAATTTATTCTTGGGATGCTGCTAGCCCACATGTGGAAGAAGGGCCAAACTATCCCACAATGGGCGGCTGTGCTCTGTATCGTTGGCGGTTTTGTCGTGATTTTTATGCAATTAGATCTACCGCGTTTCTTCGAATTCGGAGTGCCCGCCTTTTTTGTTGTTACCGGCTGTGTTTACTTAAAGACTGGGGCGAATCGATTTTTCTTGATGTTGGGTGATTCATCCTACGCCTTGTACTTAAGCCATATTTTTAGTTTTGGCGTTATGCGTAAAGTGCTACCACCGATGTTGGAAGGTAACGACAACGCCCCCATGCTATTTGTTTTAATCTCCATCGTGTTTTGTGTAGTGGTTAGCATTGTTGTTCACTTCGTTATCGATAACTGGCTGCTTCGTAAAGAGCGCCTCAGCATGTTTGGTTTTGCGAAACCTAAGGAGGTCTAATCAGTGAATCAACACACTACAGTTAGATGCTCATTTGTGATCAAGCTCAAACCAGCCATTCTCGCAATAGGCTTACACTGATGTTAGTACCAACAACTAACAATACCATGCGAGAACCAACAGAACTCATTCAGCGCTTTGACCTTAAGACAGGCCACACGCTAAAGCTGCAAAGCCATGACAAGATTGGCAAAGACGGCACCATATACGAGACCATATGGTATGACGAGCGCGACAGTGAAGAAAAACTTGTGTCCCGATTCCGGGCATGGATTAATCAAGACGGCAATCCACCTTACCGTCGTCAGATTGGCTGGGAGCAGTATGCGCTATCAGGTGAATTGCTTGATCGCGAAGTGCGTTATTCCAAGCGCGAAGACTTAGAATACCTGCACTAAAAACTTCAATCGTTACTCAGTAACTGCAGCAAAGTGCTTCATTACATCAAGAAACGCATCACCATAGTGGTCTAACTTGTGCTGGCCAACACCCGACACCATCGACAGCTCTGATTCGCTCAACGGGCGTTTGTCTACCATTTCAGCCAATGTCTTATCGCTAAACACAACATAGGCTGGCACCCCTGCTGATTCGGCTAGCTCTTTACGTAATGCCTTGAGCTCTTCCCATAGTGGTTGATCAGCTGATTTAATCGCAGGTGCTGCTCGTTTACTACTACTACGCGAACTAGAGGCTGATTTAGTTGAACTAACGCGGACCTTCAGTATTTGTTCACCACGCAACAACGGCCGCGCTGCATCGGTGAGACTAATGGAACCATGCCCACCCACATCGACGGTTAAAAAGCCCTTTGCAATTAATTGACGGAACAAGCTGCGCCATTGGGTGGCGTTTAGATCTTTGCCGATACCAAACGTTGATTGCGATTGATGGTCGTTGTTTATGATTCGATCATTAGCCTTGCCGAGCAACACATCGACCAAGTAGTTAACGCCAAAGCGTTGCCCGGTGCGGTAAGTACATGACAATGCCTTACGAGCGGCTTCCGTGGCATCCCAGGTTTCAGGTGGTATTAAACAGTTATCGCAATTGCCGCATACCACATCATTAGGGTCGTCAAAATACTCCAGCAACGCTTTACGTCGACACATATCTTGCTCAGCCAAGCTAAGCATGTATTCCAGCTTATGATGCTCTACTCGTTTGTGTTGCTCATCGGCGTTGGATTCCGCCATCATGTTGCGCAAGTTAATTACATCTTGCAGGCCGTATACCAACCAAGCATCCGAAGGCAGGCCATCACGCCCGGCTCTACCCGTTTCTTGATAATAGGCTTCAACACTTTTAGGCAAATTAAGATGCGCAACAAAGCGGACATCGGGCTTATCTATTCCCATTCCAAACGCAATCGTTGCCACCACAATCACACCGTCGTTACGTAAAAAGTGGGCTTGGTTACGCTGGCGGTCTTGGGCTGGCATTCCGGCATGATAAGGCACTGCATCGCGGCCTTGCTCACACAGCCACTTGGCGATGTCTTCAACTTTTTTGCGCGACTGGCAGTAAACTATACCGGCACTTTCGGTATGTTGAGATTTCAAAAATTCCCAAAGTTGATCTTTAACATTTCTGGCTTCAGCTAGCGCGTAACAGATATTAGGGCGATCAAACCCTGCTACAAATTTTTTCGCGCCTTGCAAACCCAAGTTATTCACGATCTCGTCTCGTGTACGTTGGTCAGCGGTTGCTGTTAATGCTATACGAGGGATATCAGGAAAGCGATCTTGCAATAACGACAGGCCCATATATTCAGGCCGGAAATCGTGCCCCCATTGCGATACGCAGTGGGCCTCGTCTATGGCAAACAACGCTATGTCCGCCCTATCAAGCAATGACAACATAGTGGGCATTAATAGGCGTTCAGGAGCTACGTACAACAAATCGATATCGCCGGCAAGCAATTCCGCTTCGGTTTTAGCGATTTCTTCATGGCTGAGCGTGGAGTTGATAAAGGCAGCGTTTAGGTTCAACGCTCGCAAGGCATCAACTTGATCTTGCATAAGGGCGATTAGCGGAGAAACCACAATGCCTGTGCCACGCCTGACTAATGAGGGGATTTGGTAACAAATTGATTTACCACCACCCGTTGGCATTAGCGCCAACGCATCTCCACCATCAATTATCGTATCGATAATTTCGGCTTGAGCGCCGCGGAAATTAGGGTACCCGTATATGGTTTGTAGAATATCTAACGCATCCGTGTGTTTCATAATTGAGCCTTGAGGTTAAAGTTTTACGCACATCCTGTGCTGTGGATAGACTAACAGTAATTGACCAAGGGTGGGCTACTTGGGGCCCATGCGGATGGCACCATCTAAACGGATGACTTCGCCATTGAGCATACGGTTTTCGGCAATATGCTGTGCCAACGCGGCGTACTCATTCGGCGCACCTAAGCGTTTGGGGAATGGTACTTGAGCCGCTAGTGCCTCTTGGACCTCTTCTGGCATGGACGTAACCATCGGGGTTCCGAATATTCCTGGAGCAATTGCACACACCCGAATACCCAACGATGCTAGATCACGTGCCATGGGCAGTGTCATACCAGCAATAGCCGCTTTAGAGGCAGCATAGGCACACTGGCCAATCTGACCATCATAGGCTGCTACTGAAGCGGTATTTATGATCACGCCGCGTTCGTTGTCTTCTAAGGGATCAAGGCTCGTCATGGCGTTGGCAATATTGGATGCCACTAAAAACGAACCAACTAAGTTAACGCCAATGGTTTTTTCGAACACAGCGGCATCATGGGGGCCATCGCGAGTAACTGTTCTGCTGGCCGGGGCTATGCCCGCACAATTAACCAATATACGGGGTATGCATTTAACTTTTACGAGTGTGGCCACTAAATCTTCTACTTGATCGCTTTGGCTCACATCAGCAGGTAAAAATTCAGCACCCATTGTAGCAACGCATTCGGCCGCTGCATCTGAGGGTAAGTCGGTAACAATGACCATGCACCCAAGCTCACAAAAATGCTCAGCTGTGGCCGCTCCTAACCCTGATGCGCCGCCAGTTACGAGCACGGTGGTATCGTGACTACAAATCAAGCGTCTACTCCGCGGTAATCTTCTTGCCATTGGCGGTATTGCTCAACAATGCTACCCATGGTGTCTTCATCGAATTCACGCAGACCACCCAGCACCATATTTTTTTCGCCCTGGCCCACGAGCTTATTGTCATCAAACAAATCAAATTTTAGTGTGGCAACGCCCTTTTTACCCTCCACCGCTAACGAGGTATCTGCAAGCGTTAGCTGCGGCGATACCAATTCAACCGTGTTTAGCTCTAATGCCATGTCGGTATAAATAACTAATGGCCGAGTGGGGTTAATCATCATGTTTTCTTTGCGCATGAGCTCAACCAAAATATCAGGAAACGTTTTGCCAGAAAACTGCACATATTCTTTGGTTAATGCTGCGATGGCTTGAGGGTCTGTGACTCGATCGCCACTGGCCGTTACCTCTAGATACACCTTATCGTTTGCATCTTTTAATACCACTGTTTGATCCATAGCCTGGGGTAACGCTACGGCCACATTGGCAGAGAGCATTCCTTCAAACTTCACCTGCATTGAAGTCGATACGCCGTAGCGATTTAACAGTACCGAGAACAACAAATCCCCCGGCACGCAAAAGCGTTTACCCCCCACATCATGTAAAGGATTAAAGTCGCCTGCAATTGATTTAGCAAACCGGCTTGCCTGCTCCTCAGTAAACTGCAATAGCTCACCATCCAGCTGGTAATAGTCTTGTATAATCATGGCTAAATTATACCGTCAAACTGGCCATTCAACGGTATTGCTTCATGAGCAATTCATACTCAGTTTTTTGAGCATCCGACAAAGACACGGCGCGTGGATAATGAGGCTGAGCTCGATCGTTCAGGATGTCACCACTCCAGCCAA
>CALJAA010000196.1 GCA_938028465.1 uncultured Granulosicoccaceae bacterium | reverse complement strand
CTGCCACGCCCACTGGACTACATGACGCGTGAGGCAGTTGATGTGCTACCACAGGTATTAGACGCCATTGGCGTAGAGCAAGCAGTGCTACTTGGGCATAGTGATGGCGCGACCATTGCTGCAATACATGCTGGCCGTGTGATGGACCCACGTGTTGTCGGTGCAATACTAATAGCGCCGCACTTTTTTACTGAAACTGCGGGGCTAAAAGAAATTGCTAGCGCCCGCGATGCTTTTAACAACGGGGATTTACGGGCGCGCTTAGCGAAGTATCATCGTGACCCTGACAATGCATTTCGCGGTTGGAATGACAGTTGGCTTGATCCTGCTTTTAAATCGTGGAATGTGGCTGATGTGCTCGACACTGTTCAAGTTCCGGTTCTAGCTATTCAAGGGCGTGACGATCCCTATGGCACACTTGATCAGATTGATATCGTAAAGCAGCGTGTTCAGCACGCAGCTGTATCTACATTGAAGCTCGAAGATTGCAAACACGCTCCTCACCTGGAACATGAGCCAGCCGTTATTAGTGCGGTTATGGATTTCTGTAGCCGCCTAAGGCTAGATCGCGTCCGTCTGACGACGCGGGGTTACTGATGTCTTCGGATCAACTACCGAGTCACGCCTACATACCTGGCCAAAACAAACGCCACCCCGAAAACGCCTTTGAAAGCATCAGGCAAACCGCGGTACCGGGCAAAAACGCAGATCAACTGGCACAAAGCAATGCATTTCAGACTGGGCTGCTTTATCTAAAAAAGGGCTATTACTGGGAAGCGCATGAAGTGCTTGAACCGGTTTGGATGGCTCTTCCTAAGCATAGTATTGAGCGCGGATTCGTGCAGGGCTTGATCCAATTAGCCAACGGGCGACTGAAGATGCTTATGGGCCGTCCGAAAGCAACCATTCGGCTAGTAAGCCAAGCGAGGGAGTTAGTACCGGCCAATGAGCCCAGAATAGTTATGACCCTCGATGTAGAAGAGGTGCACACGTGGATTGATTCGCTGGAGGTGAGAGCATTAAGCGCACTATAGTGCGAAAATAGATGTATTTATCTCAATAGTGGTAATTAATTGCCCATTTATGCCATGATATTTAGCCATATTATGCATAAATTCGTTTACATCCTAAGCGACGCTGGGTATTGTTAGGCCTTATTACGAACGCCGAGGCCCTTAATGTCCAAACCGATCGATTTCCGGGTAGATCCAAGCGCTTACCGCCATTGGCAAGTTGAGTACAACGGCCCAGTTGCGACGTTAAGCATGGATGTAGATGAGAACGGTGGGCTCTTCGAAGGCTACGAGCTCAAACTGAATTCATATGATCTAGGCGTTGATATCGAACTGAACGATATCGTGCAGCGCATGCGTTTTGAACACCCAGAAGTCAAAGTGGTTGTTATGCAATCGGGTAAAGACAACGTGTTTTGCGCTGGTGCCAACATTCGTATGCTCGGTGGTGCGGCGCATAGCCACAAGGTTAACTTCTGCAAGTTCACTAACGAAACGCGTAACGCGTTTGAAGCTGCCGAAAGAGACAGTGGGCAGCAATACATCGCGGCAGTGAAGGGCGCGTGCGCTGGTGGTGGGTACGAACTCGCACTTGCTTGTAACCACATCATGCTCACAGACGACAGTACATCTGCTGTTGGCTTACCCGAAGTGCCTCTACTTGCTGTACTGCCGGGCACGGGTGGCCTTACACGTATTACCGATAAACGCAAAATGCGTCGTGACCTTGCTGATATATTTTGTTCCATCGAAGAAGGTGTTAAAGGCCAACGAGCAAAAGACTGGCGATTAGTGGATGAGGTTATTCCTAATTCAAAGTTTGCCGAAACCGTTGTTGAGCGCGCAAAAGAATTTGCAGCAAAATCAAACAAGCCTGACATTGCAACTGGCATCACCTTCAACCCACTTGAACGCACCATCACCGACACTAGCGTCATCTGGTCTACTGTCACAGTCGAGATTGATCGCGCCGGCCGCAAGGCAACCTTTATACTTAAAGGCCCAGAAGAAAACGCACCCACTGAGATGGATGCCTTTCAGGCGCAGGGCGATCAGGCTTACCTATTAAGGTTATGCAGAGAACTTGAAGACGCAATCTTGCATATGCGCTTAAACGAGATGGAGATTGGCCTGTGGGTGATTAAAACCGAAGGAGACCCTGAGCTAGTTGCCGCACATGAAGCTTTGTTAGCCGCTAATGCAGAACATTGGTTGGCTAATGAAGTTCGTCAATATTGGAAACGTACGTTAAAGCGCCTTGATGTCACTTCACGTTCGCTAGTTGCTTTTGTCGAACACGGCTCCTGTTTTGTGGGTGTATTAGCTGAGATCCTTTTCTCTGTTGATCGCAGCTACATGATGGACGGAGAATTTGATGATGACGATCGAGCGCTTGCAACAATACGATTAAGTGAAGCTAACTTTGGTGCATACCCAATGGGCAACAATCTCACCCGACTACAAACACGGTTTCTCGGTGAACCTGATTTAGTCGATGTTGCTCAAAAACAAATTAATAAGGCTATGGATGCTGAAACAGCTGACAAGATGGGCTTAGTCACCATTATTCTTGACGACATTGATTGGGAAGATGAAGTACGAATTTTCCTAGAGGAACGCGCGTCCTTTAGCCCTGATGCGATGACAGGGATGGAGGCGAACTTGCGCTTTGCCGGCCCGGAAACGATGGAGACTCGAATATTTGGTCGCCTAACTGCTTGGCAAAACTGGATCTTCAATCGTCCGAACGCCGTTGGCGAGAATGGGGCGCTACAGCGCTACGGCACGGGTGTGCGCGGCGAATACGATCTAGAACGTGTTTAAAAGCCTACCCACTACTACGACCCAACAATTATTAAGCTGCTAGGAAAAAGCGATGGCCGATACGCTCGACGTAAGTTATGACACACGCATACCCAACAATGTTGGCCTTGGTGAAGACCGCAAAGTTTTAAAAGCACTTGAGAAATGGCACCCCGGATATATTGATTGGTGGAACAAGCTAATACCGCAAAACTTTCAAGACTCCATGGTGTATTTGCGTACGGCTGTTAGCGTTGATCCTAAAGGTTGGGCCAAGTTTGATTACGTAAAAATGCCAGAGTATCGCTGGGGTGTATTGCTGGCTCCTCAAGTAGAAGATCGTGTGATCCCGTTCGGCGAGCATCAAGGTAAGCCTGCATGGCAGGAAGTGCCAGGTGAATACCGCAACATGCTTAAACGCCTTATCGTGATTCAAGGTGATACCGAGCCTGGCTCAGTTGAACAACAACGATTTCTTGGCCTAACCGCTCCTTCATTGTACGACCTGCGTAATTTGTTTCAAGTTAACGTAGAAGAGGGTCGTCATTTATGGGCGATGGTATACCTACTACAAAAGTATTTCGGCAAAGATGGCCGCGAAGAAGCTGATGATCTACTACGTCGCTCTTCAGGCTCAGAAGAAGCACCGCGAATGTTAGGTGCCTTCAATGAAGAGACGCCAGATTGGTTGTCGTTCTTTATGTTTACCTACTTTACTGATCGTGATGGGAAAATGCAGCTTGAATCACTTGCGCAATCTGGATTTGATCCCCTAAGCCGTACATGCCGCTTTATGATTACCGAGGAGGCGCACCACATGTTTGTAGGTGAAACGGGTGTTGGGCGCATTATTCAAGCAACGATTGAAGCGATGAACGAAGCGGGCATAACTGACCCCACTGATATTGGCAACGTGCGGGATCTAGGTGTTATTGATTTACCGACTATTCAAAAGAAGTTGAATCTGCATTACACCTTGTCGCTGGATTTGTTTGGCCAAGAAGTATCAACCAATGCTGCGAATGCGTTTAACGCCGGTATCAAAGGGCGCTTTATGGAGCATCGCATTGATGACGACCATCAATTACATAATGATACTTACAACGTTACCAGTATTGTGGATGGAAAAATCACAGAAGAGACAGTACCTGCACTCACGGCGGTAAACATGCGTCTGCGGGATGACTATGTCAGAGATGCATCAGGCGGCGTTGGTCGTTGGAATAAAGCCATTAAAAAAGCCGGTATCGATTTTGAACTTGTTGTGCCGCACGAAGCTTTTCATCGCCAGATTGGTGTGTTTGCAGCGATCAAAGCAAACCCAAGTGGAGACATCATCAGCGAAGCCGAATGGGAATCAGGCAAAGATGGATGGCTACCCACACCGGATGACGGTAAGTTTGTTGAATCATTAATGAAGCCTTGCTACGAGCCAGGAAAATACGCCAGCTGGATAGCGCCGCCTAAAGTCGGTATCGACAATAAGCCTGGCGATTTTGAATTCGTAAAACTTCACATGGCCTAAACGATGAATCATCCACTCAAACAGCACCTGATTGACCCAGAGATTTGCATCCGTTGTTACACCTGCGAGATGACGTGCCCTGAGGAGGCTATTGAGCATAACGACGACAATGTTGTAGTGGATGCGAGTAAGTGCAACTACTGTATGGATTGTATTCCCGTGTGTCCGACGGGTTCGATAGACGAGTGGCGTGTGGTTGAAGCGCCTTACTCGCTTGAAAATCAGTATGAGTGGGAAGAGTTACCTGAACAAGGTGACGTAGCGATAACCGAAACGGATGGCGGAAGTGACGGCGCAGATCATAGTGAGTTAGACCCTGTAGCGGCACTATTAGCGGAGGCGCATAAGGGTGCTGGTGGAAAAGCACGTGCCCCCAAATCAGCATCCAAACCAACGGTGAATTTGTACAACTTGAGTAATGCTGTTGAAGCAGTTGTGCAGGGTAACTACCGGCTCACCGAAGACGGAAGTGACACCGATGTTCGACACATCATTCTTGATTTTCAAGGTAAGCCGTTTCCTGTACTTGAAGGACAGTCTTTAGGTGTTATAGCGCCCGGTACTGATGCTGATGGTAAGGCTCACTTGCCGCGCTTGTATTCTGCATCTAGCCCGCGTGATGGTGAACGGCCGGGTTATCACAACGTATCCTTAACCGTTAAGCGCGATGAAGGCGGCTTGTGTTCTAACTACCTTTGTGATCTTAAGAAGGGCGACAAGCTCAATGTAACAGGGCCCTTTGGTGCGACCTTCTTAATGCCATCTGACCCTGCCGCGCGGCTATTGATGATTTGTACTGGCACAGGCTCTGCGCCTATGCGGGCATTTACGATGGGGCGCGAACGTACTGTAGGTGCAGTTGACGGCGGTATGGTTATGTTTTTTGGCGCTCGCACTCAGGAGAGCCTTCCGTATTTTGGGCCGCTAATGAAAATGCCAGACAAACTGCTTCAAAAACACCTCGTTTTTAGCCGTGTGCCTGATCAACCGAAAGAACATGTACAAGATCGCATGCTCGCTGAAGAAGCACTTGTAGCCGAGATGTTGAATGACGAAAACACGCATATCTATATTTGTGGCCTAAAGGCGATGGAGGAAGGCGTTGAAGATGCGCTTAGCCGTATTAGTGACTCTACAGGTGGCTCTTGGCAATCGCTACGAAACACAATGCGTGAAGATGGACGCTACCACGTTGAAACGTATTAACAGGTGATTCGATGATGGAGCCTAAGCCAAGTAATACACTTCAACAAGCCTCGAAGGCAAGTAACGATGACGCGGAAGAATCGGTCACGGCGCTCATTGATCACGTCGCCATGCGTGTCTATGCTGCCCGTAAAGCCAAGCGCTTATCAAGGCGAGAGCTATCAGAGCTTTCTGGTGTGTCGCCTCGTTATCTTGTCAGGCTTGAAGGCGGCGAAGGTAATATTTCGATCGGGCTTTTGCAGCGTATCGCTGTGGCGCTTGATCGGCCCATAGAGTGGTTGGTCGGAGCAGATGATGCAATGAGTGATGAACTAGCAAGGCTGGTTGTGCGTTACGGTAAAGCTGATGCTGCGACTCGTGCAAGTGTGTTAAGCCTGTTGGATCCGGAACAACTACGCGAGCGTAAAGCTGAACGTCTGTGCTTGATTGGTTTGCGAGGTGCAGGTAAATCAACACTGGGTGCTCGCTTAGGTCAACAAATGGGCTTACCTTTTATCGAACTTAATCAAGAAATCGAAGCCAGCGCTGGGATGCCAGTAGGTGAAATTATTGCCATGTATGGTGAAGAGGGTTATCGAAAGTTAGAAGCTGATACATTGAAAGAGATCATTGCCACACGCAAGCGCCTTATTTTAGCCGTAGCAGGCGGCGTAGTAGAACAAGCCAATACCTTCGAGCAAGTGCTAGAGCGATTCCATACAGTATGGCTTAAGGCCGAACCCACTGATCATATGGAACGCGTGCGCGCACAAGGTGACTTACGGCCGATGGCCGGCAACCCAAAAGCAATGGATCAACTTCGTGACATTTTACAAGCACGAGAATCCCGATATGGGCAAGCAGAGCATCGTTTAGATACCAGCGGTAAATCGATAGATGACACCTTGAATGAGCTAAGCGCTTTGGTTTTGTCTCACGGCATCATTGCGGCAACCTAATCATCATCATCACATCACCGATCGGAATCAATCTATGAGCGTCACAACACGCCGTGAAGACAACGTCGGCTACGTTACGATCGATAGCCCACCAGTCAATGCTATCGGCCGGTCAGTACGTACCGGATTACGTGATGCGGTAACCTGGGCTGAACAATCCAACCTTGAGCGAGTAATCATCAGCGGTGCTGGCGGCATGTTTGCAGCCGGTGCAGATACAAAAGAATTTGACAGTGATCCGGTCGAGCCGCATTTGCCAGATGTACTCAATGCCATTGACCAAAGTTTTATACCTTGGATTGCGGCAATTGAAGGCGTTGCCTTAGGTGGCGGTGCTGAGATTGCGTTAGCGTGCGATATGCGAATCATGGCCCCTAGTGCAAGCATTGGATTTCCAGAGGTGACACTGGGAGTGATACCCGGTGCTGGCGGTACTCAGCGATTACCTCGCTTAGTTGGCCTAGCTAACGCATTGGATATGATCACATTGGGTAAGCCCGTAAAAGCACAGTTAGCACTTGATATTGGGCTTGTACATGCGGTGGATGAGGATCCTGTTTATGCAGCCTTTATGGTTAATTCAGAAGCGCTGGGATCTTTCGTGTCGGTTCGTGATTTGCCAGTGCCAATGCTTGATGCCGCTATTCTTAATGCTGCGCGTGAACGCATAAATAGTAAGAGTAGTGGCCAGATAGCTCCACATAAAGCACTCGATATTATCGAAGCCGGTATAGGGTTGCCCTTTTTAGAAGGTTTAGACATTGAACGAAAAACGTTTTTAACGCTACGTGGATCTGAACAAGCAAAGGCTCTGCGCCATGTTTTCTTTGCAGAGCGCGGTGCAAAAGCACCAGCAGATTTAACCGCTAAACCTGTCGAATTGGCGCATGTTGCAGTGGTAGGTGGTGGCTTGATGGGGTCGGGTATTGCCTATGCCCTATTAAATTCGGGTTTTCGTGTCACGATATTAGAAACCGACGATGACGGTGTAGAGCGCGCTTGTACTAACGTAGATACGATTATAGCGGCAAGTTTAAAACGTGGATTGATAGACGAAGCGGGATCAAACGAACGACGTAAACGCTTTGCAGCTACAACCAATTACAACAATGTGTCGGACGCAACGCTGGCTATCGAGGCGGCATACGAGAGTATGGACGTTAAGCGAACCGTATTTGCAGCACTTGAGCAAGCCTTACCAGCACATGCAATTTTAGCCAGCAACACGTCGTATCTAGATCTCAATGAAATTGCTCGCTCAGTATCCGATCCATCACGCGTGATTGGTCTGCATTTTTTTGCGCCTGCTCATATTATGAAGCTATTAGAGATTGTAGTTGGCGCGCACACCTCTGATACTGCGTTAGCTACTGGCTTTGTGTTGGGCAAACGGTTACGCAAAATCCCTGTTGCCGTAGGTGTTTGCGATGGTTTTGTTGGAAACCGCATACTTGCACGCTATAGGGAAGCTGCAGATACCATTTTTATGGATGGTTCAACGCCCTGGGATATAGATGAAGCCATGGTTGAATTTGGTTATGCCATGGGGCCCTATGCCGCGCAGGATTTATCAGGCCTGGATATCGCTCATGCAAATCGCCGCAGGCAAGACGCCACCCGTGATCCAGCGCGACGCTATATTCCGATTGCGGATCGTATGGTAGAGCTGGGTAAGCTCGGCCGTAAAACGGGGGCGGGTTGGTATCGTTACCCAGGTGGCGGCGGTCGTGTTGATGACCCTATCGTTGCAGATCTTGCGCTTGAAGAAGCTCACTTCGCTGGCATCAAGCGCGTAGATTACTCCGCAGATGAGATTAGAGAACGAGTATTACTCGCGATGATTAACGAAGCTGCAGATATTCTGCAAGAAGGTATAGCACGTAATGCTAGTGATATTGATTTGGTTTTGGTATTTGGATACGGGTTTCCACGCTGGCGAGGAGGCTTAATGCACTATGCCGATACGTTGGGGGCTAAAACAATCGTAGCGAGGCTTGAAGAACTCTGTAAAGAGGATCCCATCGCATGGAAAATCAGCCCGTTGCTACAACAATGCGCAGCAAATGGCACGCTTATCAGTGATGCAGCGCCAGCTTAAAAGCACCACACTAACGCCAGTCAAAACTTAATACGAAAACTAAGGCGATTGGCGGTTGGGAGAGCTAAACACATACTTTGAAGCTGCACGAAGCAATGCAATTATTTTAGTTGCTTGTTTCCTAGTAACTCACTTGGTTGCCGAAAGACTATATAAGTATTGGTCGCGTAAGAAGTCGTTATAAGTGGTATCTAGCTATTGCCGGACTATACATGTGTATAGTCTGGCTATCGCCAACAACCCAACATGCTTTTATTTATTTAATGCATCGTTAAACGCAGTTCTTGCTGTTGGGTCTGCAAGAATAAATACAGTGTACTTTTGAGTAAACGTAGCCGAGTAGGACACACTTGCCCTGAGCTCATCTCTGTCGCATCTTTCGCCATCGTCTTGAACCTTGGCGCACCAGCTAACGTCCTGGGAGCTGAAATAAGTTGGTTCTCCAAAATTTTGAACCGCCAGTTCTGCATTGTGGCTATATGAAGTCTCTTCACGGGCCTTATCAATAGCCTTTGCAATACGCAAATGTTGTAGCACCATGTTTTCTGTTGCGTCATTTTTAACATCAGGATAGAAGATTGCCTTGACTTCCAGTGTGTCAGATGAATACATGATCCCGAATACTGAATCACTGATGCCTGATAGTGGATTTGTTGAGCGACTGAATTGATAGTCTTGCTCGCTTATTGGTAACGAATTCAATAATGCTTCAGTTGTTTGCTCTGGAGACATGCCTAAACGAATACCGTCAAATTC
>CALJAA010000195.1 GCA_938028465.1 uncultured Granulosicoccaceae bacterium | reverse complement strand
GTGGAGAATTCATTGGATTCGTCGGTTTTTCACAACCGGCAGATTGGCATCCCTGCGCTGGAGAGATTGATATTGGTTGGCGGTTAGTTCAAGAGCATTGGGGCCGGGGCTACGCTACAGAAGCAGCTTTAGGTGCCATCGAGGTTGGGTTTGACTCGATCGGCTTTGATAAGATCGTTTCATTCACTTCTGCCTGCAACCTGCCTTCCATAAACGTGATGAAAAAAATCGGCATGTATAAAGACGGGCCTACATTCGAGCATCCTCGAATCGAGGCGAATAGCCACCTACGCACTCATGTCGTATTTAGGCTCACACGTAAACAATGGATTCGTGTTTCAACTGCTTGAAATACGCCACCTCGGCTTCGTTATAAAGTTTTTTTCATAAACCATCGCTTATGTGATGATGGGTATTGCTCTGGTGTATTTTCCAATCGCCCAAATTCACAATAACCATTGTTGCGATAAAATTGTTCGGCATTTGGGTTAGACGTATCCAGCCACGCGGTATGACAGCCAAGAGTAGTGCCATGTGCTTCAGCTTTTGCCATCAACTGTTTGCCCAAACCTTTTGCTCGATACGATTCTTTCACCCATAATGTTTTAATTAACAACCAGCCGTAGGACGAGCTTGCGGAGAGGCCAGCCACGACTTCGTTTTGCTTGGATTTAGCCGTTAAAATAAAGGAGTGGTTCTCTGATTGTACGAGTTCTGATCGCAAGGACTGCAACAACTGCTGCTCAATATAGTCGGCAAGATGCTCGAATTCAGTACTTGACTCGTTTATCGTCTCGATAGATGTTGACATAGGCATTGACATACGTGTTGGCGTTCTGCTGTTGAACTCTCTATTTTCTATATTGCAGCATACAGGGATGTAGCGATTGCTCGTATAATCAAACTACAGTTTACCGCTGAGAAGGCTGCTAGACTGCTATTAAACTGGCTATCTCGCCAATTAGTTAGTGTTCTATTAGTTAATGTTTAAATTAATTAGTGTTAGTGACACAATCTAAAAATCAAATAGGGTATTTGCAATGAAACGTTCCGAAGTTAATCGAATCATGGCAGAAGCGGACAAATTTATTCGCTCATTCGGTTTTGTGTTACCACCATTCGCTTATTGGTCTCCTGATGAAATGAAGGCAAAACGCGCTGTCATCGATGGCATCGTCGATGCGCGCTTGGGTTGGGATATCACCGACTATGGATTGGGCAAGTACGATGAAATGGGTTTGTTTCTGTTTACCGTACGCAACGGCTCCCAAGAGGATCTAAATCGGGGTGGTGGTATGTGTTATGCCGAAAAAATAATGATATCCAAAGCCAATCAACTATCCCCAATGCATCGTCATATTGTTAAAGCAGAAGATATCATCAATCGAGGTGGTGGCACGCTAGTGCTTGAATTGTTTAATTCAGATGCTGATGGCAACCCTGATGAGAACACGGACGTAACGGTGATGACAGACGGCATGGCGCGTACTCAGCCAGCGGGCGCTAAGCTAAAACTTAACCCGGGTGAAAGCGTGACCTTAATGCCGGGTAACTGGCATGCCTTCTGGGGTGAAGATGCGGATGTATTAATAGGAGAGGTATCAACGGTTAACGATGATCGTACCGATAATGTATTTTTGGAGCCTATTGGGCGTTTTTCTACAATTGACGAGGACGTAGAGCCTACGCATTTATTGGTGTCTGATTATGATCGGGTACTTAAGCGCTGAACCGATTCAGCCCCTAATTGCTCAGCTCGTGACTTTCTAATAATGTTGTGCATACAATAGATAGGACGGGTTAGGTGCCTGCCCACAGGAGTGTTTGGAAGCAAGGCAGCCATATCAACAGGAATTAGAATGAACGACAATGCGGCAAACTGGTTCGTTGGGCGCCACTTAAACGAAGGGCGCAGCGACAAGGTTGCGTTTAAAGAAGCTTGGTCTAACGGGCGCGAACTAACTTATGGTGCGCTGGCTAAACAAAGTGGTGAGGTAGCAACTGCATTTGCAAATGCAGACATAAATCGTGAAGAACGTGCAGCGATGTTCGTGTTAGACCAAATCGAGTTTCCGTGCATCTTCTGGGGTGCGCTCAAGGCTGGCGTACAGCCGGTTGCTCTCAATACACTGTTATCAACTGATGTTTATCGCACGATATTAAACGACAGTCGCGCAGCAATCGCTTTTATCTCAGCTGAGTTGCTTGATGTTGTACTGCCCGCTGCTAAAGATTCATCGCATTTGCGTAAGATCGTTGTTATTGGTGGTGAAGCGCCTGGCACCACGGCTTGGAGCGACTTTATAAAAGATGCCACCCCCATGTCAGCGATAGAATGCTCTGGAGATGAGATCGCGTTTTGGTTATATTCCTCTGGCTCAACTGGTAATCCAAAAGGCGTGCGCCATGTGCATGATGCGTTACGAGTCACGTGCGATACCTATGGTAGCCAGGTGCTTGGCATTCGAGAGGATGACACCATTTATTCTGCCGCAAAATTGTTCTTCGCCTATGGGCTTGGCAATGGCATGTCGTTTCCTCAATCAGTTGGCGCCACGGCGTTACTTTATAACGCTCGTCCGACTCCAGATTCTGTATCTGCAATTCTCGACGAATACAAGCCAACCCTATTCTGTGGCGTGCCAACACT
>CALJAA010000194.1 GCA_938028465.1 uncultured Granulosicoccaceae bacterium | reverse complement strand
GCGGCGCGCATCTCTTTTATGGCACTAACTTTGTCACCCATTAAACGGATGGTTTCAGCTTTAGGGCCAATAAATTCAAAGCCGCTAGATTCAACACGTTCAGCAAAATCAGCATTTTCAGCTAAAAAGCCGTAGCCCGGATGAATGGCTTCAGCTTGAGTAATTTCAGCAGCGCTGATAATGGCAGGTATATTTAAATAACTATCTGTAGATGATGGCGGACCAATACATACGGCTTCATCGGCAAGCCGAACATGTTTTAAATCACGATCAGCTGTTGAATAAACCGCAACTGTTTTGATACCAAGATCACGACAGCAACGCATGATGCGTAAGGCAATTTCGCCACGGTTGGCGATCAGTATTTTTTTAAGTGGCTTTTCCATTTATACCGACTCAATCAATCACGATTAGTGGTTCGCCAAATTCAACCGGCTGCCCATCGTCAACCAAAATTGCCCTGACTGTGCCACTGATTTCGGCTTCAATCTGGTTCATGATTTTCATCGCTTCGATGATGCACAGCGTGTCACCCTTATTGACCTGTTGCCCAACATCAACAAATGGCTTAGCTTCAGGTGATGATGCTCCATAGTAGGTGCCAACCATAGGCGACATTACGGTGCCAGGCGGTAATTCGTCAGAAACAGGCACGCTAGGGGCAGCGCTAACTGGTGCTGGCGCAGCCATTGGTTGAGGCGCGGCAGGAGCTGCCATCATTGGCGCGGCGATCATCGGAGCGCCTGCGGTTGCTCTCGCGATACGCACGGATTCTTCACCTTCTACGATTTCGATTTCTGCCACATCGGAATCTTCTAGCAGTTCAATCAGTTTTTTGATCTTTCGGATGTCCATCAACTGGTCCCGTTATTGTGTTTTTTAAATTTGTTTTTTCGGTGCCTATTGCGACACTTGAAAGTATCCTGCCGCAGTGCGTCAGGTGATAAAATATTAAGCGACAAGATATCACCAATTCGACGCAAATTATAGACATTTCGCGACATTAACTCCATACATCAGGGAATTTACAATCAATTCTGACAATGCCACGCTGGCTTTTCAACACTTGGATCCCGTTCAGATACTGGATGCCATCGATGCACGCGGATGGCAAACCGACGGCCGAGTTTCCGCGCTCAATAGTTACGAAAATCGGGTCTATCAAATTGGCCTCGAAGATAGCAGCAATGTGATCGCCAAGTTTTATCGCCCCGAGCGCTGGACAGACGCTGCTATCCTCGAAGAACACCGTTTTTGCCAGCTACTGGTAGAATACGATTTACCCGTTATCGCGCCAATTGCCGATAAAAACGGCGACACTTTATTAGAAGCTGGGCCATTTCGCTTTTGCTTGTTTGAACGTGCCGGTGGCCGACCGCCAGAGCTTGATAATCCCGAGCAATTAACCGTTATTGGTCGCACCCTCGCCCGCTTACACAGCGCTGGTGAACAAACCTCATTTGAACACCGGCCAATTATCAAGCCCGCGCGCCTAGGGGACGAGTCAATTGCACTGTTACGAGATTCCAACCTCGTGCCATCAAGCTCACACGAAAATTATTTTTCACTGGTTGATCACATCATGCCGATTGTGCATGAACGGTTTAGCAGTGCCAGTAATTGCGATCAAATCTGCATACATGGGGATTTTCACCCTGGCAACATTTTGTGGGGACAAAACGATACGCCTCATTTGCTTGATTTTGACGACTGCGCCACTGGCCCAGCCGTGCAAGATATTTGGATGTTTATTTCAGGCGATCGACAGTATGCACAGGCCCGCTTAGGCGACATACTGGATGGCTATTTTGAGTTTCGCGAATTTGACGAGCGAGAGCTATCGCTGATTGAGCCGTTACGCGCATTACGTATTATTCATTACGCCGCATGGATTGCAAAACGTTGGGAAGATCCTGCTTTTAAGGTAGCGTTTCCGTTTTTTGCTGATGCCCGCTTTTGGGATGATCACGTGCTATCCCTACGAGAACAATTCGCAGCTCTTGAAGAAAAGCCACTAATTTATTAAGCGTCATTCCCACGTTGGCGGGAATGACTGGATGCGCGAGTATGACAATAATACGCAAAAAACCTAATCGAGTTTACTAAACACCAGCGACGCATTAGTACCACCAAATCCAAAGCTATTACTCATCACTGTGTCGACTTTTGCGTTATCGATGCGAGCACGCACGATAGGCATGTCTTGCGTTTCGGCATCCAAGTTTTCGATGTTAATAGATTCTGCAATAAAACCAGCTTCTTGCATTAACAGGCTATAGATAGCCTCTTGCACACCTGCTGCACCTAAGGAGTGGCCGGACAATGATTTGGTTGAGCCGATATTCGGAATCGCATCTCCAAAAGTCGCTTTAACAGCTTTAAGCTCGGCTATATCACCAACCGGCGTACTCGTGCCGTGAGCATTAATGTAATCAATCGGCGTGTTAACAGTTGCACTTGCTAGCTCCATACAACGGCGTGCGCCTTCGCCAGACGGTGCAACCATGTCATAGCCGTCAGAGCTTGCGCCGTAGCCCACTACTTCTGCATAGATATGAGCACCGCGTGCTTTGGCTGTTTCTAGCTCTTCAACAACGACCATGCCACCGCCACCGGCAATAACAAAACCATCACGATCAGCATCATAGGCACGCGATGCTTTCTCTGGCGTGTCATTGTATTTTGTTGATAAAGCACCCATCGCATCAAACAAGCAACTGAGTGTCCAATGCTCCTCTTCACCGCCACCAGCAAAGACACGGTCCTGCTTGCCTAATTGAATAAGTTCTAGCGCATTACCAATGCAGTGAGCGCTCGTGCTGCAAGCAGACGAAATAGAGTAATTAGTACCTTGGATTTTAAAAGGCGTTGCCAAGCAAGCAGAAACAGTACTGCCCATGGTTTGTGTAACACGGTACGGCCCAACTCTGCGCACGCCTTTGTTCCGTAACAAATCCGCTGCATCAACCTGGCTAGACGAGGACCCACCACCAGAGCCCGCAATAATGCCAGTACGGTCGTTTGATACTTCTTCATCAGTTAAGCCAGCATCAGCAATCGCATCTCGCATAGCGATATAGGCATAGGCCGCTGCGCCACCCATAAAACGCAACTGCTTACGGTCTATGTGTTCCTTTAAGTCGATCACCGGCGCTGCTGCTACCTGACTACGCATACCTAATTCTGCGTATTCAGGCCTTGCGGTAATGCCCGATTTACCAGCTCGAAGGGATTCAGTTACTGAAGCCTTGTCGTTACCAAGACACGAAACAATACCAATACCAGTAATGACAGCACGTCGCATAATATTAAAGCTTCTTAGAAATTTTCAGTGGAAGTAAACAGGCCAACTCGCAGATCCTTAGCGGTGTAAATCTCCCTGCCATCAACGAGCATGCGGCCATCAGCAATACCCATAACAAGCTTGCGCTCAATTAAGCGTTTCATTTGAAGTTCATAGGTGACTACTTTTGCGCTAGGTAGAACCTGGCCAAAGAACTTCACCTCGCCAGCACCTAGAGCACGACCCCGCCCAGGGTTGCCTTTCCAGCCTAGGAAAAAACCAACGAGTTGCCACATGGCATCTAAGCCAAGGCAACCAGGCATAACCGGATCACCGATAAAATGACAATCGAAAAACCAAAGATCAGGATTAATATCCAGCTCAGCTTTGATCTCTCCTTTGCCATGCTCACCGCCTTCAGCCGTGATGGAGGTAATGCGGTCCATCATCAGCATGTTAGGAACAGGCAACCTAGCGTTTCCCTCGCCAAAGGTTTCGCCGCGGCCACAAGCGAGTAACTCCTCGCGATCGAAGCTGTGTTTATCTATTAAGTTGGTCATGCTTTACTGGCTACCAAAAACGCGTTGCAAAAGTTCAGTTGTCCGTTTGACTGGATTATTACGGATGGATTTTTCTTCTTCAGCTAGATAAAGAAAAATACCGCTGATACCTCTGTCAACAACATGGCCTGTTAGATCAGCACTAATGGCTGGTGCACCAGGGATTTTTTTGTATTTGTTCATTGCTGAATTAAATGAGCGAACGGCTCCGACTTGATTTAACGCATTGTCAACCAAAGGGCGCATAGCACTTTCGAGTGATACACCCGTTTTTTGTCTGAAATATTGCGTGGCAGCATTATCAGGCCCTTGCAAAATGGCTTTCGCATCATCGATGCTCATATCGCGTATCGCACCTAGGAATAACTTTTTTGCTTGCGGTGTAGCACGCTCTGCCGCTTTATTCAGCTTTAGCTCTAAGTCATCAAAACTGCCTTCCAATCCAATTTTGCTGGCATAGTTTCGTGCTTTAACTAGGTTTTTTGGTAACGGAATATGGATGCGAGGGTCTTTATTGAACCCATCAGGCTGACCCAGTTGCGCAACTACTATATTTGAGCCTTGTGTAAGCGCCTGCTTTAGGCCTTGCGTAATCTCACCAATACCAAGTTCACCACCACCACTATTATTCAATACCGATGAGGCAGCACGATTAAGATCGTCTAGTGTGGGGCCTGAACTGCCGCAACCGCCCAGAGCCAGACTGAACCCGAAGACACTTGGCACTAACAATTTGGACAAAAACAATTTATGCATTTAGCTTTCCGTTTGAGTGCAACAAATTAGTTGCACTTAAGTATTAGTTGCTTTTTGGAGATTTACCAAGAAGCTTCCAAACAGCCGGGAGCGCTAAGGCTGCAAGAGCAATTTTGGCAATATCACCTGGGATAAACGGAATCAAACCCCACTGCAATACCGGCTTGTCCCAGCCTACTACTGAACCCAACCAGGCCAAACCAACCAAATAAATCACAACATTACCAATTAGCATTGCCGCCGCCGTTGTCAGCATGTGACGATCCCAGCCACGTTGCTGTGCAAGCCAACCAACTGCCATTGTTGCGAGCAACATGCCGAGCAAATAACCACCTGTTGGACCAACCATATAAGCCAGCCCAATGCCTTTTTCAGGCGTGCCAGCAAAAACAGGCATGCCAGTAGCACCTTCTGCCAAATACAAGGCAAAGGTTGCCCCGCCTAGGCGCCAACCAAACGTCATACCGATTACCAGCACAACAAATGTTTGCATCGTAATTGGCACGGGAAAAAACGGGACTTGAATTTTCGCCGAAGCCCACAACGCAAGGCTACCGACTACTGCCAGAATGATGTTTCGCGTAATCGTGTTATCGCCTTGCCATAAAGTTTCAGCGAGGGTTGGTTGATTTTGAACCAGGGCTGTCATGTAAATCTCCGAAGGTGAAGCCTGTGATGATGGACAATTTTACCAGCTTCACACCTAAATCGACGCTTTAAAACGACCGAATCACCGAATACAGGCCGAAAAAAGACACCAAACATAAACCTGTGCCAATCAAACGGTTAAAGCCTGCACGATCACCGCTGGCAATTCGATTGTGCAATTTCAAGCCAAAGAAATGCCCGATGCCAACTAACGGAAGCGTCAACAATGACAACTGCCATTGCAAATCGATAGAAGCCACTTTCAATGCGAAGAGCTTACAAAGCACCATTCCTATCCAAAACACAAAAAACGTATCGCGCACTTGGTGTGTTTTTAAACGATGGCTACTGGCCGCAACAATTAGCGGTGCCCCGATCAATGCAATACCGCTGACATAACCGCCCAAGCCAAGCGATACCCCATTCAGTAGCTTGTTACCACCACTCAACATGCGGTTAGTTATATAAGCCATGCCAAACACAAATGTCGTGGTGTATACGATTCCAGCAAGAATATTGGCCGGCAAACTTAACAAGCCAAATAAACCGATGCCGAATGGAATAGCCAGCTGCAAACCGAGCTTGCCCAAAAATTCCCAGCTAACATTGTGCAGGCGAGTGATGACGGTAAAGACTGAAAAAAACAGTAGTTGCCAAGCCAATGCTGGCAAAAAAATAAGCGGTGCTTCGACTATTTGCAAAAAAATAGGCAATGACAGGGCCGCCCCGCCAAAACCCAAACCCGACCGAACAAAACCGCTCCAAACGAAACACAGAGCAATGGCCAACAAGCTCGAAACTGGCAGCGCGAGCTGAAGAAGATCATTCATGGCGTGGCAGGGAGCTGTTTGAGATACTAGCTAAACAGGCCAATGTTTTGGGCGTTTACGCTTTTTAGCTTGCGCTTCACACTTTGCATGTGATGGGCAAGACACCATATGATCATTGACCATGCCGGAGGCTTGCATAAAGGCATAGCAGATGGTGCTACCAACAAATTTAAATCCGCGTTTTTTTAGCGCCTTACACATTGCATCAGACTCAGCCGTTTTCGATGGCACTGATTTCATTGTTTTGCGTTTGTTATTACGCGGCTTGTAATCAACAAACTGCCATAAAAAATCGGCGAAGGGTTCGTCGTTTTTTTCCATCTCAAGATAGAGTTTGGCGTTTGACACCACGGCAGCGATTTTACCTTTATGACGGACAATGCCGGGATCTAGAACAAGCTTATCTAGTTTTGCTTGACTAAATCGAGCAAGCTTGGCCGGCTCAAAACCTGAAAACACACGACGGTAGTTTTCTCTTTTGTTGAGGATGGTAATCCAGCTCAAACCAGCTTGTGCACCCTCAAGATTGAGTTGCTCGAACAACTCACGACTATCGTAACAAGGTATACCCCATTCCTTGTCGTGGTAATCCATGTAAAGTTCGCTGCTGGTGCACCAGCTACATCGTTTATTTTTCGCTTTGTCTTTTATGGCAGCCACATCATTATCACTACGCTAATCGATAGTGAATAAGCTTATCAGCTAGTAAGACAGAATAATATAGAGAAACTGCTGCGAAAATTATAAGAAGTCGGAGCCCGATGCTTTTGGTAACTGGGTCGGCGCGTCTTCTAAACGAGTGGTGCCTTCAACGCCGTAGGGCCAGCGTTCTAACCATTCGCGGTAAGCAATGACGTTCATAGGTTTGCTGATGTAAAAGCCCTGTGCGATATCGCAACCTTGGGCTTTCAAGAACTGTAACTGCTCTTCGTCTTCTACGCCTTCAGCCACCACTTTCATATTGAAGTGCTTACCAAGGCCAAGTACCGCTTCAACTATCGCAACGTCATCGTTATCGCTCGAAATATCCGTGATAAACGCACGATCAATTTTAAGCGTATTCACCGGAAAACGCTTTAGATAAGCCAGTGATGAATAACCAGTACCAAAATCATCAATCGCTAAGCTCATACCAAACTCACTCAACTGATGTAGAGAATGAATGACTTCCTCAGGATCATGCATAACCGCGCTTTCGGTAATCTCAAGCTCGAGATATTCGGGGTTAAGTTTGCTATCTTTTAAGGCCTTGTTTACTAGCGGTAGCAAGTTACCATCGGTAAATTGAACAGCTGATATATTGACCGCGACGTTTAAGCCAGCATAGCCCGACTGTTGCAACTCATAAGTAGCCTTACAAGCCGTGCGTAGTATCCACTCGCCCAGCTCGATAATCATGCCCGCTTCTTCTGCAACCGGTACAAATATCTCAGGTGAAATATAGCCGTTAGTTGGATGCTTCCAACGAACCAATGCCTCTGAGCCCGTTATAGCACGCGTGTTGATGTTGATTTTAGGCTGGAAGTACACTTCAAACTGCCCTTCTTGAAGAGCTAGCTTGAGATCTTGTTCAAGCCTAATGCGTGCCGTCAAACGGCTGCGCATGGATTCATTAAAAAGTTGGTATTGGTTTTTACCGTTGCTCTTTGATTCTTGCAATGCAACGGATGCATTATTGACGATTTCCTCGCCCATTGCGTCAGCGTCTTCAAAACTATTGACATCTTGTGGATAGCACGAAATACCAACCGATACTGATGCTTTAAGTGTAAAGCCTCGATATTCGTAAGGCTGTGTTGCAACACCCATCAAACGCTGTGCAACCTCTTTTGCGGCTGCTCGGTTATCTACGTCTTTTTGTATGACAACAAATTCATCACCATCCAAACGCGCTACCAAATCTTGATCCCGCATCATCGAACGTAAGCGATTACCCACTTCAGCAACCATCTTATCGCCAACTAAATGGCCGTACTGATCGTTGAAGAACTTAAAGTTATCAAGATCTACAAGAAAGACAGCAAAATTTAGCTCGCCCGTCATTGCTTCTGCAATCGTCACTTTTAGCGCATCTTCAAACATCAAGCGATTGGGTAAATGCGTTAGTGGATCGTGGTGTGCAGCAAATTCTAGATACTGCTGCTTAACCTTAACTTGCCGTGCCGCTTTCTTCTGAGCTTCTATAAGACTGTTAAATTCATCTGCAAGTGGATCAATATCTTCAGTCTCGGAATATTCGATAGGGTCGGGTATGTTGCCTTCACTCGCTTCACGACTTTCACGTAGCATCTTAACGAGATTGTTTAGTGGGTTGATATAGAATCGGGCTGCTGTAAACAGTGCTACGATTGCGCCTGAGATGCTGATCAGCATTGCTATCAATAGGTAGCTTAGTGTTCTGCTCATGGTGCGTTTAGATACGCTCGAGTTATCTAACCTAACTAAGGCCCATAAAGCTGAGTCTGCACCTTGAAGCCGCCACACGGTATCAACCGTACCCGCTTTATTTGACCTTACTTCGGCTCCACCTTGAGGGTAGATTTCAACTAACTCAGGAACTTCACCTTTGCTGACTAACAGTTTGCCATTGATATCGGTCAGTGTTAAACCAGTGAGCTCGTTGCTAATCAATCCTTCTGCTGAGGCTAAGCTCTTAGCGTCTAAGTTGCGCACGGCCGCCTGTAGCTGACTCTTTTGTACGCGCTGTAGCGCGGCACCCTCAGCCTGGTGCTGTGACCATAACGATGGCACAAGAAAAACCATCTGACTGGCCAGCAACACAAGCAACACTAGTAAAGACAAATCCCTAGCTGTCTTTGACTGTGATATCAACGCTGTAAGCTTACTGAAACCCAAAACTTTAAATCCGATTTAGACCTTTATTAAGCACACTAGAGCGCCCCTGATCTGCAATAAGCAGCCAATTCAGGCGCGGTCCACCCACTTTGGGCGGTGTTCTACAGATTAGTAGCGGCCATAAAACGAGACCCTGAACCCAGAAATAGTGGGCATAAGGGTCAGGAACAAGACAGAAATACTGGAGCTTCATACCCCATTCCATCACACCAAAACCAAACCAGCCAAACAAATGGTTGATAAAAGGCAGCTATTTCTCTTCAACGCAGGGCTTTCACGGCATCTATCAACACTATTGCGACATCACCTGTTACCGAACATAGGCCGTAGGCCAAAAAAAACCCCGCATAAGCGGGGTTTCTTTCGAACAGTTGTGTGATCTAGATCACATCATGCCGCCCATACCGCCCATGCCACCCATTGGGTCCATGCCGCCAGCAGCGTGACCGCCGCCTGCGTCGCTTGATGGCTTGTCAGCAACCATTGCTTCGGTTGTGATCATCAAGCCAGCAACAGATGCTGCGTTTTGAAGCGCGTAACGAGTCACCTTAGTTGGATCAAGGATACCCATGTCGACCATATCGCCGTATTCGCCAGTCGCAGCGTTATAACCGTAGTTGCCAGTACCTTCACGTACTTTTGCAACAACAACTGAAGGCTCATCACCAGCGTTAGATACGATTTGACGAAGTGGCTCTTGCATTGCACGTAGCGCAATAGAAATACCTACATCTTGCTCGTGGTTGTCGCCTTTACAAGCTTCAACAGCATTCATTGCACGTACTAGTGCAACACCGCCACCAGGTACAATGCCTTCTTCAACCGCTGCACGAGTTGCATGTAGCGCATCGTCAACACGGTCTTTCTTTTCTTTCATTTCAACTTCTGTGGCTGCACCAACCTTGATTACCGCAACACCGCCGGCAAGCTTAGCAACACGCTCTTGAAGCTTCTCACGATCGTAATCGGATGTCGCTTGCTCGATTTGAGTGCGGATCTGCTCAACACGTGAAGAGATATCATCTTTAGAGCCAGCACCATCAACAACGATAGTGTTGTCTTTGTCTACTGTTACGCGCTTAGCAGTACCAAGATCATCCAAAGTCACTTTATCAAGAGACATACCAACTTCTTCAGAGATTACCTGGCCGCCAGTCAAGATAGCGATATCTTGAAGCATTGCTTTACGACGATCGCCAAAACCAGGCGCTTTAACAGCACATGTTTTGATGATGCCGCGCATGCTGTTAACAACCAATGTCGCAAGTGCTTCACCGTCGATATCTTCAGCAATGATCAATAGTGGCTTGCTTGATTTTGCAACCGCCTCTAGTGTTGGAAGCAAATCACGGATGTTTGAGATTTTCTTGTCGTATAACAATACATAAGGCTCTTCAAGCTCAGCGCTCATAGAATCCTGGTTTGTTACGAAGTAAGGAGATAAGTAACCACGGTCAAACTGCATACCTTCAACCACGTCTAGCTCGTTATCAAGTGACTTACCTTCTTCAACAGTGATAACGCCTTCTTTGCCGACTTTTTCCATTGCATCAGCAATGATTTGGCCGATTGAATCGTCGCTGTTTGCAGAGATAGTACCTACCTGAGCAATTGACTTAGCGTCGTTGCAAGGCTTAGACATAGATGCAAGCTCGGTCGTTGCCGCTGTAACCGCCTTATCAATACCGCGCTTTAGATCCATTGGGTTCATGCCAGCTGCAACTGACTTCAAGCCTTCGCGAACGATGCTTTGAGCCAATACTGTAGCTGTAGTGGTTCCGTCACCAGCAATATCAGAAGTTTGTGATGCAACTTCTTTAACCATCTGTGCGCCCATGTTTTCGAACTTATCTTCTAGTTCGATTTCTTTGGCTACGGATACGCCGTCTTTAGTTACCGCTGGGGCGCCAAAGGCTTTGTCTAGTACTACGTTTCGGCCTTTAGGACCGAGAGTTACCTTAACCGCGTTGGCTAGGACATCAACACCGGCCAGCATACGATTGCGGGCGGCGTCGGAAAAACGAACTTCTTTTGCACTCATGAAATAATTTCCTTTAATACGGGTTGGCGCTGTTAATTAGCAGCGCTAAACGATGAATCACCAAAGACGAAGTTATTCGAAAACGCCCATGATTTCGTCTTCACGCATCACAAGTAGCTCTTCACCGTCGATTTTGATTTCTGTGCCTGTGTATTTACCAAACAGCACTTGATCACCAGCTTTTACATCTAACGGACGAACATCGCCGTTTTCATTGATTTTTCCATTACCAACCGAGATAACTTCTCCACGGCTTGGCTTTTCCTGAGCGGAACCAGGAAGTACGATGCCACCTGCAGTGGTGGTTTCCTCTTCCATACGCTTGACGACCACGCGGTCATGCAAAGGGCGAATATTCATAGGGGACAACTCCAACTAATAACTATTTGAATCGATAAACCTGAACGGGTGAAGTTGTTAGCACTCCCCGTTGGCGAGTGCTAATTCTAATGGCATGGAGGCAAAAATCAACCATCTGAGGAAAGAAACTGCGGAATAAGTGTTCAATCGAGCCGCTGGTAATCTCCATCGATCACATCTCCGCCTCGAGAATTGCGCGCAGAGCCGCTATTTTGGCCACTTGCAGGCTGGTGAGAATGCCCACTTGGCTTGCCATCAGGAGTGAAAACTTGGGCGTTTAGCATAGCCTTTGCCGCAATTCTTTTGGCCATCCAGCGCCTAGTAAACGGAATTAGGCAGGCAAATCCAAACGCATCGGTGGCAAAACCAGGTGTTAGCAGCAATGCGCCACCCACCACCAGTATCAAGCCCTCACCAATCTCCTGTGCCGGCATTTGACCCGATTGCATGCGTTGCTGGGCTGTTTGTAATGTGGCCATGCCCTGCTGGCGAAGCATGGCAGTACCTATCAGAGCGGTTAGAATGACGATAGCGAGGGTTGGCAACAAACCAATCATGCCACCCACCTGTATTAATAGGCCTATTTCGATTATAGGAATGAGAACAAATAGCAAAAATAAGTAAGGCATTTACGACTCCGACTATGCTTAGTGAACCTAATGCCAGTAACCCCATCTTACAAGGCCTGTACTGCACAAAACTTGGCTCTGACCGATATAACCAATGCCAGTAAGCATTGATAACTACTCAAATCAATAGTATGACCACAGACCGCAAACTTTACCGACGTTTTTTGGCTCTTGGCTCGCTAACGGCTATTGTGCTCATTTTAACAGCCGCTCTGCCCGCTTTCGCTGCCAAATTCAGCTTTGGCGGTAGCGACAGCAAACCGATCTCAGTTGAAGAGGCCTATATCGCTTCCGCGGTGGCCGAGGATCGCAGCACCTTAACGGTAACGTTCGATATCGAAGATGGCTACTACCTGTACCGCGACAAGACAGTCATTACATCGAGCACAGCAGGCATAACGCTTGGCAAACCATTTTTCCCAAAGGCCAAAATCATTAACGATGAGTTTTTTGGGGAGACTGCGATCTATCGCAACCAAGCTACTTTTGTTGTGCCCTTTGAAGCAAGTGATGCCTTGGCCAGTATCGACTTAACGGTAAAATTTCAAGGGTGTGCCGACATTGGTTTATGTTACCCACCTACGGAGTACCAACTTCAAGTTGATTTACCCGCACCGCTTCAAGCTGCTACCGGTGGCGCCTTAGCCACGCTCGTCGCTAACAGTTCGAGTAATGCCAACCAGCCATCAGACCCACTACCGCAATCTACACTGAGTAAATCAAAACAAGGAAAAGCAAAAACGGCTCTTGAATTATTTGGCGAAGACACCGATGGTCCTATCTTGCCGCCAGAGCAAGCATTTATACCTAGCGCAATAGTGGATGGCAACACCGTTACCGTCAGCTGGTTTATCGAACCAGAGTACTATTTGTATAAAGATAAAATGTCATTCAGTTTCGCTGATGACGCTGCAACTATCACCAACGTTACGTATAGCGAATCACAAATTCAGTCAGATGAGTTTTTTGGTGACGTGCCGGTTTTTCGTGAGCAAGCTACAGCAACAATAAGCACAACGGATAGCACAGCAGGGCTTGCCACACTAGATATTAAATACCAGGGCTGCGCTGATATCGGCGTGTGCTTTCCACCAAAAGCGACCAGCCTGCCAGTAAAACTTGCAAGCTTTACTGGTGCAACCGACAACACTACAGGCGTAGTCGCTAACACGGCAGCAAGCCAGTCCGCCACCTCTGATAACAACTCGTCAAACGCAGCTCCACAAACCGAACAAGACCGCATCAGAGCAAAGCTATCTAGTAGCAGCTTATGGATCAATGCCGCATCGTTTTTTGTACTCGGATTATTACTCTCATTCACACCTTGTGTGTTCCCGATGATCCCGATCTTGTCTAGCTTGATTCTGGGCCAAGGTAAATCAATCTCAACTGGCAAGGCGTTTGGCCTATCACTAACTTATGTGTTGGCTATGGCGGTTACCTACACGCTGGTTGGCGTATTTATTGGCTTATCTGGCTATAACTTACAAGCCTGGTTCCAAAACCCGTGGATCTTGTCAGTGTTTGCTCTGATCTTTGTGCTGCTGTCACTGTCGATGTTTGGTTTTTATGAAATTCAAATGCCCAATGCCATACAAAGCAGGCTCAACAATTTGTCGAACAAGCAAGAAGGTGGCAACTGGATAGGTGTGGCTATTATGGGTGTGTTATCGGCGCTTATCGTTGGCCCTTGTGTCACCGCACCGCTAGTTGGCGCACTGATCTATATTGCCGAAACCGGCGATGCCACTGTGGGTGGTGTTGCGTTGTTTTCAATGAGCATGGGCATGGGTCTGCCATTGCTGATCATAGGCACCTCTGCTGGTAAGTTAATGCCAAAAGCTGGCGCTTGGATGGACATCACTAAGGTTCTATTTGGGTTAGCGATGTTGGCAATGGCGATATGGATGTTGTCACGCTTCCTACCGGCTAACGTCATTATGATTTTGTCGGCACTGCTCGCAGTATGCGGCGGCGTTTATCTTGCTACCAGCAACCGCTTCGGCAACACCATCAGCTGGATTAGCAGAAGCCTTGGCTTGATCATCACACTCTATGGCGCAGCATTAATCATCGGCTTGCTTTCTGGCAGTAGTAGTTTGATTACACCATTGGCAAAACTCGGCAGTGGTAGCGGCGCATCAGAACACAAAGAAATCGTCTTTGAGCGAATTAAAAACGAAGCAGACCTTGAGCAGATACTCAGTGAAGCCAGCAACGCTGACCAATATGTTTTGCTGGACTACTACGCCGATTGGTGCGTGAGCTGCAAAGAGATGGAGGCGTATACCTTCACCGACCCTGCCGTACAAAATAGCTTAAAGAACGTGCGGCTAATTCAGGCTGACGTGACCAAAAATGATAAGGAAGATCAGGCGATGTTAAAACGCTTTGGTTTATTTGGACCTCCGGCGATATTATTTTTTAAGCCAGGTGAAGGCGAGTTATCTAATGCTCGTGTTGTAGGTTATGTGAAAGCTGATGCATTTAACGCGCATCTCCACGCTACTTTGCAATAGCGCTAGGAAGCGATCTAAAACCAATGAATGCGGCAATGACACCCATTGTTGCCATTAGCATCAACAACAAACCACCTGCCCACCATAACCCCGTGGCCTCTACCACGCGCGTTAGCAGCATTGGCCCCATCCATTGGCCTAGGCCCGCAGCTTGCAACATAAAGCCGATAAGAATACCCGTTGCTGCAGGTTTACTAGCAACTCGTGAGGCTGTTGCAAACAAGGTGCCCGGTATTAAACCGCCCAGCACAGCAAAGAGTATTGCGCTAGTTATACGAATATAAACGGGCAGTGGTAACAAGGTGACTAAGGCCAATACGCCCACCGACGTAGCAGCAACACCTAGCAAGACGTAAACAGGTACACCGCGACGGATCAAACGGCCAGCTGCTAGATTACCAATTACATTAGTTAGCAACACTAGCGCTGTCCAGCGTGATGCCGACGCCAAGCTCATGCCTGCTTCGGTAACCAAAAGCGTGGGCAAAAAAGATGTGAGCGCTATAAACTGAAACGAGTAAAAGAAAAAACAAAAAAACAAACCCCAAGCGCGCACTGATTTAATCTCAACCCACGGCTTAACAGTCGAGCTTTGTTTAAGTTGCGAGTACAGCTTTTGGTTACGACGACCAATTTCCAACACGATTATCGATGCCACAATTGATGCGATGGCTGCTACCCACCACGCCATACGCCAATCACCGGCACGCAATAGAAACGGGGTTAACAACAACATGGCGCCAGCGCCGGCCGGTAAAAACGCTCCCCATATACTCAACACCACTGGCGTATCCCTTGGTGTTGCCAATCTTGCCATCAACGATGGTATGGCCACAACCGCAACAATCCAGCCTAAACCCTCAACTGCGCGACTCAGCATCAACCATGAATATGAATTAGCTGTAGCGCCCAGCACACTGCCTACACCGGCAAGCGCAACTCCGACCACGGCAAACGCTACATAGCCAAAGCGTGCTACAACCGTGCCTAGCAACAAACCAGTCAGGCCAATTAGTATTGAAAATGTTGCAACCAAAGTACCCGCTTGAGATAACCGTAGCGAGAACGCATCAGTAAGTAACGGCAATGAAGGAGGCAGTTTGCCGATATGCAACGATAATGTACATCCACAAAAAAACAACAGCCAGATAGGCAGCCAACGTGTTTGTTCACTCATGCTTTAGTGAGTATCAATGCTTGCATTAACATTGGCAGTATCGACATCTACATCATCATGGCTATTTAAAAAACCACCCGATTGACGCTGCCACAACTGAGCATAGAGACCACCTGAATTCGATAGCTCTTCATGATTACCTTGTTCAGCAATGGTGCCAGCATCCATAACCAGTAAACGATCCATTGCGGCAATTGTAGATAACCTATGTGCTATCGCGATTACCGTCTTGCCTTCCATCAAGGCAGCCAGATTTTCCTGAATAGCCGCTTCGACTTCGCTGTCCAGCGCTGAGGTTGCCTCATCTAAAACGAGTATGGGCGCGTCCTTTAGAAACATGCGAGCAATAGCCACACGTTGTCGCTGGCCACCTGACAACTTCACTCCACGTTCGCCAACATGCGCATCATAACCCTTGCGCCCGCTTGGATCCTCCAAGCCTAATATAAATTCATGCGCATCTGCGCGTTTGGCAGCAGCAATAACTTCTTCCAATGTGGCATCTGCCCTGCCATACGCAATGTTCTCAATAACTGAGCGATGCAATAGTGACGTATCTTGCGTCACAACCCCAATTGACTGACGTAACGTTTCTTGCGTGACATCTTGAATGTTTTGGCCATCAACTAAAATGCGGCCATGCTCAATATCGAACAGGCGCAACAGCAGATTAGTTAGCGTGGTTTTACCCGCACCAGAGCGTCCCACCAAACCAATTTTTTCACCACCTTTTATGGTGAGATTGATGTTATCCAAAACCCCCGCATCCTTATCGTAATGAAATTTGACGTTGTCAAACTCGATGGAACCTTTGGTGACATTAAGAGAGGGGGCATTAGGCTTATCCTGTACATCTCTGTGCTTGGATATCATTTTCATGCCGTCAAATACGATACCCACACTTTCAAACAAACCGGAAAGCTCCCACATAATCCATTGAGACATGCCTTGCAGGCGCAATACTAAGCCAACCCCCACAGCCATTGCACCGACAGAAGCGGCACCGGTCGCCCATAGCCCTATTCCAGCGGCAGCAACAGAAAACAGCAGCAAGCCATTTAGCACCGACAACCAAAAATTTAACAAGGTGACTAATCGCATTTGAGCGTGCACGGTGCCTAAGAACCTCTGCATACCGCGGCGAGCATACTCAGACTCGTGGCCAGCATGGGCAAACAATTTAACCGTAACAATATTGGTGTAGCTATCGACAACACGGCCTGTCATTTCGGAGCGGCTATCGGCTTGCGCACGAGAGGTTTCTTTAAGCCTTGGCATAAAGTACGTCAACAGCGCTGCATACAAGCCAGACCAAAACAGAAACGGCAGCATCAGCCAAATATCGAATGATGCAGTGAGCACTAATGCACCAACGAAATACACGACCACGTACACCATGACATCCATAAGCTTGGTCACTGTTTCACGAACAGCCAAGGATGTTTGCATTAGCTTGGTCGCTATGCGGCCCGCAAACTCATCTTGATAAAACGAAAAACTCTGCCCCATCATGTGTAGATGCGCACGCCATCGAATGGCCATTGGGAAGTTACCAAGTACAGTTTGATGCAAAATGGTAGAGGCAATCAGCCCAACCAATGGCAATAACACCAACACGAGCAATCCCATGCCGATCAGCTTGGATTTTTCTTCTTCAACGAAAGTGGCTGGGCTGCGATCACCTAGCCAATCTACTAGGCTACCTAAGAAGGCAAACAGCGTAATTTCTAGCGTAGCGATTACTGCAACAAAAAATGCCATGGTCAACAACCAAGGCCACATGGGCTTGGAGTAGTACCAAAGAAATGGCCAAAAATTTGAGGGTGGCAGATCGTTGGATTCTTGTGGGAAAGGCACAGCACGGCTTTCGAAAAAATCAAAAAGGCGATCGAACACCCTGCCGAACTTATTGCCTAACACAGTCATAACGATTTTTTGTTAAGTGATGGATGGCGCTGCAGGCAGTGTAACCTCAGTGTCATTTATGTGGTTAGTAATATTGGTAAAAAATATTGTGCTCATCGCCATCGTAATATCGAGTAGTTCAGTATCAGTAATACCACTGTTACGCGCATCTTCGAGCAATGCAGAATCAAGCGTACCCGGCTGTTGATACAGATGTTGCACAATATTCATCATCGCATTCAACCGTTTGTCTTTTAATGAGTCTCCACGGCGAATGGCCAGTTGAGTCTCTTTATCCACACCAGCCTTGCGGGCTTTCATCGTGTGCATGGACAAGCAGAAGTGACATTGCGTGAATTCGCTCACCAACAGTTTGATACATTCAAGGTCATAGTCTGATAATGACCCTTCGCGAAGTGCGGCTTCCATTTGCAAATAGCTACGGATCGCCGGCTCGCTATTGGCAAATTGCAGATAGACATCCGCCAATTGGCCATTAATTCGCGTGTGTTCTAGCGCGTCAAGCGTAGCGCGAGATAAGGCAGACTCTTTGCAAGTGCTTAAACGTGCCATAATTTTATCCTTGGTCAGTCAATATCAACAGAAGACATTATGCACCATGCCTTATACAAGCTTTTAGAGGGCCCCCTAGCGAGCCGGCTGATACCGTGGATAAAACCGGAGGTGTTGCCGCAAGAGCCTGGATCCCTAATTGATCCAGCGCTACCGGTTATCTATGTACTCGAAGTGGGTGGCTTAGCGGATCGCACTGCGCTGGCACAAATATGTTCGCGCTATGGTCTACCCAAACCTTCAGCAGAGTTCACCTACGGCAAACTATCAGAACGCTCTTCCGTTGTAGTGCTTAGAAAACGCCGCGGTGTATTCTTTCGCAAGCACCGCAATGTGCTGTCTAAACGCCTAAGCAGAATCATTACTAGCGGCAGCTTAGACGGCGCTGGCGAATTGCAAATTGTACCGGTATCCATTTATTGGGGCCGTGAACCTGGAAAGGAAGCTTCCTTCTGGCGTTTACTATTTAGTGAAAACTGGCAATTTGGTGGACGGACCCGTAAATTTTTTACTACCGTGTTTCATGGTAGGCACACACTCTTGCAATTCAGCGAGCCACTATCGTTACGAACCCTGCTCGATGACAGTGATTCGACAGAGCAGCTACTACGCAAACTCTCTCGTGTATTGAGAGTTCACTTTCGTAACCGTCGCGTTGCCAGCCTTGGGCCTGACCAATCTCACAGGCGAATGCTAATAAGCCACGTTGTATCAGACCAACAAGTCAAAAACGTGATTCAGCATGAATCGCGGGGCACTGAGGTGGGCTCACGCCGCCAGCAAAATAAAGCAAATGCCTATGCATATGAAATAGCAGCTGATGTGTCGTACCCCACTATCCGAATACTGCATCGGCTACTTACCCGATTATGGACACAACTTTATGACGGCGTGCAACTTGATGGTTTATCCCACCTTAAGTCGATAGCAGATGGCCGCGAGGTGATTTACGTGCCTTGCCACAGAAGTCATATCGATTATCTACTGCTGTCGTACATTCTGTATGTCAATGGCTTTTCATTACCACACATTGCTGCAGGTAAAAACCTCGACCTGCCCATCGTGGGTGGCATCTTACGACGCGGTGGCGCCTTTTTTCTGCGGCGCACCTTCGCAGGGAATAAATTGTATGCCGCCGTATTTAACAGCTATCTAAAAGACCTATTACAACGCGGTCACTCACTGGAGTATTTTATCGAAGGTGGCCGCAGCCGGACCGGCAGATTGCTCCCACCTAAAGGTGGCATGCTGGCTATGACAGTCCAAGCCTACCTAAGCAACCCTAAAACTCCCGTTGTGTTTGTTCCTGTTTACTTTGGCTACGAACGTTTGCTAGAAGGTCGCGCATTCATTAGCGAGCTCGATGGCGGCAAAAAACAAAAAGAGTCGTTTTTTGCACTAATTCGATCGCTTAAAACACTGCGCGAAGACTACGGCAAAGTGTATGTCAATTTTGCAGAACCCATCGTGTTAGAGGAACTACTCACCAAGCATCAAGCTGATTGGCGCGACCACGCTATAGGTGATGAGCGCCCAGAGTTTATGAAACCACTGGTCACCGAGCTTGGTGACAGCATAATGCAGCACATCAATCAAGCCGCTAGCGTAACGCCTGTTAGCCTACTGGCCACAGCCTTATTGGCAACACCGAGAGGAAAGCTTGGCAAGCCTGAACTCATCAGACAAATCCAGGTTTACCACCAGATACTCAGTAGTACCCATGAAGGTACCAATATCGTTGTACCTGCGATCGATCCTCAATCGGCAATCGAACATGGCAAAAAACTCGGCTTTATTGAAGTACAACAAAACCAGCTCGGCGAGCTGATATCGATAAAAGAACGCCAGTCGGCAGCCATGACTTATTTCAGAAACAACATTCAGCATTTGTTGGTTATTCCTGCGTTGGTTGCAAGTTGCTTTACCAGCAATGTCACGCGTAGCAAGCAAGAATTACTGCGTATGGTCACTTACGCCTACCCTTACTTACGCGCAGAACTATTCCTACCAAACGAAAAACCAGAGCAAGAACTTGATCGAGCACTCACTGTATTAATCGGCTGCGGTTTATTACAAGGATCTGGTGATAGCTACAGTCGAACTACAGCAGGCACCCCTGAAGCGGTATCGCTAATCCGCTTGGCTGAATCGATTGCACCGACGTTGGAGCGATATTTTCTTACCGTTGTGTTAATCGCAAGAGCGCCCAGCTCGGGCATCAAGACGGATGAGCTTGCTAGCCAGATTGAAGCTTGCGCTGAACGATTGGCACTCACACATGGGCGGGAGGCCAATGAGCTCCATAATAAACATCTTTTTAATACGTTTATTCAAACACTAACGGAACAGCAAATAATCAACGACACTGACGGCCTACTTGTGCCCGACCCAAAAATACTGGATACCGAAACGGATCCTCGTGTATTTATGGGCGAGCAGATACGGCATGCAGTGCTAAATGCCACACTGGCTTTTGAGGCACCAGATTCAATATTGGCTTCTCAGCGCGGTAATCAAACAGATAAATCCTAATAGAAAAGGCTCCGGTATGGTAACTGCATATTAAGCGTCATCTGTTATCAACCCGGTTTATCGAGGTACCTTATGACTAAGCGCCTGTCTGCTTGTCTTGCTTTTAGCCTGTCAGCTTTATCGTTATCCAGCAATGTTGCTGCGTTGGACGCGCGTTCAATTGCATTAGGGGGTTCAGTACTCAGCAACGGTCGCGGTGTAAACGGCACGTTCGAGAACCCCGCCACTTTGATGAACCTAAATAATATGGGGGAGCACACCCATTTTCAGATCGGCGCAACAGTTGACCTGAGAGACTCAGCCGACGTTGCGGAAATAGTTGATAACAATCCAGACTTAGTCGATGATTTCGAAACCCAAATCGATTCGCTAAGTGGGCAAACAGTGAGTTGCGATATATTGACAGCTGCTACCGATACTGTATGCCTAAACGAGACTGCTGAGTTAGGCGCACTATCCGCTACTGCTCTAGACATACTCAACACTATCGACGGCCAAGATATAGACGGCCAAGCCACGTTTGATATTGGCTTTGCAAAAACGAATACCAGCATACCGTTTGGTATTCATTTAAGAGTTATGGCTACAGGGATTGCAACACCAAACGTGTCTGATGTTGACAAAGACTACACCGACGTAATAGCTAATACACTCAGCGACGGCATCCTAACGTTTGGCGAGATAGAGGACAACATAGAATTCGCCGTAGAAACCAACGGTTTGTCATTATCATTACGGCAACCCGAAGATACATTTCAATCGACAGCCGAAATTGCTGCACTGCTACGTACTCAGGTAGGTATTAGCCTAGCGCGCACTGTATCGCTTAGCGGTCGTGATTATGATATCGGCATTACACCCAAGTTTTCAAAGTTAGAGGCCGGATTTGTCAATGTAGACGTGGCTGATCAGTTCGAAGAGAATAGCGAATCGTTGTCTGATCAATTCGACGCTAGCAAAGTGGAGAGCAACTCCACCACATTTGACTTTGGTATTTCAACACAACTTACTAATAAACCGATTCGGGTAGCTGCGGTTCTGCGCAATGTGATAAGCGAGTCTATCTCTATTGCCGACTATACCTTTGAGACAACACCCCAGCTAATATTAGGTGGAAGCTACCAACTGGCCAACGCTACGCTTAATGCCGATATAGCGTTAAACAAAGCGAAACTTGATAACTTGGAAAGCCAAAAGCTAGGCCTTGGTATTGAGTGGGAGCAGTCATTTTTTGCGCTACGCGCAGGAATTAGCCACGATGCCGCTCGCGATGATTCAGCTACAGCACTAAGCTTAGGTTTGGGTTTAGGCGCTTTGGAATTTGCTACTCGAATTACCGAAGCTAACGAAGGCCAATTTGGTTTACAGCTGTCTTTTTCGTATTGATACTGAGTTATTGAAGCACCACAGGAAACTGCAGGCCTTAGATCACCAGCTTACGACGACTAACCGTTAAGGCCTGCCTTCTAGCTGAAGAACTTAAACTCGATTGCCCAAGATGACGAGACCAATCTTTAGGTTCAACAGGCTCGCGCAAAAACACCCCTATGGCGTTATCGTAGTTAGGTAGGTGCCAGCTGTAGGCATCTACGAACCCTTGCCCACGTTGAGAGGCTAACGATGATTTAAGATCTTTGCTTGATTCGCAGTTACAAACTAATGTACCGCTTGAAGTAAGACAGGCACCGATGCTTTTCAGCCACTTAGTATCAAGTTGGTGTGATCGTTTAACTTCGTTACTGAGATGCCCAAATAGGTCATCAACAATATAATCAAAACCCTCTCCTTTGTAGCTTTGCAACCAGCTCACCGCATCGGCTTGAACTATCTTGGCCATGTCATCGGTAATACCAAACCAATCACGGGCAACTTGGATATGTATCGGATCAATTTCAATTGCAGTGATGTGTGCTTCCGGCAACAACCATTGCAGCTGTTGGACAACTGCACCGCCACCTAGGCCCAACACTAGTACGCGTTGTTGCTTGTTAGCGGCACGGTAGAGAGACGGCAAACTCAAGCAATCCCAAACGCCACCTGCAAAAGGTTTGCGCGGGTTCCATTGCGTATGAAACACACCGTTAGAATAAAGCCTGATTGACTCACCTGCGCTGCGCACGCTGTAGTGAGTATCGTGATTGGTGTGCTCCCAGAGAAGTGACATTAAACGGCGCTCAATTGGTACCGTTTAACTGGCCGCGTTAGTTAATGAAAAATTCAACTCGACGATTCTGAGACCGGCCCGCAGCAGTATGATTACTGTTGTTAGGGCGCGACTCACCATAACCTTTTTTGCCCATTCGCGACGCGGGTACGCCACGCGCAATAAGGTAACGATAGACCGCATCAGCTCGGCGTTCTGATAAGCTTTGGTTGTAATCTTCGGAACCAACCCAGTCTGCATGGCCTTCCACCACAAATGAGTAGTCGGACTCCAAGAGTTGCGCTGCGTAGGTATTAAGCTGTTCCTTCGCGGTGGAGCTTAGCTGGTCATCGTCAAAACCAAAATAAAGAAATGGCGCAACGGTTGACGCGACTTCACGAGGCTCGATTTGTAACGGCTCAACCGGTTGAGCCGGTGCAACGGCCACTGCTACTGGCGCAGCTTCCGCCACTCTACCAAAGCGTTTTAATATACTTAGCGAGGCATACTTTGCATCCGTATCAAACGCGGTGTATTCACCGCGAAGCGCGAAACCATTTTTGAAACCATACTCAGCACCTAGACCCACCGCTAGATGCACAGCGTAATCGCGATTATATTCAAGATCAGTGTCGTTATCTATCGTGCCAAAACCAAGCCGGGTATAAAGCGATAGGCCTTCACGGCGATGCATACCACGCCCATTATTTTTCGATAACAATGTTCCGCTTTGACTATTAACCAAATACGCAATTGCGCTTACACCTGCAACTGAATAATCAACAGGGCCAACATCTGTACCTAGGAATTCGATCTCGGATGCTCCTAAATCAGCAAAGTAGACCTCAGCACTTAACCAACGCGAAAGATCATAGCCCACCATAATGTGGTGGCCAGAAGCTGAATCATCACTTACACCAATACAGGGACATTCATCTTCAGGCTCCAATGTAGACGCGCCAAAACCACCACCTATGTAGAGCCGACGTGAAAATCGTGCGATTGGTGTGACATTGGAGGCGGTTGTTGCGGTAGCGGCTACGACTGCTGTTCCCGTGTCTGCAAATGCCAAGGCATGCAAACAGATAACAATCATTCCACCAGCCAATAGAGCTAAGCCCGTACGAAACTGATTTCCGACGCGCGAAGTCATAGTTCAGCTCCCAAAGTGCGTCGACTACGCAACCGCACCAATCCAACAAGGCCAAGCATCAGGAGTAAATCAAGTGGTAGCTTGCCGAGGCCCGAGCCATTAACTCCAGTTTCCAAAATCAAACTCGTACAATTACACTCTTCAAAGTCGTTAACGTTATTACCGTTGATATCGGTGTAACGAATTACTTCTACAGAAACAGTACCGGTAGCTTGCGTACCGTCGCCATCCTGGATGACGTAGAGAAATGAATCTGTTCCAAAGAACCCAAAATTAGGTACATAAGTAACCTGCCCATTAGTCATTGTTATAGTCGCGTTAGGAGAATCAGCAACACTAACAAGAGTCAAACCTACTCCAGAAGCATCGAGGTCATTAGCGAGGACGTCGATTACAACTGAATCGCCCTGATTAACTGTAGCTGTATCAGCAATGGCGTTGGTTACTCCGTCATTCGAACTGCCTTCAGTTGTGGTGCCCGTCGTGTCGCCGCCTGCTGTTGTGCTACCCGTCGTGTCGCCACCTGCTGTTGTACTACCTGTCGTGTCGCCGCCAGCGGTTGTACTACCCGTCGTGTCGCCGCCAGCGGTTGTACTACCCGTCGTGTCGCCACCTGCTGTTGTACTACCCGTCGTGTCGCCGCCTGCTGTTGTACTACCCGTCGTGTCGCCACCTGCTGTTGTACTACCCGTCGTGTCGCCACCTGCTGTTGTACTACCCGTCGTGTCGCCACCCGCTGTTGTACTACCCGTCGTGTCGCCACCTGCTGTTGTACTACCTGTCGTGTCGCCACCATCATTTATCGTGTTGGCAATAAAACCAAAGTTAATGTCGGGCACATCGTTGCCTGCAGTTTGAATCATTCCCGGATTACTGCCGGTAGGCAATGTTAAGCCAGGCGGAATATCCGCATCGTTTTCATCTATCACTAAAAAGTAACTTTCGTCACCAAGGCCTGGTAGCGTGAAGTTACCGGAGATATCGCTCTCCAGCGAATCACCAATTTGCTTATCTGTGCCTGCGTCATACACGCCATTGCTATTACTGTCTTCATGCAAGCTTAGAGTAATTGACGATATTCCAGCTTCATTATCATTTGGGATTCCGTCACCGTTTTCGTCTTTCCAAACGATACCTGTACCCGTACTGACATCATCACCAACAAAGTAGCCGGACACGCCACCATAAATATCCGCACCATCACCCGGCACTATGTAATCGTCGGCAGTGTCATTTGGGAAGCTAGATGGATCAATCAGCTGATGCTTGTTGCCGTCAACGTCTTTTGCGAAATAAGAAAAGCCGAAGTAGCGTTGACCTTCGTATAACCCCAACTCATCAGCAGGTACAAACGCCATTGCTAATGATTCAGTCGATTCTTTTAAGAAATTTGGGTAACCCTGAGTCCCTTCCGAATCGCTTTGGAAAAACAGGTAGTTGTGCCGTAGCGTTGTTAGGCCGTAACAAACTTCTTGGCCATCGCAACCATGGAAAGATTCGTTAACCCTAACTAATGGCCCATAGGAGGCGGGCTGGCCAAACACATCTAAAGACGTAATTGCGGCGATCTGAATAGGATTGTTTCCGCGCTTTTCAGCAACAACATGGCCTGCTCGGCTCATCGCATTTTTTGAAAACGGTGCAGAGACGCCCGTGTCGAATAGGTAATCGACCCGCTCAACATTTTTTGGATTGGGCACTTTATTTGAAAAAATATCCAATGCACCACGATTGATTACGCGACTAGCAAGCATCGCAGCCATATCGCAGTTGCCAGTACCGGATCCGTCACTAGGATAATCGGGGCTGAGTAACGTAGCACTACCACCAACACGCTGTGCAAATATTCCGCATGGGTTACCCGTAGATAAACCCGTAATATCATCGCGTCGAAGCTCTACGCGATCGGCAGAATTGGCATAGCTATAGCCAAGCCCGTCAACCGTAAACCCTTCAAGCAATTGGTTCTTCCCCATTCCCCAGGTGTAAGTAGCGCCGTCAAGATCATATTGAAAAGGGGTAGCGAGCTTTTCGCTTACATTAACGCTACTAACTTCTCCAGCAGCGTGTACAACGCCAGTCATTGTTAGCGCAATAAATCCAGCCATTAGTGGCCGCTTGATTAGGGGGAAAATTTCCATTCCGAACTCAATTCGATTAAAAAACCGGTGAAAAAATAGTTGAAAAATTGCGCTGAGGCTACTTCTCTATACTAGATAGAACTATTTAGACAAAATTGCCAGTGAACTGGCTCTCATTGCGCAATAATTAACCAATATTTTTACGTTGGTGCAAACAAGTTGACACATTGTTGAGCACTAATGCGCTTTAAATAGCGGTTAGGCTTGCGTCAGCAACGACTCGCTGCAGTAATGACAAAAAGGAGAAGTTTGGCAGGGCCGCTCGCTATCAAAGCTCACTAAAGCGCTTTAAAACTTTCAGTTGCGATTCTACACTGACTAACATTACCTACACATTAAACAAGGTAAGAGCAGCATGTTGAAGTAATAATACCGTTTTTGAATCCTGGATTTTCCCTGTTGCAATCCAGTTCATTGCATCATCAAATGCTACTTCCAGTACTTCGATATCTTCTCCTTCACTATCTAACCCTCCCCCTTCGCTGATACGTTGATCCGCGGTGTAACTGGCGTGATAGTAATGAATACGTTCTGTAACGGAGCCAGGGCTAACATAGGCACTGAAAAGCTTACTCATTTCTGCTACTTGATAACCTGTCTCTTGCTCTGTTTCTGATCGGATAGTTTGCTCCGGATCGTTGCGCTCGAGTACACCGGCAGGTACTTCGATTAAGAAGCCATCATTATCATCTAAAAAAACCGGTAATCGGAACTGCTTGATAAGCACCACAGTACGCTGTTCGAGGTTGTACAGCAGTATTGCAGCCCCATCGCCACGATTATATATTTCGCGTTGTTGGCGTTGCCATTGGCCATCACTGCGCAGGTATTCAAACGTAATTTTGCTTAGCCGAGCCCAAGCGTCGGATAGTATCGCGGTATCTAGAATATTGACTCGGTTAGTCAAACTTAACGACACTCCAACCGCTAGGAGAAATGCTACCGTCAGATAGCCAGATTTTTTTATCAGCTGGCACGCTGCTGTAGGGCAACAAACTTTCGGTAGAACTTTTGCCGAACGCAGCTCTAAAGATTGAGTTTCGGGATCGGATTTCAGCCAATGGGCCAATCATTGCTTTATCGGTGCCGATCAATATTTGTTGGTAACGGCCATTAGTTTCAAAATCTTCTATCCAACTTTGCATTGCAGAAAATTGCGGCTTCATAACAAACGAAGTATCCGCCACCACTAATACTGTTTTTGGGTTGTTGCTATGATAAACATGAGCAGCCACCCACGCGATGGCATGTAAACCAAAGAACACCGCAAACACCTTCAGCCATTTCATTACGCTGGCCTCACATTTCCGAATTCAGTAGATTACCGATTCGGTACGACGCCGAACTTGCACTTGATTCAACGTATGCCCCTTCAGCCAAGCTGGAGAGTTGACGCATTTCATCTGAGTCCACTTCGTAAGCGATGGAATGAATGGGTATACCAGACCACTCAAGTGCTTCGCTCACTGACTCCAAATCCATGCCTCGATTGCGCTCGCCGTCAGACAATACAAAGATCAACAACTTGTGATCAGGGTTTTGCTTTCGAAATTCAGCTAACAAGTTAGCCGCCACCATCACGCCATCGTTTGTTGCGGTACGACCACCAGGCGTAAGTCGCTCTACAGCGCCGTTAAAAAGTGATTTTTGCTGCACATCAAATTTACGCACGTTTAGATCAACGTTGACGTGCTCATTAAAGGTAACTAAGCCAATGGCGTTGTTGGCACTGATCAAGTCAGATGATTCGATTAACGCCCGCCGTAAGTTTTTGATGCGAGAACCTTCCATCGACCCAGATACATCAGCTACGAAAACTGCCGCAATAGGCCTACCACCCGATTTTTTCTGCTTCCAAATAGTTTGTGCTTGGGCGATCAGTGAAGAATCACTAATATTGTAAGCCGACTCATAGCTGGGGTTTTTACCAAAACCAAAGCGATCGACTACCGCTTGTTGCTGCTTAATAAATTCAGCAAACAGGACGAGTACCTGGCGCTCAGCTTTGTCAGCTTCTGGCGTTGCATATAAGGGGCTGTCGTGGCGCACGCCGAAAGGAATAAATTGGTAGCCCTTCATCCCAGTCACATTAACCCAAGACTGATGCTCCATTACGAGCGCATCCAATACACCACTGCCTTGGGCAGCATCACGCATTTGCAACGTAGTTTGCGCAACAAACGGTACACCGACTTGAAAGGCTTCGAACGCACTGGCTACATCGGGTGATAACATCTGCGATTCGTCACCATCAGAAAATGCATTGAGCACAGTGAGCAAAAAATTAAGCCCTGTGCTGGACTGATACGGGTTGGTATACCCCATCGAGAATGAACCGTTGGATACATTGGTAAGCAACTTGGGCACATCTAAGCTGCCATTAGTTGTTATCAATTCGGCTTTAGATTTTTTGACAATAATTCCGGCGGTATTGGGTGCCGTTACCTCGGCAATGGTTTGTAAGTCGATTCCTGCTGCCCGCAACATATCTCCCCATAAAAGATTACTGGGTGAAAAAGCATCGGGCGTGTATTGACCAGCTAACATAAATTGAGCGCCTAAACCTGATGCAATTTTACGTATCGATACTGCAGCTATTTTGCCGTTGGGCAAACGAATATTCTGACGATTAAATTCTTCGGCCAAGTCGTTATAAAAACCATCACGCCCTCGGCCCGCTTTTTCGGATGACGTGAAAATCTCAACGGCCTCCACCTTACTACTGTCACGTCGCCCAATATCAATGGGGTAATCATCAAGATCGGGAAGTAGGGACAGCAAATTGGTTTTGCTTAAGCGGATATTGGCGCGCGATTGGTTCTCACGAAAGCTAGGATTGATCTTTTTGGAAACGGCCTCAGCTATCGCCTCCTCAGCTGTTTCTTGGGAGTCAATGCGTGGCTTACAACCAAACAATACTAGCGTGGCGAGCATCACCATACTGATAGATTTAACGTTGGCTTTTACAGCCATTTTTTGCTTCCTTGTTTTCATTGTGATAGATACCGCAAGCTTAATACTATTGTGCCAGCGTCGTAGCCTAGACGCTACTTACCAGATTGACTGGCTATTTCAGACATGGAAACCAGACGCGCCAAGGTATCCAGACGTTCAAACTCACTAAATGAGCTTATATTGGCAACTTCGACCGCTGTATCAGTTAATGCATCGAACAGATCACGATTCTCAGCTAGCAAGCTTTCCAACCGCTTAGACTGCTCATGGTTTAAGCGTTCAAATTTTTCTCGCCTAGAACCGCCGCTTGAATCTTTATGATCGTTCCTGTCATTATTTCTAGAAATCGATGACAGGCTATGCCCAACAGCAACCACATCAGTCAGATTTTGTATGGCATGTTTTTGAACCCGACGCGCTGTCGACAAATAGGCTATTGGGCTGTTTTTCTTACCTAAAAACCGAGTCTCAACCACTGAATGATAATCTTCCAACATTGCCGCTAAGCGCGTTGCCTGGCTAGCGCCTTCTTCAATATTGAGTTTATGGAGTTCGTCTCTTAGGGAGTGCAGGCGCATCGTAAGCTGCTCGTGCTCTTGCTGTTCACGCTCTTCTAGCCACTCCAGTTCATCTTCCAGCGTAAAGCCTGTTTGTCGATAAAGCAGAGGAACGGTAAATATGGCGACAAAAGCCAACAAGGCGTAGCCAGCTAATACGGGCAAGCCGGGCTGAAACCACCAAACAAATAGCGCCAACAACAATGCCGAGAGCATTGCAGCCACAACGGTTGTATTGCGGACTTCACTCCCCAGGCCAGCAAATAGAATGACGCACTCCTTAAAAGACTTAATATACTCATAGAGTAGGCCCACTGCTGCCTGAGTTCAACCGTTATCAAGCAACATACGAATAAAAAAGAGTGCTTAAAAGACAAGCGACCTAAGTTGGCTTAGGCTGCGGGGCTCTGATGTACGCGGGAGCACCCTATTCAGCTCCTGCAGTGACGTAGCGCCAGATGCGGCTTTTAGAATACCATCCTCTATAAGCGTGATTAGTCCACATTGCTCTACGCCAATCTGGCGGATTTGTGCAGACGTTTTACCCATCAATACTGCCTCACGTAGCGGCTCGTCGATTAACAGCACTTCATACACACCAATGCGGCCATCGTACCCACTATCGCCACATGCGCTACACCCCTTACCCTGTGCAAAAGAGGCCACTGCTAGATCTTCGAGCGTCAAACCGTAGCGCTCTCGCTCTGCTACAGTCGGTTGATAAGCTTCCGTACAATGTTGGCAAACCTTACGAACCAAACGTTGAGAAATCATCGCCCTCACTGTGGAAGACACTGTAAACGATTCACTATTAAGGTTTTTCATTCTAAGCAAAACGCCAACACCATCTCCAGAGCAAAAGGTTGTTAATACTTTATGGCCACGCAACATCACCTGAATAACGGATTTCGCCACTTCGGCGTCTCGAATTTCGCCAACAACCAATACATCCAGATCTTGCTTAGTCATGTGGACGATCGATTCACCGTAGGAGCCTCCCACTCGGCGATTGACTAAACATTGCTTTACACCATCTATCGCGTATTCAATATTATCCTCAACCGACACAACATTACTGTGTTCATTATTTAGATGATCGATACAGCTATAAAGTGTGGACGTTTTACCCGAACCGTAAGGGCCGGTCAAAACGATCGATCCACTAGGTGCCTCCAAGGCGTGCTCTTTAAATCGATTTAATATGCTTTCGTAGATCCCTAACTGTGCAAGCTTCACAACGCCATCTTGTCGCGTGTTGACTCGCATCACTGCACACTCGCCGTTCTCAGTGATAAAGAAAGAACAATGCATTTTTTTCGGATGATCACCATTGTCAGGTATGTGAGAGAATCGCCCAGATTGATGTCGGCCACGCTCCCCAATATCCAATTCCGCCAAATTTTTTAGCTTCGCTATGATCGTTTGACGCTGCTGGTGCGTGATATCTCTTTCGAATCTTAATAAGCCATCTACACGAAACCTAATTCGAGCAGTCTCTTTCAATGGCTCAATGTGTATGTCGCTTGCCCCATGCGCAAGAGCCCTTTGTATCAGATTTGGCAGATCAACATCCCTAGCTTCATCTAAATCAGCAACCGAGGGCGTCGCCTTTCTTCTGTGTAAATCAAGTTGTTTGTTGATACAGGACTCAACACACATCACTGGCACGATAACAGAGCTCAGCACTCGAGCAGCCGCTGTTCTGGCTTCTTGATCCATTGGGTCAGCAAACGCTACCACGATGCTACCTTCTCTTTGCACCACGGGTAAAAACTCAAACCGACGACAGGTATTCGCTCCTGCCCTACTCACCAACTCAAAGTTTATATGCTCAAAAGTGGGATTGATAAATTCGAAACCCAGCTGCGCTGCTAGTGCTTTACCTAGATCATTTGGCTCAACCCAATTATTATCGAGTAGGACTTGGCCTAACTTTCTAACGAAGCTCTCTTCTCCCTGTATGTCCACCGCACGCTCAAGCTTGTCAGGCTCTATATACTGAAGCTCAACGAGTAAAGAGCCGATTGGAACATCGGGCTGACATCGACGAATGCAATTCAATATCCGGCTTTCGTCTACGATTTGCAGCTCACGTAACCAATACAACAACGATATTGTGTCGCCACTGCTAAGTATCTTCTCTTGCACAGCGCTTAGATCATTAGCGGTAACCAGTTGTTCTTTTAACAACATGGCACCTAGTGAGCGTTGAACGTCCAAGGTTGACATCACAACTCTAGACTTGGATCGCGTCGGCTTAGTTACAGCAGATTGCATTGCATTGCTCCTTTTTCTAGGCAGGGTATCGGGCGCGGCTACCCATCCCTAAACAATGACTACGGGCTTAAGTGTTACATTCGCAAACAATTGTCACGCTCAATGTGGCTGATACTGGCCCACTTGCTTACTGATCTGTTACGCATAAAAATTGATATAGTTTTCAATGATTTTTCGCTTTCTTAAGACGTTCAAAGATCATCCGATTGTGCGACTCAATGTAAATCGCTAAGTGATCATCTAACCGATCAATGCGTTTGGATAGGTTCCAGGAACGCCGAGAGAGTCTACTCATTTTGTCGCGAAACATAGCCAGGGTATGGTTGATACTGAACAACGGATCACGCCCGACTTTCTTGAGTTCGCCTTGCCCGCTAACCGATCCTCTAGCGCTCTTGTGAGTCACGTGAGTGGTGTGTGGAAAGTGTCGTTTAATCACGACTGGATAGTGATTGTGTTCATCAGTACGAAAAGTTGTGTGTATAGGCAGCAGGTCAGTTAGCTGCTTCAACAGGCGATCACGTTGGCGCCTGCTGTGATCCGCTCTATGACCGTACTTTTGCTTTGCTATTGCAGCCAGAGGCCCAAAGGCAGGAATTTGTGCAACGCAATAACTCAGTATAAACCGCGTATCTTCCTGCACTACAACAGTGGCGGATATAGGTTTGCACTTGGTATGTTCTGCCGTGATGAGATCGTCAAACTGCACCCGATCGAATGCACCAAATTCAGCTTGGATGGAGTGCAGTAGCATCGTATTGCGCTTGCGGGATTGTGCCGCTAAAAACACCAAGCGCCTGGCGATGGTAGTGCGCGATACCTTGAAATGCCTTGCAGCATCCCGTAGTGATATTCGTTTACAAAATAGATCGCGCAGAGGTTCGTTGATGCGCCGCTTTTTTTGGCGATAGCAATCTGAGAACGTGGCGTTGGAGAAGTATTTTAAGCATGCTTTGCAGCGAAAGTTTTGAAATTTGCGCGAATCAGATCGGCGAAAAAAGTGGCCATTACGGACCACAGAGCCGCTATCAGCGCGGCAGTTGGGGCATTCAGGGCACATCCTTGTGATCCTGTGTTTAGTTTGCGGTAGCTAGAGGTTACTACAAAATCTCGTC
>CALJAA010000193.1 GCA_938028465.1 uncultured Granulosicoccaceae bacterium | reverse complement strand
ATGGACATAAAGTAATACCTGTGTTTTAACGAGGTTTCAGCATAAACCAAGTCTCGTGAAAACCTGACCAAAGAATCAATGGTTGACAATGTTGCGTTGTTTTTTTACAACAAGTTAACATCGTTTTTCATCAAGTTTATTTAAAACCCCTAACCCCTTTTTTTTACCGGCACCGTTATAGGGGTACGTTAATTAAATTTGGAATAATAATGAAAAACAACTCGCCCCTTGTTCTGCTTGCATGCTCTGCGGCAGTCACGCTTACAGCCTGCGTGTCGGAGATCGATAGCGCAGCTCATACAACTAAAACATCCCCTACCTCGATACCCTCAACTGTTTTACGAGAGGAGGTCGTGAGTGCTGCAGAGCAGAGTGATTCGGTTAGGCAGTACATGCCTACAAAGAAGCTAGAGCTAGCTCAATCCGCAGCGGAGCGTAAAGCTAAGTCGTATGGGCCAGCCAGAAGTCAAGACTTAGGTGCACTGCAGTTATCATCGCTGAATGCAACGCCACTAGTGCATGGGCCTGTTGAGAGGATCCATGTTGATACAAATGAAAAATATCAAGAGCTGGATAACAACCAACTAACATTGGCCGCAACTCAACCCGTGTCTACATTTAGCATTGATGTCGACACAGGAGCGTACTCTAACGTAAGACGCTTTTTGCAAGCGGGAAGTTTGCCTCCAGTGGATGCCGTGCGCATTGAGGAGCTTTTAAATTACTTTGACTACCATTACGCCGGTCCAGAATCATCCGATCAGCCATTTTCAGTGTTAAGTGAATTAGGCGTTACTCCATGGAACGATAAAACGCGTTTGCTACATATCGGCATACAGGGATACGAAGTTGATAAGAATGAACGACCTGCTGCCAACTTAGTATTTTTGATGGATGTGTCGGGTTCTATGGCAAGCCCGAACAAACTAGGCTTGCTTAAATCATCCATAAAAATGATGGCTAAAGGGTTGACGGCTGAAGACAGTGTCAGCATGGTGGTTTACGCCGGTGCATCGGGTGTTGTGCTTGAGCCAACAGCTGGTAGCGACATTCGTGCGATCAATGCAGCACTTGATGCGCTCGCCGCAGGTGGTTCAACTAATGGCAGAGCGGGTATTGAGCTCGCCTATGACATGGCTGCTAAGAATTTCAAAAAGGGCGGTATTAATCGGGTGCTATTGGCAACCGATGGTGATTTTAACGTCGGTATATCTGATATTGAAAAGCTAAAGGCACTTATCGAAAAAAAGCGTGAGGCTGGCATCGCTTTATCTACACTGGGCTTTGGCACCGGCAATTATAATGATCATCTTATGGAGCAATTGGCCGATGTGGGTAATGGCGCTTATGCTTATATCGATACCCTAAGTGAGGCGCAGAAGGTGTTGGTGGATGAGCTTGGTTCAACTTTAATGACTATCGCCAAAGACGTTAAAATCCAAGTAGAATTTAACCCTGCTGTAGTGAGCGAGTATCGTTTGATTGGTTATGTTAATAGAAAGCTTGCTAATGAAGATTTCAACAACGATAAAATCGATGCGGGTGAGATCGGGGCTGGGCATTCCGTTACTGCCTTGTACGAAATTGCAGTAAAGGGTGATGGTGGTGAATTAAATACGCCACTACGATACGGTAAAGGTGAAAAGTCTGGTGATGATTCGGGTATACAGGGTGAAATTGCGGAACTACGCTTACGTTATAAACAACCTGATTCGAATACCAGTCAATTGATCACTCAGATTATTACTAAGCGTATGCAAAGCACTAAACAGAGTGAGCAGTTTCGTTTTTCTGCTGCAGTTGCTGCGTTTGGGCAGCAGTTGCGTAACAGCAAGTATCTAGGTGATTTTTCATTAGCTGACACTCGCGCACTCGCGCATAGTGCTAAAGGGGAAGATCGATTTGGTTATCGAGCTGAGTTTGTTCAGCTATTACGCTTAGCCGAAACTCTGTATGCCGGTTCTGGATTCAATAACAAGAGTGGATAGTATCGCCGACGATGATAACGGGAGTGCGCTCATGCTGGCTTATGCAAATGGCGATGCCACTGCGTTTGACCAGCTGTACTCCCGGCACAGCCAACCCCTTTTGCAATATATTGCTAATAGCTGTGGCAGTCAGGCTGATGCCCAAGAGCTATTCCAGGATGTTTGGATGAAGGTGATAAAGCAGCGTGATAAATATGATTCTTCAGCGCCATTTAAAGCGTGGTTGTTCACGATAGCGCGAAATAGAATGATCGATCTATTTCGCGCTAATAAGCGACGGCCTACCACAAACCTCGGATTCGACGAACCCTCTCTTTCAGCTAGCGTAACAAGCCAAGTGACAACGGCCAACCAACCGTTGCAGCCCGATGAGATCACGCGAATAATGCAGTCCAAGCAGTTGTTGATGGAAGCCCTTCAACTATTAACACCAGAACAACGAGAAACCGTGTTACTAAAACATGTGGCGGGTTTTTCGATCAAGGAGATAGCCGACCTGCAGAGCGAAAAACCTGAAACAGTTAAAAGCCGCTTGAGGTATGCGTTTGCTCGCCTGCGTCAAACGCTTAGAGATACCGATACCGATGAATAATCCAAACGACCCTAATCAACATTTCGATGACGACATCGCCGAGCTTTTTGATAGGCAAGCGCTTGAAGTGCCGGTGGCATTGGATGATCGTATCCGCAGCATGGCCAAGGCAGAACTGGAACAAGGCTCTGCTCTAACAAATTCTCGTAAAACATGGACATCTCGCTATGCGCCTGTTTTTGCCACTGCTACTGTGATGATTTTGGCAGTCGCATTGGTGCCGATGTTGGTCGATCAATCTAAACCGCTATCAGAGCCGACTACAGCTGCAATTGAGCCTATGGCTGCTGCACCAACTGAAACCGCATCTTCGGCCATCACCGCTGAGGCCAATGCGCCCAAAGCCACCGCGGCATTAGCAGTTGATCAAGGCGCTGAAAAGCAAATCCTACAAGAAGAGGTAGTTCAATCAGCCGCAGAAGAGCGCGTATTGAAAAGGAAGCGCAACTCTCTAGAGAAAAAGAAAAGCGTGGCCATTGGTGGTTCTGCAGGTGCACTTGAGGCGCAAGCTCAACTTGAAATGGCTGCTGATAGCAATGCCGAGGGGATTGGGTTTGAATCAGCAGAAATGGCGTCAAGCGATTTTGCAGATACTGCGGTGACGTTAAATGCACCTAGTGGCATATCGGCGCTTACAGCGAACTACCGCGTGAGCCAAGAAGACTGGATAGATGAAATAAACCGATTGTTTGAGGCTGATCAGCACGGCAAGTTTTTATACGAGCTAACATTGTTTAAGCGGCAATATCCTGATTTTGATTTAAGCAACGACCTTTCAGCTGACGCCTTAAAGCTAGATTCAAGCGTGGGCGAACAATGATCCTGCCAAGCTGGCTAGCGCGATACCAATAAGTAAAGTCAAACAGAACTTTCGATAATGTGGTTGCAACGCTGGATTGAATAATAAGCTTCCCAGCATAACGCCTAGTATGACCGCAGGAGCAAGCACCAATGATCGCCACAGTGATTGTGCCGTAAAAATATCAAAAGCGAATAGGCTAATGCCCGTGGTTAAGGTGCCGCCAAATAAAAACAACACCACTGTTGCTCGCGACGCAGATGGCGTTAATTTTTGAGCTAACACAAAAAGCGCTATGATCATGCCGCCAACATGCGCTAGGCCAGTTACTACGCCAGCGGTT
>CALJAA010000192.1 GCA_938028465.1 uncultured Granulosicoccaceae bacterium | reverse complement strand
CAATGTAGGCCGCTAAGTGAAGTGGATCAATCAAGCGTACAAGCGTTTGTTGGGTCACCCAGCTTAGATGCGATTAGCCCCAAAAGCAGCCGCTTCGTACGTTACCGCGTTACGCTCAATGGTGCTAACGCCACCCTCGATATTGATGATGTGAAGTTGTCGATAGATTGATTGTCATCCCCGCGCTGGTTAGTCATCCCCACGTAGGTTAGCCATCCCCGCGTAGGCTAGTCATCCCCACGTAGGCTAGTCATCCCCACGTAGGTTAGTCATCCTCGCGTAGGCGGGGATCCATGGTAGGTAGAATATGGAGGCTCGTAGTTAACAGCTGAATAACGTTTGAGATAGTTTGAAATGCATCTCCGCACTTAGATGGATCCCCGCCTGCGCGGGGATGACAAGAAGCGGGGATGACAAGAAGTATCAACCCTTACCAGCAACACGCTCCATTATCGCAACGGCTGCAGCGCCAGCTACGATCAAACCACATGCAATGAGTGTTTCGCCAGAGGCAAAATCTGGCAAGCTCCATACATATTTTTCAACCACTTCTTTAGCCGGCTTGCCAACGCGTTCTATAGAACGTGTGATAGCTGTCTTCCACGGCCAGATAATCACCAATGAGCCCAGCACAAAACCTGTCATAGCGGCTAGCGTTTGATCTTCATAGTGTTTAAAGATCCACGCGATAAAATGCGAGAACACGATCAAGCCAACACCACAACCTATCGCAAGTGGTAGCAGTATCGAAAAGTCGAAGCTACTGATCGCACCAAGCACGAGGGCGTAGTTGCCCATGATGATTAAGATAAACGAGCCAGATAGGCCGGGTAAAATCATGCTGCTGATTGCTACCACGCCACACAAAAATACATACCAGGTTGCTGGGTTTTCAGAAGCAGGCGCCAGTAGGGCAGTGGCGACGGCCACCGCAGTACCCGCAAGCAGAGCGATAACAGTGCTAGGCGCCCATCGCGTAACTTGCTTACCCACATAGTAAATCGACAACAAGATCAAACCAAAAAAGAACGCCATCGTGTAGCGCTCGTAGTGTTCGAGTAGGTATTCAAATAAGCGTGCGAGGCTGAGTATACTGATGGCAACACCAGCGAAAATGGCTGCCAAGAAGTGTCCGTCGATGTGCTGCCACAATGCTTTGAACTTGCCGGTGAAAAATAATTTGATTGCGTTGTGATCGCACGATTTAATCGCGTTGATCAGGCGTTGGTAAATGCCAGTTATCAATGCAACTGTGCCACCCGATACGCCGGGTATGACATTGGCTGCCCCCATGGCGAGCCCTTTTAAAAAAAGGCTGATGAAGTTGTCTGACGATGCCATACAGAGTCACTCGTGCGTAAACGTGGCGCATTCTCTCATAGATACGGCCAGCCGGATGCTAAGTGTCTGATTGTTGTTGCCCGAGATTGTTAAGAATGGGCAGCATATAAGGTTTGTGCTCGGTAATTTCGTCGTGCGTTAAGCCACTGAGCTCGTAGGGCATAACTAACCAGTCATCGGTGGTATGCAGATAAAAATCCGGCACATTATCGGTGCGATTGTGAGTAGGTTTGTACCAAGGTGTAGCAATTTTGATATTGCGTGGCGTGTTGAGCTTAAGGCGCTTGGATAAGCGGTTGATTACCGCTTGGGTGTTTAGGCCTGAACTAAATACATCGTCAACTATGAGCAAGCCATCATCTTCGTTTAGTGTTTCGAGTAAGTACTGTGTGCCGTGTACGCGTATTTCTTGCTCTGGGTTGTCAACCATTTGTTGATAGCTGTGCATGCCACGGTACGAGGTACGGATAGCGATATGATCGGTTTCAATACCGAGATATTGTAAACATTCTTGTACAGCGATGCCCACCACGCTGCCGCCGCGCCACAGGCCAACAATAAACGTGGGCTTAAAGTCGCTGTCGGCAATCTGCACACCTAGGCGGTACGCATCCTGTAGCAACGCTTCTTCTGAGATGAACTGTTTATTGCTTGTCATACGATGCGCTTTGCATTGGCAGGGTAGCAGTGTACTCTATCAGCTTAAATCACGGCAGCAGCAGACCATCCGTTGAGTCAAAAAACCTACCTAGATGCCCAGCAACTGCTGGAAGATTCCTTCGAACTTGCAGCGCAGGTCTTTAAAAGTGGCTTTCGGCCAAGCTTCATCGTGGCGGTTTGGCGTGGTGGCGCGCCAATGGGTATTGCCATGCAAGAGCTATTAGCGTTTAGAGGAATCGAGTCGGACCACATCGCTATTCGTACATCTTCTTACCATGCGATCGATCAGCAGCAGAGCACGGTTCAGGTGTATAGCCTGAGCTATCTAGTTAAAAAAATTAGCCACGAGGATCGCTTACTCATTGTTGATGATGTGTATGACACCGGCCGTAGTATCGATACCATTATCGAGCGCTTACAGCAGTTAACTCGCCGCAATATGCCGCATGATGTTCGTGTCGCAGTGCCGTACTACAAGCCCACTCGCAACCAAACGGATCGCGTGCCTGATTACTACCTACACGAAACTGAGCAGTGGCTCAAATTTCCTCATTCGCTAGAGGGATTAACGCCCGAAGAAGTGCTTCAACACCGCCCAAAGTTGGCAAGCATTCTGGCCGAAGCGAAGTCAAGCCCCTTCAAAAAATAATTATTTTGTCAAGCCTACGCCGAACGTTGCGAAGTGTATGCACTTGTCACAATTTCGTTTATTGAGTTGCCGTAACGCGCAGCATAAAGGTAGTATTACCGCTCTGCGCAAAAGTCAGGATGGCTATGCAATACACATTCGGCTTTTTGTATAGTCAATGTTCAATCGTTGTACAACTTTTGTTTTCGGAGTTAACTTTATGTCCACGCCACCACGCGCGTTTCAATCAGAGACTGTTGTGCAATTGGCGTCGTACCAACGTGAGCAACGTGCTGAAAAGATTGATCAAAACAAGCAAGGTGTGACACACGACGGGAAGCGTCTTGCCAAGCCCGTACAGCTTCGAAGCCATTTAGAGTTTCAGGCCTCTATTGAAATAGATGATCTACCTTGGTTACACGCGCAATTTAGTAACAGCGTGCGGAACAACCTAGTTAAGGGGGTTAGGCAGATTCTTGAAAAAGAATTCGGCTCTCTGCGCGTACATCGATACCGTCGTTTATTTGTCGTGCGTCACAAAAGCATCGAGTCTTTGATTGCAGGGCTACTTCGCGCACAGTTTCATACTCACCAACTCGCTTTGCCTGAGAAAAATATTTTTGGTGACGTAGTGGAACAAAAATGTGTATCAATTACTTGGGGTGTAGGGCGCAATGGCGTCGAAGCTGAATCCGAGCGCTTGAAGCATCGGCGGCAGAAGAATTACCGACGGTAGTCTGAACAGTACGCTGAAGCTGGTCCTGTGACTTGTCATCCTCGCGTATGCGGGCTAGGTGCCCTCCGGGGTAGATCCATGCTGTGTGATAGATGGATCCCCGCCTTCGCGGGGATGACAGCAAACTAGGGGGATGACAGCAAACTAAGAAGCCTAACCCATTGTTTTCCAAACTAACTAGGTGGCCACTGCCAAGCGGGCTTATCCAAATCGCGCAAACCATCGATCTGCGTTCTGCCTAAATTCTTCGCCAAGTTTAACGTCGTGCACTCTGTGTGCTCTTCTAGCTGTGCAACCAGTCGAGGCGCATGGCTGATAACCCATACTTGACTATGATCGCTTACGCGCATGATGAGCCTGCCAAGCGGGCCCAATAGATCGGGATGTAGGCTGGTTTCCGGCTCGTTCAAAACTAGTAAGTCAGGCGGCCTGCGGCTAAGTAAGGCCGCCACCAACAATACGTAACGCAGTGTGCCATCTGACCATTCAGATGCTTTTAGTGAACGCAGTAAGCCTGGTTGTTGCAAACTCACTTCAAGGCGGGCTGATTCCGGCGAGACTATGCTGAGCTTGGAGCCTGGAAATGCATCATCAATCGCGTTGTTAAGTGCATCAACATCTCCCTCTTCGATAATGGTTTGTAGCGCTGCGGCTAGATCGCTACCGTCGTGGCTAAGAACTGGGGTTCGTGTCGCAGGTTTAGTTTGCCGCGCTGGTGCATCTTCATCGGTTCTAAAGTCAGAATAAAAGCGCCAATTTTGCATGGTTCTTTTAACATCGAATGCTTCGGGTACTGCTGTAGGGTCGCCCGCAAAACTAAACAAGCTTTCAAATTCACGCATGTGGGTGTACACGACTTCCCAGCTGCGTTTTTTGCGCCGCTTAAGTAGTGGACCTTTCCTTTCCACAAGCGCACTCGCCAATCGCCAACGAGGGCCTTGCCAAATAGATTCTCGTTTAATGACGGGGTCGAGTTGAAAAGCCGATGGATAGGGTAGTGGCTCTGGCATGCCCAGCTCAATCAGGTAACCATACTCTTCGCTAGCGAAGCCTAATTTTAATCGCACGGCATCTTGGCGGGGGCTGCCTTGTACCGGTACTTCGCCGCGTTCCATAGCGCGGGATGTATTTTCAGGACCTGCCCATAATGTGGAAGGAAGGCCGCCTTGTTGGGCCAGTGCCGAAACCATATTGCCATTGGCTGCATCGCTAAGTAATCGTAATGCGCGATACAAATTAGATTTACCGCTGCCGTTGTCCCCAGTAATGACCGTTAAAGGCGATAACGGCATGACCAGATCTCGAAGTGAGCGATAGTTGCTTACAGAGAGCGTGGTCAGCATGGGGTAACGCTACCAGTAACCGAACCAGTCGCCACCAAGATAGATGAGCGCGCAAACAATCAGCATGCCACTCCATACCGTTAGCCACATTATTTTTCCGCGTAAGCCTGCGTATAACAGCACCACTCCGAACACGATCGATAGGAGCATCGAAAACGTCAGCATATGGTGCATGTTCTCGCCATGCGGGTAATCGGGATTAGCTTCTTGCCCTTCGATATAACGCATGGTGTTGTTATGGCCTGCTGTTAGTAAGTGGTTTAAGCCGAGTCGCTATTAACGAGCTGTTTGGCAACCCATTGATGAAAGTGGTGAGTGGGGTTGTCCATCACAGGTGAAAATGCACCACCTTTATAGCCAGGTGATGAACGCCCTTTTTGCATACGTTCAACTGCAAAGACATCTTCGCTAAACACGGACGTCCAAGACGTGAGTGTCTCATCTCGGAGTTTTTTGTATTGGTCGCTTAATGCTTCGTCTCCGACATAACTCACACGCACATGCTCGACGGTTTTATCGGGGCCGATGGGTTGCAGGTACATGATAAACAGCTGGTCAGAGTGTATTCCAATTAGTGTGTTTGGATAAAGAACCGGATAGAGCGCACGAGTGGCGTGCTCTTCTGGCCAATCATCTACCATGGGTAGCATTTGATCATCGACGCTTAAACGTGTGTAGTTCAGGCTGCCCTGACCCGCGCCATTGTCAAAGTAATCCAATTCAAAATGAGCATCGATGGGGGATACGCGATTAAGCTCGGGATGAACGCTCGGTAAATGATATGACTCGAGATAATTTTCGACCGCTAGCTTCCAGTTAGAATTGACCTCCAGCGTGGTTCGGCAGCCCTGCGGTGCAGATTTAAATCGATCACGTTGCTCAGGAGTTGTAAGCTCATTAAATTGTTTTGTCAGTGGCGCGATGTAATCTTCAAACTCAGCTGCATCGTTAGAAAGATTAACAAACACCGCACCTAGCCACGTGCTTGAGCGCACCGCTTTAAGGCCGTGTTTTTCTCGCTCGAATTCAGGGTGATCGTGTTTGCCAACACCACCAATATGAGGCGTGCCGCGAAGGGTGCCATCGAGTGCGTAAGTCCAGCTGTGATAGGGGCAGCGCACCATGCCGTTAGTTTTGCAAGGCGCATCGGCTAAGTGCATACCACGATGGCTGCACACATTATGGAACACGCGGATAGTGTCTGACTTATCTCGTGTAACCAATAGTGGTAAACCCATGAAGTCTACCGGTAGGGCATAGTTGGCTTCAGGTAGATCATCGATAAACGCTATACATGCCCAACCGGTACCAATGACATTATCGCGATCAGCAATGAAAGTTTCATCGCTGATATAGCGTTCGTTGGGTAAGCCGCTGGCTTGAGCTACCGGTTGATCAACCCGCCGCAGAATTTCGGTTGCTGTGTGAGTGGCTGCCATGTGTTTTTCCAGTTGTTTCTTGGACATTTAAAACTGGTTTATAGCATGTCTATACCGGAAAAGCACGATGTAGCTCAGTGCATTGAGGCAGGGGTAGCACGGCGACGATTTTGAGATAGTAAGCGGCCTAAGGAAGCCTCAGGCCCTTACTGCATACGGCCACTAACAGTGCGCTAACTAGCGCCCCATCCAGCCTCCATCCACCGTAAGAATTTCGCCCTGAACATAGTCGGCCGCTTTTGATGCAAGAAAGACTGCTGGGCCTGCAAAGTCTTCAGGCTCTCCCCAGCGCCCAGCAGGTATGCGCCCTAAAATAGCGGCACTGCGATCAGGGTCGTCTTGCAAGGCTTGCGTATTGTCAGTACGAATATAACCCGGTGCAATCGCATTGACATTAATGTTGTGTGGCGCCCATTCATTCGCTAGCGCTTTGGTGAGTTGCCCGATACCACCTTTGCTCGCGGCGTAGCCAGGCACGGTGATGCCACCTTGAAACGTTAACAGTGACGCCGTAAAAATAATTTTTCCACCACCGGCATTAATCATCTGTTTGCCAATCGCACGGCTTAAAATAAACTGTGCGTTTAAATTTACTTCTATCACTTCATCCCAATAAGCATCAGAGTGTTCTGCTGCGGGTTGGCGTTTTATCGTACCGGCATTGTTGACCAAAATATCTATCTTGGGATGATCGGCTTGCACTTGCTCAATAAATTTACCCAGCGCTGATCTGTCCGAAAAATCACAGGTGTAGGCTTTAAAGTTTCTGCCTGTGGCGAGTACCGCAGCTTCCACGTCGCTTCCTTTTTCTTCAAGTGTTGCACTTACACAAATAACATCCGCGCCTGCATTGGCGTAGGCAATAGCGATGGCTTTACCGATACCTCGTTTACTGCCGGTTACTAGTGCTGTTTTGCCTTCGAGGCTAAAGAGTGTTGACAGACTCATGCTTCCACTCCTTCTTTGCAGCGGATCAGTGTTTTCATTGACTGCGGGTTGCCATCTAATAATGCAAACGCTTAAATGCGCCGTGGCTATCCAAGCCCAAAAAGGTCAGTTGCTTGCACACGTGCGAGTAACCGTTTTTACAAGCGGCACATTCGCCACATGCTACTAATGGGCGAACCACGACTGGGTCGCCAGCTTTTAAGTCATTTACGTTGGTACCAACTTCAAGAATACGCCCCGACATTTCATGCCCGATAACTCGATTGTGAGTGATGCGTTCATCCATCACGCCGTGATACACATGCATATCGGTGCCACAAATTCCGCAGTAAGCGACTTCGATTTTTACATCGTCAGCATTAACTGGTTGCTCAGGCGGTGCTTCAATCGTAAAGGTTTTATTCCCGCGATAAAATGCAGCTTTCATGTTGCTTAAGCCTCATTCATTTGGTTTAGTTTGTGCCGATCAAATTCAACGCCAGTACCGTGAGTATCCGGTGCGACTGCTCGTGCATGCTCAAGTCGAAGTGGCCGTGTGGTGTATTCATCGATTGGAAACGAGTGCACTTCGATCCAACCATCGTGTCCGTTGCCCGATACTAAGCTAACGTGCAGCTCCTGCATGCCATGGCTGCATACCGGAACGTTAAACGGTTTGCTCATTAGAGCAACGCGAAGCCAGCCTGTCACACCACCGCAGTTGGATGCATCGGGTTGAATAAAACTGAGTTTGGATTGCGCCAATGCGTACGAAAATTCATGTTCAGTGTGTAGGTTTTCACCCATCGCGAGTGGCATACCAGTGGCATTAGCGATTTCTGCATAGCCAGAATAGTGATCTGGAATAATGGGCTCTTCAAACCAATAGATATCGTACGGCTCAAATGCTTTGGCCGCGTCAATAGCTTGATTCACTTCAAACGCGTAGTTGGCATCCACCATAAAAACCGTATCGGCGCCGATTAATTCTCTTACGCTGCGTATGCGATCAATATCATCGGCTAACTTGGGTTGGCCAATTTTTATTTTTACTGCATTAAAGCCTTTATCTAAAAAACCCTGTATCGATTGCAGTAGTTTTGGTTTGGCAAAATTTAGGTCGATGCCGCCGCGGTATGCTTTGCACGTGTTACCTGCGCCACCTGCCATTTTCCACAGTGGTTGTTTGTTTAACTTACCTCGTATATCCCAGAGAGCAATATCCACTGCCGATATGGCAAACGATGCAATGCCACCGCGCGCCACGTAATGTAGATGCCACTGCATTTCATCGTACAGTCCATCGATATCGGTTTCATCCTTGCCGATGATGAATGGTTTTAAATCGTGTTCCAGCATCGTTGCGATAGACAATCCGCCTCGGCCACCTGTGTAGGTGTAGCCGGTGCCTGTTATACCTTCGCTGTTTGTGATGGTCGCAAGAATGAGTTCGAAGTGCGTGTGATCACCGTGCTTGGCATCGCTCAGCACTTCGGCCAGCGGCAGCTTGTAGTGATTTATTTCTACAGATTTAATCATTGCAGGTTTGCGCTAGTGGATGATGACACTAATAAGCTAATTTAGTATGGTCGCACCAAACTAAACGGTTGGCTGAGTCATGTCAATCCAAATCAACTGAGCGCCCAAGCGCTGTGCAAGGCCCGAACACCGTGGGAAATGAAAGCAACATCCCAGCTATTTATTTTATATGATGTTGTGCCGCGTTGGTTGCGCCACCACCTATTTCCTTAACGGACATTTTCAGAGGCTTCCTACCGTTTTTTGGTTTGCAATTGTTGGCTCTGGCTGCGCTGCTTATTTGGCTAGATATCGTGCCCCTATCGCGATCAACTCGAATCGCATGAGTAGGAGTGGAGAGGGGTAGATCTCCCGAGTATTAATCTGGTACAGCAAAGCGTGCAAGAAAATCAACATCAGGCTCGACGCCTAAGCCCGGGCCAATCGGCACGCTAATATGCCCTTTGTTTTGTTTTACTTGCTGTTGAATATTTAACGGTTCGCTTAGCAAGTCGTCTCTGAAGGTGTTGTGAGTGGTGTCGAACTCAAGCATTGGTTGGTTTGGAAATAGCCCGCCAGGAATGGGCGGCATGGCTGACAGTAAATGTATGTTAGTTGCAATGGCAATAGCGGAACCCCACACATGATTTACCACTGGTACAAAATGCGTATGCGCTAAAGCTAATACCTTTAGATATTCGCTGATACCGCCCAGTGCGCATACCTCGGGTTGAGCAATATCCACGCAGCGCTTCTCCAACAAATGCCGCCAGCCCCATCGAGTAAATTCTGCCTCGCCCCCAGCAATGGGTGTTGTGAGATGGTGACGCAGCTCTCTGTAGCCATCGTGATCTTCTGGCGCAACGGGCTCTTCAAACCATGCGGCTTGTAGCTCATCCAGCGCGCGTCCTACCTTTAACGCATCTGTTGTTGTGTAGCAATGATTAGCGTCAACCATAAAAGGGTAGTCATCACCGACGCCTTCGCGAACCGCTTCGGCAAGCTTAATATCATCCTTAACCCCTAGGCCAACTTTCATTTTAGTAGCAAGAAACCCTGCCTCTTTTATTGCAGCAGCCTCTTGTTTAAATCGCGAAAGGTGTGACGGTACATCCTCTCGGCACAACATCATGCCGTAACCATAAACCGGGATCTGAGTTTGAAACGGGCCACCTAGGAGTTGGTTTAAAGGTAACCCAGTTATCTTACCGGCGAGATCCCATAGCGCGATATCGATACCCGACAAAGCTTGTAAGGGCATGCCTTTTTGCCCATGATCGCGCAGCAAGTTATACACCTCGTGCCATATCACTTCGCGTTGTAACGGGTTTCGGCCCAACACCATGGGCTGTATGACTTTCTCAACAATGGTTCGGTTAGCAATGGCGACGTTGCCCGGACCAAAACATTCGCCCCAGCCCGTGAGGCCTTCATCGGTTGAGATTTCAATAATATGCGCTGAGCGATGTTTATAGTATTGTTGTGAGTAGCCTAGCTCTTTAGGTAGTTCGTATCGCAGCACGTGGCTTTTTATGCGAGTTATTTTCATCTTTGCAGCGCCCTTACAGAACCTTTATCGTATTGATGTAAGGTAGCATAGCTCCATGCAAGATAAGCCAAGCAACAACATAGAAACTAAGGATTATTGGATCGCCGTTGATTGGGGCACCTCCTCTCTGCGCTGTTGGGCAATGCGCGCAAATAGCATTCAGCATTTTGCTGAGTCCAATGATGGTATGAGCCAACTGAGTGCGGACCAATTCGAGCCTGCGTTACTGAACCTTATTAGCGATTGGTTGCCTGCCAAAACCAATACGCCGATAATTGCTTGCGGTATGGTTGGCGCTAAGCAAGGTTGGGTAGAAGCCCCGTATTCTAAAACGCCTTGCAACTTAGGCTCGGCTATTCAAACTATTCCAGCGCCTGTGAAGGATTCCCGTTTCTCGTTTAGCATAGTGCCCGGCATAAGCCAAGATGCGCCTGCTGATGTTATGCGCGGAGAGGAAACCCTAATTGCTGGCTTGTTGGCCGATGATGCTCAATTTAGTGGTGCGGTATGTTTGCCAGGCACACATTGCAAATGGGTGGATCTAATGGCAGATTCAATACAGCAGTTTAATACCGTTATAACCGGCGAACTGTTTGGCTTGTTATCCACGCAATCGGTGTTGCGATTTAATACCATCGCACAAGTCGATAGCAATACGCAGGCGCAATTCGATACAGAATTTATCGCCGCCGTAAAAGAGCATGCACAAACACCACACAACCTTACCACTCATCTATTTTCAATACGGGCCGATGGTTTGTTAAACAACACCATTAACCTTGCAAGTCGTGCACGCTTATCTGGTTTGCTCATCGCCGCTGATGTATTTTCAATGCAGCGCTATTGGCAAGGTAAGCAGTGCGTCGTAATAGCTAAGCCATCTCTTTCGCGTTTGTATGATCTGGCAATGACAACATTATCCGATTCACCTAATACGCAAATCAGTGTTAGAGCCATGCAAGACTTAACGCTTAAAGGGTTAAGCCGCATTGCGCAACAGGCCGGAGTATTTGATGCCTCTTGACGATCCAAGCCAACACCTTAATCCAGTACCACGAGAGTTAATCGCCATTCTGCGTGGCATCACTCCCGCTGAATGTATTGACTACGCAAGCGCGCTAGTTGAGGCAGGTATCACCCAAATAGAGGTGCCGATGAATTCACCTGAAGCACTGCGAAGTATCGAAACCTTAGCAGCTCAGTTTGCGAAACAAGCAGTAATAGGCGCGGGTACTGTACTGAGCGTTCAACAGGTCGAGGATATCGCTAGCGCAGGCGGGCAGATGATTGTGTCGCCCAATTTCAATGCCAGCGTGGTTCAGAGTAGCATCAGTAAAAATCTCCTGAGTTTGCCTGGAGTGCTCACACCGAGTGAAGCATTTGCAGCGATCGATGCAGGAGCATCGGGCATTAAGCTGTTTCCATCATTTTTATTGGGGCTAGAAGGCTATAGCGCGATGCGTGCGGTGTTACCTGAAAACACCAAAGCCTACGTTGTGGGTGGTGTTTCGGCATCACCGAGTTCGTATGCCTCACTCGCCCAATGGATAAAAGCGGGTGCAACTGGATTCGGTATTGGGTCGTGGCTTTACAAACCGGGCCGGTCTGTTAGCGATGTATCTGAGAGAGCCAAGCTAATAGTTAAAGAATACGACGAAGCGCATTCAGCCGGTGTTTGGGTTTAGCTTTAGGCTTGATTAAAGGTTGGATAAAAAAGCAATGTTAAGCAGCGTCATTAAAAAGCTGTTTGAATAGCTCGATTGACTCTCTAAAGCCAGCTTCAAAATCGCCATTACCTGGATGGTAAACGCTTTCGAATGAGATAACTCCTTGGTAGTTGTCATTGCGTAAGGCTGTAGCAATCGGTTCAAAAAGAGGTGCTAATTGGCCTTCGCCCATTTTCTTGACTATTAGCGTAGCTTTTGGGGTGTCAACCACGACATCTTTAATATGGATATGCCCCAGATAACCATCTCGAACCACCTCGTACCCATCAGGGTAGGCGAGCTCGTGACACCAGCAGTTATTCGCTGGGTCCCACAACACCTGCAAAGTATCTTTTGCATCCAGCTCATCGATGAGTTTTCGGGCCGTATAGTTTGAATTAACCATGGTGCCATTGCCTGTTTCTACCACCAGTTTTAAGCCTTCGGCTTTTGCCAATTCAACGGCTGGGGCGATTAGTGGTGGCAAGGCATCCCAAGCGCCATGAGCAACGTTCCATTTCTCTGCGCCATTTTCACCCCATAGTATTTGCTCTTTTTTCGATGTCATGATTCGCACCAATGGCGAATTTAATGTGTGGGCCATCTCGATTACGCGCTTGAGTGCATCCATGTGTTTTGTATGTTGCGCATCGCCGGGTTTGTTTGCGCTGGTTAGGCCTGCAAAAACATGCCGCGATAAACACGATACTGGCTTAGCATGTTGCGCCAGAAGGGATTTGATATTAGCAATGTCACTTGCCGTGTGATCGCCGACTTCTTTTCCATCAACAAACTGCAATTCGGCGTACTCCAGTCCAAATTCGTCCATGACATTGAGGGTGTGTGCTAAGTCTTGGCTGATGCCATCACAAATGACGCCCAATTTCATTGCTGGTTTCTCCTAGTTTTATCGTTATTTTGCCGACACTCGATACAAAATAATATAGCATGCAGAGTCCCGTTATAAGCTTTGTGAGCGACAATGAGTCAACCCGGCCTGCTATTAAATGGCAATTATCCTGAATGGTTAGAAACCGAGTTGTCTGAGCATTTCACGCTACATCGTTTATACGATGAGGCCGATCAAGATGCCTATATTAAATCGAATGCCCAGAGCATCAAAGCTATTGGCACACGTGGAGATTTAGGCGTCAGTAAAGAGCTTATTGCAGCGCTTCCAGCACTTGAAATGATAGC
>CALJAA010000191.1 GCA_938028465.1 uncultured Granulosicoccaceae bacterium | reverse complement strand
GTGAGCTTGGGGGCCCGCTCATTATGGTCAGGTGTACATGGTGCCGCCGCATTGAGCCTAACCAATCAACTTTATAGTGAGGAGAAAAACGCTGACCAACTGATTGTTAATATGTTGGTTAGCCGGTTTGTTGATAGTTGGCAGAAGTAAAGACCAATACTAATCACTGTTTCCTCAGCTAGAATATCGCTAAGCGGCCAAAACCGATCACGAAACTTGATCAGGTAACGGCCCATAAACGCCGTTGGTAATTAGTAGAAATTAGCGTTATTTGTTACAACTTTTAAACCTGAAAGGAATAAACAGATGTATGGTTTGATTGGAAAAATGATTGCAACATCAGGTAATCGTGAGAAATTAATATCGATTCTTCTTGAAGGCACCAATGACATGCCAGGTTGTTTGAATTATATAATTGCAGAGGATCGTGATAATGAGAACGCTCTATGGATTACGGAAGTATGGGATAAAAAAGAATCACATGCCGCATCACTATCGCTTCCGGCAGTACAATCAGCGATTTCCTCTGGCAAGCCACTGATAGAAGGATTTGGAGAAAGGTTTGAGACCACTCCGATCGGTGGGCAAGGCTTAAGTCAATAGACGCCTTCTAATAGAATATTCGTAGGTTTCCTCCGTGCAGTAAACGTAGGTGGCACGGGGAAGCTAGATTTTAGTTAAGCTGACTATACACGTATAGTTTTCTAGTGCATTTTGGCCCAAAGCAGACTAATCTGCCTCTCTAACAACGCATTGGAGCCCAAATTGAAAATCCTATCGATTAAGGCACAAGCGTTTGCACGCGCATTGCCTCGCCATTTTCAGGGTAGTAATTATTCGTACACGCACAAAAATGGCGTATTCGCTTATGCAACTACAGACGAGGGTGTGGACGGCGTTTGTTATTTGGGCGATGACTTCGGGTTAGCGCAGAGCATAGCGAAGGCGGTTAATGACGACTTTTCAAAAATTCTGATTGGCAGAGAGATAAGCGACGTCGAGAGTGTTTGGCAAGATATGCGCCCTTTGGTGCGAAACATTCTTGCAGATCGACGAGTCACTCTACATGCGCAGGCTGTAGTGGATATTTTGTGCTGGGACATACTGGCAAAGGTCCAAAAGCAGTCACTGGTTGACCTGTTAGGGCCTAAACGAAACGATGCACCGATAATGGCTATCGCTGGGTACTACACCAAGCAAAATGCGCTTACTGATTTGGCAAACGAGACACGCGAACTTATCACCCTGGGCTGCAAGGGTATGAAGCTTAAGGTGGGTGGATTATCTGTCGAAGAAGACATCGCACGTGTTAGAACAGTTAGAGAAGCTGGTGGTGATGCCTTTAATTTGGCTGCAGACGCCAATCAGGCTTGGTCATTAAAGCAAGCGTTACAATTTGTGGATGCGTGCAGCAACTTAGGCTTAAGTTGGGTAGAGGAACCCGTGCATTGGGATAACGATATTGTTGACTTGGCATTTCTTCGTAAACAAACAGACATACCGATTTGTGCCGGGCAAAGTGAAATTAACGTTGCTGGCATTGCAAGGCTTATTGATGCCGGCGCTGTTGATATCTGCAACCTGCACCCTGGGTATGCGGGTGGTGTTACTCCGTGGCTAGCAGCGGCGGAGCTAGCCCGTAAAAATGGATTGAAGGTGGCCAATACAGGCGAACCACAGCTTTCTGCCAGCCTAATGTTGGCGTGTGAGCATGGCATGAGTGTCGAAATTTATCACCCCGAGCGTGACCCTTGTTTCCCAGAGTATTGCCCGGTATTTCATGCGCGTAAAAACGGTTGCATTGGGCGAAGCAATCTAATGGGTTGGGGAATCGTACCCCGTCGTGAAGATGGTAGTACCTTCGAAACTAAGACTCCAGAAGTATTGCTTTCTGGAAATTAGAAGCCTCTAAATTTCTGTTTGGGCTTTACCTATAAGCCCAATGAAATTGGCAAAGGGTGTGGATCAATGCTGCTGAACTAAGCCAAAGAAAAAATCGGGCAATCACCAAATTTCTCAATACGAACGCGAGCTCTTGTATATAAAAAGTGCACTATAAGCCAATGATTTCGGCTTTACAGGCCAACATCTCGTTTAGCCTGGATCTGATATGGTTGCATTTGACGGACTTTAGATGGTCTCCTATTTCATCGTGCATTTATCTAGGCAAAACGGAACTGACATGAAAATCAAAAACGGCAGCATCGAAATCAATTTTGAATGTAGTGGTAACAAAAATGGCCCAGTAGTCGTGATGGCTCATTCGCTTGGGTGTAATTTGCATATGTGGGATGTGCAAATGCCGATGCTGGAGCCTGACTACTATGTTATTCGTCTTGATATGCGCGGGCATGGCCAGAGTGATGTTCCGCCTGGCCCTTATACCTTAGAAGAACTCGCTGATGATGTGATTGCGGTTATGGATAGTCAGAATATCGATAAAGCACACTGGGTTGGGTTGTCGGTTGGTGGCATGATTGGTCAAAGCTTGTTGCTTCGGTATCCACAACGATTCATCTCTGCGGTTTTGGCTGATTCCGCTAGCTTTCAACCTGAAGCCGCTGGGCCAATTTGGGATGCCAGAATCAAAGCAGTACGAACCAACGGATTAAGTTCCATTGTCGATGCCACCATGGAGCGTTGGTTTACGGCTGCTGGGCTAGCATCGAATAGTTCAGACGTTAGCGCAGTAAGAGCACAATTAGAAGCAACCTCTGATGATGGTTACGTTGCTTGCTGCCACGCTATTATGAAGCTAAATTACATCGATCAGCTGCCCGAAATACAGGTACCAGTCGCGTTGATTGTTGGTGCAGAAGATATAGCAACGCCTGTTGCGGGTTCGGAGGCAATGCATGCAAAACTACCCAACTCTCAGCTCGCCATTCTAGACAATGCGTCGCACATATCCAATGTTGAACAAGTTGAGGCTTTTAATAACGTACTACTACCTTTTCTTAAATCGGTAAGTTAGAGTTTGAGCGTTAAATGAAGCACCATGCAGGTGGCTAGAATAAAGCCAGCCACCTGCAATTTTCAACGGGCTATATGCTTTTCTCACTCATTTGCTTGGCAATGTAATCAGCTTGTCTAATGGCTAAGGTCACAATCGTTAAGGTTGGATTCTCGGCGCCACCGGTTGTAAATTGGCTGCCATCTGATACAAACAAATTATTAATATCATGGCTTTGCCCAAAACCGTTCACCACACCATCACTGGCTTTTTCACTCATCCTCAATGTGCCCAAGTTATGGGTAGATGGGTAGGGTGGAGTAGGGTAGGTTTGCGTGGCCCCAACCGAATCATATAAAGCCATACCTTGTTTGTAAGCATGGTTACGCATAGCGATATCATTGGGGTGATCGTCAAAATGAACGTTCGCAGCCGGCATGCCCGTGTGATCTTTTTCTTCAGATAAGGTTATCGCATTGGACTCCTGTGGCATGTCTTCTCCCACCAACCACATGCCAGCCATGTTTTGATAGTTATCCATTGCGGATGCAAATTCTCGCCCCCAACCTCCGGGATTAAGGAATGCTGCCATGAACGGAATACCAATGGATAAGGTTTCCATTTCATAGCCACCAACGAAACCGCGTGATGGGTCATGACGCCCCTCGTCAGTAATAATGCCTGCCATAGTTGTGCCGCGATACATGTGCACGGGTTTTTCAAATGCAGCATAAACAGAGCCTGTCATATGGCGCATGTAGTTTTTACCCACTTGCCCCGAGCTATTCGCAAGGCCATCGGGAAACATCGACGAAGCAGAATTTAGCAACATGCGCGGGCTTTCAATAGAGTTACCCGCAACGCAAACGGCACGCGCTTTTTGTTTAACTTGATTGCCGTCTTTGTCTTGATAAACAACGCCGTCAACCTTGCCATCCGCATTGTGCTCGATTTTTAAAACGAGTGAGTTTTCGCGTACTTCGAGGTGCCCGGTTGCTTCACCCTTGGGTATGTCGGAGTAGGCAGTCGACCACTTAGCGCCCATTTTGCAACCCTGAAAGCAAAAGCCGAGCTGTTGGCAAGAGGCTCTATCATCGCGAGGTTCGGAGTTGATTGCCATTCTTCCTGTGTGGCACTCTTTGTATCCCATCTTGTCAGCGCCAGCTTTCATGACTTTAAAATTGTTGTTGCCAGGTAAGCCAGGAATACCATTGGTGCGTGTGACACCCATTTTTTTCTCGGCCTTATCGTAGTAGGGTTCAAGCTCGGCCAACGTGACTGGCCAGTCCAATAGGTTAGCGCCTTCAAGTGCGCCATAAGTACTTAACGCACGAAACTCATGATCCTGCAATCTTAACGATGCGCCGGCCCAGTGCACGGTAGAGCCGCCTACTGCTTTTACAATCCACGCAGGTAAGTTGGGAAAATCTTTCGCAACGCGCCAGCTGCCAGAAGTGGTTCGCATGTCAGTCCATGCAAGTTGGCTGAAGCTGGGCCATTCATTGTTTATATAATCTTTTGGTAGATGTCGTCCGCCGGCTTCAAGGGCGACTACATCAATACCTTTTTGGGCTAGTTCGTTAGCTAATGTACCGCCACCGGCGCCGGTACCGATAATCACTACAACGCTATCGTCGTTTACATCAAATGGGGCTGTCATGGTTAAATCCTCCAGAAATTATTTGGGAAAGGCATAGGTGCTTTAAAGCCACTTGATGTCGTCGAAACCGCGATTTAAGTAACCGCCTTTTTCGTAGGAAGAGCCCTCATAACCGAGTGCGGCCCAAACGGCTTCTTGGTTATATAAACCCACTACCAAGCCACCTCGCATGGTTTGGAAAAATGTATCTGACTCTATCGATTTTAAGATTTCAGTACGTTCTGCTTCCCATCCTGTGTCCAGGTAGCTCGCATGCCCCATTTGTTTAGCTGCGGCATTCAGGCTTTCCACGCCTGCCTCTAGCATGGCTTTAAAATCAGCATCCTCAGCTGCTTTGTCATCATGTCCTTTAACAGCTGCGGCATAGATTTCATCGCCCATCGAATCGTGTGGGTAGATATCACGTGCCATTTGCACCAGCGTAGCCATGGTGTCTGGGCTGAGTGATTTTAGTTCCATTGCCCAGCTAGCTGAGCTGCCTGCAATAAAGCCGGTCCCTACAATTAAGCTACCGCCAATTGCCGCACTACGTTTAAGCAATTCACGGCGTGTCATTTTTGCAAGGCCCGTATGGGGTTTTATAAAATTTAGAGCTTGTTCGTTTTCAGCTTTCATGTGTTGCTCCAGCAAGTGTTTTAATGGTGTTGACTAGTGGATATTGTTAATGAATAGGTTAATGTGGTTATTGGAATCGACCGTGGCGCTGCAATACCTCTATTGCATAACCATCAGGATCATTGATAAAAAAGAACTTCGCTATTAGCGTGTTGTCTTTTTCAAATTCAACGATGTCGCGAGGTGCATAGCCAAGATCGATCATCTTGTGATGCTCTGCATTCAGGTCGTCTACGCAAACTGCAAAGTGTCCATAGCCGCCACCTAAGTCATAAGCGGTTGATTGATCCTTATTGATGGTGAGTTCAAGCTCGAATGAGCTTTCAGAATTACTTAAATAAACGAGGGTGAACGAATCAAAATCCAGACGATCCGCAATGTTTAAATCGAATGCATCTTTATAAAATTTCACTGAACGCTCTTCGTCCAGCACACGAATCATCGAATGGATGGCTTTTGCCATTAGCGCCTCCTGATAGGCAGTTAATTTGACCTTCAGGATTACCGTATCTGGCGAGGAAGCGGAGGAGGTGTTATAGCGTTACTACAACAATCGATTGTAAAGTTAAGGTGGGTTATTACGACGCAATTGCAGCTACCTTATCGTGTTGTGTCTCGATGCATTTTTGTTGGTAGATCAGGCAGGTACAGCGTAGTAGGGACGTGAAGTTTTTGGCTTCGCCGTGCAGATTGGTCACCTCTGAATATAGGGTAGAGATGAACTGTGGCGTAGATACCTCTTCCGCTTGTGCCATTTGATCAAGAATTTCCCAAAATTTTTGCTCGAGGCGCACACTGGTGCTAAGTCCATTCAACCGTATTGATCGTGATTGATAGTCGTAGTTGGATTGGGGCTGGCCCGCGAACATTTCGCACATGATATTGATCTCCACAGCTAAGTTGGTTAGGTGAGGTTCGGTGTATCAGCTTAGGTTTGCGTTTTTCATGGTAGATCAATTGAGCGTGTATTTCAATTTGTGCGAAAATCTTTATATGGATGAGAAAACCAAACTCGCATCGACGCAACCCAATCCCAAGCAGGCAAGATCGGCCTGGAATTTCATACCGCCGTTACCTGTCGAGGTGTCTCCGTACTTTCGGTGGCCGCTCGATTTTGCAAGCATTCTTAAGTGGATGGTAAGCGGGTGGTTTCCCCTATCGGAGCGATTGATCATTCTGTTGGTGGCAATCGTCTGCAGTGTGTTCTTTCAACCTTCTACCGAGGCTACACAAGTACTAGCTCCAGGTTGGGTCGTTGGTTTGTTTGTACGTAACTTCATTTTAATGTGCATGGTTGCCGGTGGTTTGCATTGGTATTTTTATATTGCGCGTAAACAAGAGGATGAGCGGCGTTATGATGCGCGCCCATTTGCAACTAACAGCCGCTTGTTTACGTTTGGCTCGCAAGTTCGCGATAACATGTTTTGGACGCTTGCC
>CALJAA010000190.1 GCA_938028465.1 uncultured Granulosicoccaceae bacterium | reverse complement strand
TGCTGATACCAAAGCGTTTCAAGAATCCATTGAGCTAGGACACCCTCTTGCAATAATAATGTCTACACTCGAGATTTTTCCATATTTTGGTGTCGATACGTACGATGCTGAACGCTTTTGGTCAGATGGTCTTGCCTCAGTTTCGACTCCTGAGCAACTTAGATCCAATGCGCGGAAACTTGCCCAGGTGGGATTTCTTCAGGGAGATATTTTTCTGGCTTTTTTGAATGGCGAAAAACTCGCAGAAGGTGGAGAGGAGCAGATTGCAGGTTCTACTAAATCACCTGTTGCTGCTGATGAGTCGTCGGGAGGTGCTGGGGTGGTGGGCCAACTGGATCACAATTCTGCGTACGTTGCTATTCAAAACTACTTTAGAGACTCCGACTGTGATTCATTCCCAAGGGTATTTTTTAATGATCCCCAGAACGATAGTCCTAAGCGAATTGCACTGGCCGCCATCGCATATCGGTTCGTAGCAGACGGATGTGGCGTCGGAATAAAAAATAACGAATTGGTTATCGGCGCATCGAGCGCGGAGTTGGTGAATTGCTCGAAAAAAGGTTCAAGCTACCAGTGTGGGGTGTTATTACAGTATCAGTGTGATTCCAACGGATTTAACCGAGGAACGTCTCAAGCTAAATTGGCGTGTCTTCCTTATATTGCGTTGATGGCGAATTCAAGAGTCGTATGGGCGTTCCGATCTGACAAAAGTACATCTGGTTGGATCGCTGAATTTGTGGGTAAGTAGGCTGTCCTTAAGTTCTAATATCCACCTTAGAAGCTAGAGCGAGAGTTCAAGCAGTAAGTTTCAAAGGATCTAGATTATGCCAATAAACATGCTACTCAAATGCCATAACATTGAAGCGACGAAGTCTTTCTACAAAGAGGTGCTGGGTTTTGCGGTGAGAGAGACGGCTGAAGGTACTTGCTCAGTACAAAAACAAGACTGCAACATCATTTTTACATCAGAGGAATTATGGGCTGGCCATCCAAATTGTACTGGCACCCTCTATTTGTTCATTGATGACGTAGATAGTTACTACGGGTCGATAAAACATAAGGCTATCATTTTGTGGCCTTTACAAGATATGCCGAATGGTACCCGGGAATTTGGTGTTAAAGATAATGACGAGTATCACTTAGCTTTTGCGCAAAAAACATAATAGTGGGCTGACATTTCTTAATACCAGAAACGGCGATTCGTCATCTTAGATTAGCTAGAGCAATGCGATTGAGGAAAATGTTGTAGCGCCTTAGTGATAGTGCTCCTTCAAACACTAGTGCGTAACGGTAGATTTAAACTCATCAAATACCGCTCTAAGCTCTGCGAATTTATAGAGCCCATCTGTCTCCGGATCAATAGGGAGCTCTCGGTGATCAATATAACGAATACCCGTCATTACATCGAATTCGCCGATTGCCATATCTAGCAGTAAATAAGTACCATTGGCTAATAGAGGGCGGTCATCTTCGTCATAGTCTGGATGATAGATGATTAGATCGAAGTTGCCGTCATCAATTCGGGACCAACACCAAAGTTCTTTTGGGTCAAATTTACGATCTCCGTAGTTAAGTGTAAATCTAGTGTAGTCGTCCAAGCGAGGCCGAAACGCAATGATGTCCCAACCTTTAAGTGGTGGAGCTGCGTCCACTAAGTTACGCACAGAGGGAATGAGATCTAAAATACCGTCTGCACTAATGATGAGCTCTTTTTGGCCATCTTCCGGAATAGCAATCTCGTAAACCAACCCGTCCTCAACATTGGTTAGTAGTTCAGATATCGTGCTTCCGTATTGTTCGTCAAACTCGGTAGTGTCAGGGAATCTCGCTTCGTTTGCCTGGAACCAAGACCAAAATTCAGAGTGGGGTGATGCCTGAGCCATGGTGATGAAAACCAATCCAATCAATGTTATGTATTTCATATTAGTCTAGTCCGTACCCATCGGCCATAACCATAGCGATACTGGGTTTTTTTAGATAGTCTATATCAAACTGCAATATATCTTAGTGGTTCATTACGCGGCTTTGTCTGTAATAGTGTGTAGTGGAATCAAAACGGTGCGAACCCATCTGCCTTAGCAGATGGCACGGTCCAGCGTTGTTTTACGTCGATAATTTCGTGCGCGATTCTGGGCCTTGCTACTTGTCCTGCTTCTCCGTACAACCATAGAACCAAATTGGATCGTTCTCCCTCTGTGATCGGCATTGATTCGTGCGGGACGCTTCCGTGATGCATCAATGCAGTGCCTGGTGCAAACGTTAATTCACTTACTTTTTGGGTTTCTCGGTCGAAAAAGCGTACTCCCGAGCCTGAAAAATCTTCTTCTGGAAGGTTCAGGTTTACGTTTAGCGTCACGGACGACGCATCCGTATGAGCACGTAACGATGTGTCAGTATCGGGTTGCCATTGGATCGAAAGACCGAAGGTTTGCGTGTCGTAGCCTGTTATATCAGGGAATAACATTCGTGCGATCGGCCGCATATAACTATCCATCAGAGCTTGATAGAAAGCCTGAAAGCTCGGTGCGGCCAAGTAGCCTTCAGATCGCTTGTCCAACATAGCGCCGCCGCGGTTAAGCGAGATTCCATAAGGTGGACGTATTGGAATATTGGCATCAGAAACACGATTCAGATAGTCTCGCAAGGAGGCTAGACGGGCAGGGTTAAAGAATTGGGCTTCATACACGCCCGGAAACACTTCCTTCCAAAGTGCTTTCACTTCGGATTCTTTGCTTGGGTCTTTCCAGGCATGCTCGACCGCGTTTCGTAAATTCGTATCATATAAGCTGCTATCGAGTTGGCCCACTAGTTCACTTTCGCCCGACTCCCATTGCTTCCATGCATCTTCAAATAAATCCCGATTCTGCAACCAAAACTGGTTTACTGACGGGGCGCGTTGAAGCATTGCCTCTTGTGTTGGTCGCTCGATACTGCGTGCTGCGGATAGTGCATTGCCTGTCATAAATTCTGATCTCTAGTCTTAAAAAATAAATAATTGTGCAACAAATTTTTATTAGCTCAGCCCAGTTTGTCGATGACCGCTTCGATACCCTTCATAACTTCGGCGCAGTGACTCACATTAAGTCCAGCGCCATGGGGCTTAGAAAACGTGCCACTATCATTGTCAAAATACTTGCCTGTTGCATCTGCAAACGTGTCGCCAACCGCCGCATCACACAAAATATTCGCGCCGATTTGCAGATCCTTTCCTTCGACCCCAAATCCGTCTTTGACCATCTTTGATGCTAGTAAAGAACCGGGGTTAACCGCAACAACGACGGGGCCATCGCTCAGCTCTCTTGCTAATTCTTGTGACCAGATGGTGATAGCCAGTTTGCTTTGGGCATACGCCGCCATATCATCGACATGCTTGCGCCCATGCAATACATCCAGATCAACTGGCGCCTGCGCCGCTGATGATAAATTAACGATACGCGATTGCGGCTTAAGAATAGGCAGCAAGGCTCGCGTTAAAACGTAGGGTGCAAAGGTATTTACCATGAACCGAACATCGTATCCATCTGACGTTTGTGTTTCGCTGACATTTAACACACCAGCATTGTTGATGACAGCATCGAGGTGATTGTGTTGTTGCTGAATGGCAGCGGCAAGTGCGTGTACCTGATCCATATGCGACAAATCCGCGGCATAGGATCCAGCGTTGCCGCCCACTTCCTTGGCGGCCGCGTCAAGTTTTTTTGTGCTTCGACCATGCAACAAAACGTTATGCCCCATCGAAGCCAGCGTCTTAGCTGTAAGTAGCCCGATACCATCGGTTGAACCTGTAATCAAAATCGTTTTAGACATTCTGGCCTCATGGAATTTTTAAGTGATAAAAAGCAAAGTATTTTTCTTTGTGCCGAAGGCTACGCACTAGCGTTACTAATGGAGTCACGATATCGAACTAAGGTGCGACTCTCGATACTCTTGCGCGCGGAGTGTTGCGCCGGGTTTTCAGTCATATCCAGCGCACTATGAGCGATGGGTAATAGCCCTTGGTTATCAAAGATATTGAAAAAGGCGACCTCATTCGGCGTCATTTTTGATCGGTATATCCACTGATGTGCCGGGTTGGGAGCCAGCCCTAGAATTTGACCTTGACGCTCGGGATAGATCAGATCAAGTAGAATCCAATCTTGCTCATCCACACTGCTGGGCAATATAAAACCCAGTGGGGAGGAATTGATCTCTGTTTCGACTGGTCGCCATACGTTGATAAAAGCGTAATGACGAGTGGCCCATTCTGCAGCCTGCGCCTCCCCGAGCAAATCAATCAAGCGTTGCTTTGCACCATCCGTGCTGTAGTCGCAGTGTACGTTACGTGCAGGTTTGCGATCTGATACTTCATCATCGATTCGCACCGTATGGTCGAAAACAATGATCTCGTCAATATCGAGCCTAGTTGTTAGAAAGTGTTTAATGTCAGCATCGTAGTTCGGCTGCCATCCTGACTCTTCGTTAAGCACATCAACATCACTATTGAATGCCGCAAACTCAACCGATGCTTGCTCGAATGACAAATGGATATCGTTAGGGCGTACATCTAGCACGCTTATCTTTGTGGGTAACAGCTCTGGTGAAACAAGGTTGCCGGCAATACCTTCAGCATCAAGCTCGAATGCCTGACGTTCAGGTTTGTGGATGTGGTAGTTCACTGTTGCTGTCGTAGTCATCGTGATCTCTGATCTAGCCCAATGGTTTTAGGCTTCGCTGATTTCACGGTAATCGTATTATTTTTAACATGCCGGGTAAACAGGAAGAATACGATATCAGTATTCGTATTTTCTATATAATGGGAGTATGAATACGAATGAAATCCGGCTGTTTGTCATGGCCGCAGAAATGCTCAATATCAGCGCAGCCGGCCGGCAACTGGGCCTAGCACCTGCCGTGGCCAGTACACGCCTAGCCAAACTCGAAAAACAGCTCGGTGCGGATTTGCTCCATCGCACCACACGGCAAGTATCACTCTCGTTAGAAGGAGAAGAATTTCTACCTTACGCTCGAGAAATTCTGGCGCAAGAAGAAGCAGCTTTGACTGCACTCGGGCATGGCAGTACCGAAGTGAAAGGCACTCTGAGATTCGCAGGGCCAAGCAGTTTCGTGCAACTCTATATCACGCCCATACTGCCCATGTTCCTCGAGCGATACCCGAGCATCAATCTCGATTTGAAGCTGTCTGATACCAAGTTCGATATCATCGATGGCGGGTTTGACTTGGCGCTACGAAATTATGCAGCCGAAGACAGTTCCCTGATAGGAAGAAAAATTGCGGATGACACTCGCATACTCTGTGCGTCACCGGAGTATCTACGGGCCTACGGTACGCCTCAAGAACCCGACGATCTCGTCTCTCATCAACTAATTGTTTTCAATAGTGCCACGCCCAGATTATTGACATCTGAAACTGGAGAGGAGTCGTGTACTTTCCCACCACCCAATATCATCCCGCGCGTTATTTGCGACGACGGGGCGAGCACACGTCTCGCTGCAAAAAACGGTGTTGGTATTTGTATGAATTCAATATGGAACATTCACACAGAACTAAACGAGGGATCACTCGTGCGGGTACTACCAAACTTTAAGGTGAAAGATGGCTCTGCGATTTGGCTCGCTTATCCTAAATCCAATGTCCTCACAGCAAAAGTGCGTGTGTTTATCGATTTTCTGTTGGAACAGATTGGCACACCACCAAGCTGGGAACGTATACCCTAGTGTACGCCTGTAGGTTAAAGGCAAAGACACACGAATCTCACCGGGTTTTGCACGACACACTTGTTTAAGCTCTAGGCTAAGTGTCGCTTATGTAGCCTGGTAAGTAAGTGCAATTTAATTCTATACTTTCGAGATTAAACCCGCATGCGCGGTACATCATCGGGGTCTAACTTGAGTTCAATAAGCAAGGGGCGGTCTCTTGTGTTAATTGCCTCTATGGCGATAGCGAGTTGTTCATGAGTTTCCACCAAGATACCTTGCCCACCAAGTGAAGTGGCAACACCTGCAAAGGATGGCCATTCAAATTGCGATAGGCTTGGATCGATGTTTTTATCCACAAATTGGATATGCTCTGCGCCGTAGGCAGAGTCATTACACACAATCGTTATTAGATCTTGGTTGAGGCGTACTGCGGTATTAAATTCGTTGATGCCCGCCATCATAAAACCACCATCTCCGGTAAACAAAACCACTGGCCTATCTGGTACCGCAAAACATGCGCCTATCGCGTGCTGTAAACCAATACCTATTGACCCAAAATTTGTTGTGGCAATAAAGCTCTTGGCATCTGGAGCTTTGATTCTGCACCAGACTTCAGTCATAAAACGTCCGCCGTCTGTGGTTAAAATTCTGTCTTCCGGTAGCGCAATATCCAACTGCTCGAGTGCGTAGACAAAATCGATTGTTCCTTTTTTAGTTGTCTTTTTAGAAGAGGCTGGGTGCTTGGTGAGCGTGGTGCTATTGAGTTCTTTTGTAAAACCACTGGGTGGGATTTCCGCATCATCGAGCCATTGAAGGATATTGTTGGCAGTAAGTGCTGCATCTCCAACGAGTGCCGCATCGGGGTGATAGTTCTTTCCAACTTCAGCCAAGGTATCGTTTATCTGAATAACCCGTTTGCCCTTCATTAGCGCGCCTCGATCTGTGGTGAAATGATGTAGGCTTGCTCCGAATGCTGCAACACAGTCACTCTTGTCGATAGCGTCGTATGCGTCGGGTGTACTTAATGTGCCAAATATATCCATATTAAATGGGTGATCGTTGAACATCGCCTTAGCTTTAAGCGTGGTGGCTAACGGCGCTTCTAATCTGTCGGCTAATCGTATAAGCGAATCTTCTGCTCCAATTGCACCACCCCCAGCGAGTATTACCGGGCGCTTTGCTGATGCCAGCATGCCAATCGCATCGTCCAGATTATCGCCTTCTAGAACAGTAGAAGGGTTATCGAACACGGGATAAACAACTTTGCTGTGCGTAAGTTCTTCCCACATGAAATCAGCTGGCATGTTGAGTACAACAGGGCGCCTTTGTACATTCGCTTGATAAAATGCACGCGCGATGTCTTCGGTGGCGGTTTCTGGTGAGCGCATTTGTATAAACCCAGCGCCGGTGGCTTTTGTCAGCTCACGTTGATCAATGTTTTGTAGATTCTGAGGAGTAGTAACTGGCGTATCCCCGCATAACAACACCATCGACGTGTGCCCGCGAACACCTTCAGTTAGTGCGGTAATGCAATTTGTAAATCCAGGGCCGTGAGTCACGGTCGCGACGCCAACGGTTTGTGCAAATTTGGAGTAGGCAAGCGCCATCAATACAGCGCTACCTTCGTATGCCACCGGTACGAATGTGCCGTTATAGGAACGCACATAATCATTCACCATGAATAAGTTGGCATCCCCCATAAGGCCAAACAACGTGTGCACATCGTGATCAATTAGGCTGTGCGCAATAGATTGATAAACGTATGTTTTCTCTGTTTCCACGTGTTCATTCGCTATTGAAAGTCTTCGTACTAGTTTAGCTGGATTAGTAGGAGCAGACTACAACGAATATGGGCGAGCATTTTTGGATTTAGCGCCTATATCGAAATCGGTGCTTCACCTGCTACCCGCTCATTAATAGCGCCATCGCCTTTTGGATTAAGATCAACATCACTAGTTAATGGTTTGGGGTTCTGTGCACCAAAGTAACGATAGACCGACGACGCAATTGCAACCGGCTCCGCTTGATAGCTGTCATCAGTAGGCCTGGTGTATTGACGGTTCTCGTTTGCTGGGCCAAAGATCTCTGTTTTACCCACAACCTTACCTAGCGCACCTGCAGGACGTAGAGCTGCGCCACCTATGGTGTACAAGTTTTGATTGTTACCATGATCCCAACCAGCAGAATTATTTAGGTTTACATTACGCCCAAAATCGCCATGTACCTTAATGATGATGTTATCGGTTGATCGATTACCACCGTAAGCAGCATCGGAATAACGAATGTGCTTCGTTGCAACGCGTAGTGACTCCATAATTTGATTCATGCGAGGAACGTAATCTTCGATTGCTGAGCTGTGATCATCCCAACCGCCTAAGCCACCGCCAACGGTGATGAACAATGAATCAGGGTTATTGATTGCCAGTGTTACGGCTGCTTTGATTCTGCCACTAAAGTTATTATTATCCGGGTACTGCAAAAAGCCAGTATCTGGATTCACATCAGGATCAAGCGTGCCGTCTGCATTTGCGGGCGGGGTGGGTAAGGGGTTGTTCGCTGCGTTTTGCAAATTACCCACTAAGCGTTCCATATTACGACGAACCTCGAAGCCTTCAGATACTTTGCTGTAGCGAAGCCGCTGGTGACTATCAACGATTTTCTTTACCAGCACGTCTAATTCAAGCCCGTTGTCATTACGCCCTCGCGTATAGGGATTGTCAAACTCTTCATCCAAGCTTAAACCGCGTAATTGCAACGGCAGTTTGCCATCGATATCACGAGCGAAAGCAGTACTAGAGCCTTCAAACGAGACGAAAGGTAGCACTAACTGCGTTAACTGTTTCCCTCCGATCAAGTCAGAGCCATCGAGTTGATCCCGATGTGCGTTCAGCAAGGTCGCCAGTGTTGATCCCATACCTGGTGCTGCATCAATAGCAAGTGAGCCTTTAAGGCTGGAGAATACGCTCGGCCTGTGCGCTCGTGTATTGTTTTTTAGTCGATTGATCGTTCGATACACCGACATATCGCCTGCGGCCAGCATATCCTCCATCGCGCGGCCACCTGCATCAGCCCAAAAGCCATTGCGAGTAACTTGGCCTTCGTTGTCACTGACGGCCCGGCGTAGATCACTGGGGTAAGGGTTTTGCGAATTGTTGTTAATGATATCCATATTCGTTAAGTTGCCCGCCAGCTCTGATGGGCCGCCGTATAGGAAAACGTTGATCACCTGCGGCATAACCTTAGGCAACACAAAATCAACTTGATCCACCATAGGCATGGCTTCCGCTCGGCTGATAAGGCCTGGTACACCAAACAAGGTTGGCGACGTTGCACCTATTCCAAGCAAACTGGTGTTTCTCAAAAATTCACGACGATTCATATAGATCTCCCAGAGTGGGTTAAGCGCTTATTGCACACGGAGTAGGTAATAGCCTTCAGGCAGGCGGGACAAATAATCGAACGTTAGTAAGGCTAAGTCATCGATTCTGTCGGTTCGAGCGAAGCGATTATCAAATTCGCTATCCAGGTATCCCTGCTCGATATACATGGCTTTTAAGCTCGAGCGCTCAATATCGTTTGGGCGTCGTTGTATAGCGGTGAGGAACACATAATCCATCAGTTCTGTCACGTTCATATCATCGATTCTGTTGAACAGCACAGACTCGCGCTCATATTCTGCTAATGCCTTATCGTATTCAGCGCGGTCTGGTTTCGACATAGCATTTAGCTCGTCGTTATAATCTTTGAGCTTTGCTTCATAGGCCGCGAGCTCTCGTGCATCGGCATCATCTGCTGGCGGCTTAATCGGTTTAGGATTGGGGGCACTTGGGCCGGATAAACCAAGAGGCCTTCTCCAACGATTCGAATCCATTAACAAGGATTCACGCATGGCTTTGTGATAGTTACCAAAGCTCAATGAATCCAATGGAACATTGGCTACACGGCCAAGCTTTAGACTCATCGTTGGCCAGCCCATTTCACTCATATTTGCACGAGCTAAAGAACCACTTCCGTTAGCCATGCCCTTAAATACATCAGGATGCGCATTCCACTTAAGGCGCTTTGCGGTTGCTAAGAACGCTTCCTCAAACGAACGTGGTCGCTCTGTACGCAATAGGTAACGTTCAGAGAATATGATCGCAATGAAGATGTCTTCAAAGCGTTGAGGATTACTGGCAGTAATCGCTGCCGCTAACTGCGTACGATGCTCTAACGATTGACCAGTAAAGAAGTAATCCACCAATACGCTAACAACACGAGGGATTAACAATGGGTGGCCTGCAACTACATCATAAAAATCGTTGCAGTTAGTGACGTACTTATCCAGTACTAATACTGCCTCATAGTTGGGGTAATCGGTATAGGCCAGCTTGTAGCCATCACGCTCGTCTGTTAGGTATAAATCTTGGCACGCTTGGGATGCCAGTGGCACCTCAGCATCGTTGTCAAAAATACCAAGATAGATTTCCATCATCTCTCGGGTATTATCTTCTGGAGATCGGAATCGGCGCCAGTTTTGTACACTGCGTTGATGCACCGCTACCATCTCACGGATGGTGCGTCCTTGAGAGATACTCAGATCAAGCCGACGAAATAGATTTTGGACATCGGTAATGTCCGCGCTATCGATTTCTTCAGCGGGTGAGAATAGGATGGTATTCGCCAAATGCCACGCCATCCATTGCGAGAAGCCATCACGGCTTAACGGAAAGTGATGGATACGGGCAAGTGGCATTTGTTTTGGTCGGTTACCATCAAAGTAAAATAACGGCTCAACGTCATCCAGTGGGTTACCATCTTCATCCTCGCCCAATATCTCGCGATCTAGCTTCGCTCGCAGCGCAGGTTCTAAACTCGTTTGCAATGCGGTGCGGATGCTGGCAAGCGTTGGCGCATCATCATGGCGCCTTTTTAGGTTTGAGCCGGGTTCGATGGCGTAAAATTCATCAACCGGTATGCCGCTATATAAGGTGCCATGAATTTTGTTGATCACTTGATATTGTTCATCAAGTGACAATGCCTCAAACTCGGCATCGCTTAATGGTCGTGCGAATCCGCCCGCAGCGGACGCTCCAGCAAGGGATGCGCCTGCTACATTAGGAGTAGACGGTGAACACGCCGCAAGCGATATGAGTGTAAAACTCAGTGCAACTAGTTTCAGTTGATTGACGTTGTTGAGGGATTCAATGTTGAGTGATCTAATCATCATCATACCTATTCAGTTGTTCCCGAACCACGGATCTGAAATGTGTATCGGACAAGCGATGTAGCAGTTACAATAACAATCTGAACAGGTTGGCTTAAATGTGATTCACCAATTAATCTGCGATTTTGTAATCTAGAGGTAAACAGTGGAGATAACAGAAAACGAACATTACTTTTCGATACAGTTCCGCGCGATGGCAAGCCCTTGTGAAGTATTGATTGAGGCGAGTTCACGAAAAGATGCCAAACGATTAGGTAAAATTACCCGTAATGAAGCGCTACGCATTGAAGGTGCTTTTAGTCGTTATCGTGATGACAACATCGTGCACAAGATCAACAACAGTAATGGTGAACCCGTGCAGGTTGATAGTGAAACTGCCAACTTACTCAACTTTGCGGATCAATGTTATGCCTTATCAGAAGGGTTGTTCGATATCACATCGGGTGTGCTCGGGCGTGTCTGGCAGTTTGATGGGTCAGACAAAATCCCGCAGCAAAGCGATGTATCGGCGTTATTGCCGTTTGTTGGTTGGGATAAAGTCAATTGGCAATCACCGTGGCTTAGCTTACCTGCACGTATGCAAATAGACTTGGGTGGTATAGGTAAAGAATACGCGGTTGATCGCGTTGTTAATTTGTTACGTGCCAATACTGACGCTCCCTTTTTAGTGAACTTTGGCGGTGATTTACACGCGGGGGCGGCTCCTACAAAACAAGTTGCATGGATAGTTGGTATTGAAGCCATGCGAAAAACGGCTGATGCAGTTAATACAATAGCATTACAACGAGGCGCACTTACCACAAGTGGTGATGCGCAACGGTTCTTAAAAAAGGACGGTATACGTTATGGTCATGTTCTAAATCCTAAAACTGGATGGCCGGTAATTGATGCACCTGCATCCGTCACGGTTGCAGGTAATAGTTGTACTGAATCCGGCATTCTGTCAACGTTAGCGCTATTGCATGGCGCAGACGCGGAAACATTTCTAGAATCTAATGACGTTGTTTTTTGGTGTCAGCGTTAGTGAGTATTTTTACCTAACCATCTGAATCTGGTTAAGTTGGCTGCCGCTACAGGTTGGACTATCGATGTGTCGATGTGTTTTATCTGCTGAGGTTTGCTTATGTGTTTTTACCGTACGAGTCCGAAGTCTACGCTTCCCCCATTACTGTTTGCTATCGCATTTTTGTTATTGGCGAGTGCACCAATTACGGCGTCAGAAGATTCAAAGACAATGCTAGCACCACAATTTATTCTGCCAGGCATCTCTGGTGATAAAACCTTAGACGATTACCGTGGCCAGTATCTCTATGTAGATTTCTGGGCGTCCTGGTGTGGTCCGTGTCGTCAGTCATTCCCATGGATGAATGAAATGCAAGCCATTTATGGTGAGCAAGGCTTAAAGATTATCGCGATCAATCTTGATGATGTACGCGAAGATGCTGATCGGTTCTTGGATGAGGTTGAGGCCGATGTTGACATTGCGTTCGACGCAAGCGGTGAGACCGCGCAAGCTTATAGCGTGAAGGGCATGCCTAGCTCCTATTTGATTAACCCCAGAGGGGAAATTGTGTTCAGTCATATTGGGTTTCGTGCGTTGGACAAGGTCAGGCTTGAGGCGAAAATCGCGGAGCTAATGGGTGAGTCAATATGAGCATCGCATATTATATTAAGCCCCTGTTAATGACGGTATGTGCAGTCAGTGTCTGCAGTTGCGGAACGAGTGGAGCGATTTTCACCTTTGATGAAGTGAAGCCGTGGGAACGCGGTACGCTTGCCCGTGAAGATATGCAGCTTGTTACTGATGCCATGGATCAATCTGTTGATGATCATATCTATTTCTCTAAAGAAGCATCCAGAGGCGGTAGTGGTATTCAGGGCGGCGGTTGTGGGTGTAACTAATGAGTGGCTTAACGAGTAAGCTTGCCTTAGCAACGCTGACATTAGTCGCAACCAACGCTCAAGCTCAGGATGCTGAATGGGATGTGGATACCACGTATCTTTCCTATGTTGAAGCAGATGATCGTGTATCGGTTGCTAAAACCATGGCTAACCTAACGCGGCAAGAGGATGGAAGAAAGATCATTGTTAACCTTGTACACGATACGATGTCTGGCGCGTCGCCTACTGGAGCGGTAAGGAGCAATAACTCCGCAGTAACGTTTACCGGCGTGTCAGGTGGTAGTGGGTTCTCCGCTGGCAATGGCTCTGATTATTCCTTGAGCACGTTTGAAGATACTCGTATACAAGCTGGCGCTAATTTATCACAGCAAACCAGTAGAACAACGACATTAGATTATGGCGCAGTCGTATCAAAAGAATCGGACTACGATTCGTTCGGAGCGAATGTTGGTTTTACTCGTGAGCGTGCAGATAAGCTTGCCAGCCTTACCATGGGTCTAGCGGCCACATTTGATTCGATCTATCAAAGTGATTCAGGCGCAACGCCGCAAGCACTAGGCGATGTGTCGCAAAGCCAATCGTTTGGGAAAGGGCAGCGCAATACGATTGATGGGTTAGTGGGTGGTACCCGTGTGTTAAATAAGCAAACCATCGCCCAAGTGAATGTAAGCCTTAGTTTGTCAGAGGGTTATCACTCTGACCCTTATAAGATTATCAGTGCTACCACCGATAATAACCAGATCATTGCTAACTTCCACGATAGTCGCCCAAGTTCGCGAGTACGTACTAGCCTGTTTGGTAAGGTAGTGCATCAACTGGGTGATACACCCCATTCGATACACGTGGGGTATCGCGTTTACAATGATGACTGGGGGATCAATTCACACACGGCTGATTTTCGCTATCACCGGCAGTTAACCAAAAAGCAGTATTTACAACCCCATGTGCGTGTTTACCGACAGTCACAAGCGGATTTCTATTACCGACGCTTCTACGTTGATGACGCGCTAAACCCTATTTTGCCAAGTGATGGTATTGCAAGCTCTGATTATCGGCTTGATGCAATGACCAGTGTAACGTTAGGCATGAAGTACGGAATCGCACTGACTAAGAATACCGACATAAGAGTGCGTGCTGAGTATCTCGCACAGACGTTTGACAATGATGACTACGGGGGCAATGACGCATTGGTGTTTCAGACTAGTTTTAAGTATAAGTTTTGAACATGCACTGATACATATGGGTACTGGACACTTGCGTGTGAACGTGTTGAGCTGGTTTGAAATGGTAAAAAGAGGTTGGTACCAGTGCAAACTAGAATCAAGCTACCCCAATTATCAGGTGATATATTTTTAATCGATGCGGGCATGGAAACCGATTTTATATTCAACCATGGTGTCGATATACCAGAATTTGCAGCGCATACGCTATTACCCGACCCTGCGACGCGGGAGAAACTTAAAACCTATTTCAATGAATATATTGATTTGGCAGCACAGTATGGTGTGGGATTTATAATCGATGCGCCTACATGGAAAGCGCACAATCATTGGAAGGCTGACTTAGGGTGCAGTTCGGACGATTTGGAAGCGGCTAATCATGATGCCGTTAACTTTGTACAAGCGCTTAAGAATAAGTCCAATTCCAATAATATTATCGTCGTGAATGGGATTACTGGCCCTTGCGGTGACGCCTATGCGCCTGAAGACATCATCTTAGTTGAAGACGCTAAAACATATCACTCAACACAAATTTCCTGGTTGGTTGATGCAGGAGTAGAAATGGTTTCAGCACTAACCATTACTCAGTCAACAGAGGCTGCAGGCTATGCACAGGCTGCTTCGAACATCGGCATTCCATGTGTCATTTCATTCACGGTTGAGACCAACGGTAGGTTGCCAACGGGTCAATCTTTAAAAGATGCCATTGAGTTTGTGGATGATCAGAGCGATTCTTATCCTGCTTACTACATGATAAATTGTGCACACCCTGATCATTTCTCTTCCGTTTTGGATGAATCAGGTTGGGCAAAGAGGCTTCGTGGGCTGAGATGTAATGCTTCACGGCAAAGCCATGCGGAGCTAGATGCTTGCAAAGAGCTTGATGATGGAAATCCCATCGAGTTTGGTCAACAATATAAAGAGATCGTCGCTAGAATGCCATGGCTCAATGTGTTTGGTGGATGCTGTGGATCTGATATTAGGCATGTGCGGGAAATAGCGAAATCGCTTATACCCATCCCAGTTTGATGGTAGCTCTGTTTTACAAAGTGCAACCTACTGTTAGTGATGAGGCTCTGGGTTAGTTCTCGAGGGCTATGGCCAAAGCTACCCGTTATGCCACACTCAGTTCCGGCACATTCAGTGACGCTGCGAACAAATTAATTAATGCAGCTTCCTCGGCCATATTAATGCCGTCAAGTTCCATGATTTCAGAACAGTGTTGTACAAAGGCTTTGCGTTGAGCCAGTGGTTGTTGTTGTAGTTCGTTAAACGCTTTGCGCATATCTTTGCGGATATTTTCGTCATTTGTTGATCGAATTGGGTATTGTTTGTTGGTGTAGCACTTAAGTACACGAGAGTATTCATCAGCAATGCGCTCACCGCTGTATCCAGAGGCTTCAATCATTAGCGATAGCAACAACGCAAGTTCTTCACCTAGCTCACTAATGGAGCGAGGCTTCGCTTTGGGTGCATCGACCAGGTAAGAATCGCTGATAGTATCTGCATTAGCGCTTTCATCAACAAGCTTACGTTGAACAATTTGCAACGCCGCGAAATTTTCAAGCGACTTGCCGTCGTTTTCTACCATTATTTCAATATTGCTCAATAGCTTATTTCGAGAGGCGTTGTCGGATTCACCTAAGGAAGGTATCACATAGTCGATAATTCGTAGCTTGTTCTTGTCTAGCTCTTCGCCTAACGACTCTCGAATATTTTTTACACGCGTACTAAAGTCATCGTCGTAAGCAAAACGGAGTGCCTCTAGGTGGTTTGTTTTACTGGTAGCGTCAGCTCCAACAAATAGGGCCAGTAAGATGGCTTGGCACGCTATATTGTCAGTGGCGGTATTTAAAAGGCTTTCCGGCAGTGTATTAACTAAGTCAGGCATGCCATTATTGCTATTTGAATCGGTTGCTTCTGCTGTCCGTTTTTCTCGTGCTTTGCGGTGTCTTGATTTTACTGCGAAATGTTTATCAATAGCATTGATTCTTTTTTCGAGAGGAGGGTGCGTATCGAATATTTTTCCAAATGCGTTTCCAGGCATTTGAAAACACAAATGTGCAAGTTCTTCTTTGTAGCTGGAATTTAAAGCAAAGTTAGCTCTATCTGACGCAGTCTGTTGGAGGGCAGATGCTAGGCTATACGTGTTACGAGTAAATTGTACTGAGCTTGCATCAGCCAAATACTCGCGTTGTCGCGAAAACGA
>CALJAA010000189.1 GCA_938028465.1 uncultured Granulosicoccaceae bacterium | reverse complement strand
CTCCGAAAACAGTTTATGGCTAACAGCGTTAGCATGTTCATACCAATAAACTGAATCTCTGCCATTGCTAGTTGAAAATTTTGGAAAATCAGGATACGTAATCGATAAATCTACGTACTCCAACGGGTATTGCCACCGATCTCCAATCTCTATCGCCCATGGCATGCCAGTAGCTGTCAAAAAGTAAAGGCCTTGATCAGGTACCGAAGCATCTTGTCCAGCACCGGCAAAAAGTGCCGGATTAAACGCTTCAGTTGGGGATTGATTTTTAAGATGAATCTCATAAGATCGCCCTGGAGGTGTAACGAAGTGTGCTCCATGCCAAGCATCAGGGCTTGCGAATAAAAATGGATCAAACGCGCCGCTTAAATGGGTATCAACTGGATTATTAAATTTTACCGATAACTCAAACGACATTTGAATCGACGATCCGCATCCAGATTCTGTACGATAGTATTCGCAGTGATTACCGGAGATAACGTAATCAAACACATCATTGGTGATTATCAATATCGCTTCATCGCGGTTCGCCTCTAATAGTGGGCGATCTACTACAGGCTGACCGTTGATTTCAAAACTAACGGATTCTTGATCAACCTCTGAGAGCTTAACGCCGGGCAACCGAATACCAAAACCATTATGATAACCCGCACCTGCAGCCGCCACTTCGCCACTAACATCAACCTGCGTGAACCCTTGAGAAGTACGCTGAGTCGATGTACGCATATAAACAACTAGATCATTCATATCGTAGTCGCCAAGCAGTGGCCAATTATCTTCAAATGCGATGGTTGTCCAACCCGTGGACGATGGATAGTCGGTAACAATGACAATGTTTTGAAGCACTCGAACTAGCATGTCTTCTACTTCACCATCTGGCGCACCTCCATAAGGCTGTAAACCAAGGGAGGAAGAGAGGCGGAAGCGTGCCCATGTATTGCCGGGCTGCACTCCATCTGGTATGGGAAGATATACAGCTTGTTCTCCTGCTTCAACTGGGACATTGATTGCAACCTGATCTACAGCGTTAAATTCCCCGTCTTGATGCACGTCAATCCATGCATTTAAGTATCCGTCTCCAGAAGCAGTAACCATGGCGATGGCATATTCACGCTCTACAATGTCTGTGATAAATTGAATACCATCGTCGTCATCCAACTCGCCTGTTGAATCATCCGATAGTGGGTAAACATACGCATTGGCTTCACCATCAACACCCAGACCGAGGAAGAGCGTCGAGTTAGATAAGCCATGCCTTGCACCGTTTTTGTCCAGAGACGTAGCATAGGTATCAGGCGCATCACCAAAGTCGATATTCTGATCACTATCATCTACTAATGGAGCAGCAGCACACCGAGACCCATCATTGGTGGTCGCCGCTGGCCCGCTTGCAAATAACACTGCCGCATTACTACCAGAGGACACATCGATACGGAAAATTCCACCATCGTTATTTCTACCCACGTACAAATTGCCATCTGGGTCAAAGTAGGCAGCGCCAAAGGTGCCGGTTTGGCCGGTATAACCAAGATTAACAGATGAACCATCTGACTGATCAAGCTGATGCAGTGCACCGTTTGACTCAACTGCATAGATTAACCCATCAACTGGATTAACCGCCATGTCGGCAATTTTTAATGACAAAGACGAACCGTCAACAACACGAGACATGCTCAGGTAGTCGGCACGATCAGGGTCTAGACCAATCGCGTACAGACCGTAGTTAGCACCACGCCTATAAACGTAATAGATGTTTCTTTCGGTATCGACATCACCCACATAGAAATTATTGTCTGTTATGTTAATGCCGGAAAGAACGTCAAATTCCCAGTCATTGTGTATGCGTACAGGCTGGCCGTACTCATAGCTCCACGCGTATATAAATCGATCATTACCATTAAATCCCACTGCATTTAGAGGTTGATCAGTGAAATGATCTTGAGCCAGCACAGTGTAGTCACCGGTGACAAGATTAATGCCGTATGTTTGTGGCAATTTTCCTTGGGTTAGAAATGCTTTACTTGGGCATGTGCTAAAGGCCGTTGGGCTAAATGAGTCCTGCGCATGTACTGCGCCTGAGCTATATAGAAAAACGGCCCCAAGGAGCGTGACTAATTGTCGCGTCACTTCTTGCCGATTATTTTGGCTGCGACAGAGCATATTGATAAGAATTCGCATAGTTACTTCTTGAAATTAAGTTGAATGGGATAAAAGAGCTGGGATTGCATCGATTGCTAAACCAGGACTGGCACGCAAATCGCGAAATAGCAAGAGGGTTGCTTCTTCACTATGTTTCGACTGAAAGGATGCTCCAATTAAGTCACAGCACGTAAGTTACAGGTGAAGAGCGTCGCAAATCCACCATATCCTAAGCCGTAATGACTATCATTCTACGACGAGCTTGCGATAGTCGTAACCGATTCTCTTAATGCTGAGTAGTAAGCCATTTTATTTTTAATGCCGCAGGTCGCCAATATACTTATATAAGTTTAATAGATCACGTGGATAAACTATCAAATAGAAAAGTTGTTGTGTGGGTGCCTCGCTTTTGGCCAGCCATGGGCGGCACTGAGCTGCACACCTATGAGCTGTCGAGTAGATTGGCTACACATTGCAATGTTGAAGTTGTAACGCATTGTGATAGAACGGCTCATTTTGATCGCAGTTTATATACGGATGTACTTAAAACAACATCTAGCCAGCATCGATTAAACGGCTTATTGGTTAATCGGATCGGGCTTTCCACCATTGACTTACCTATTGTGCGCTGGATAGCGCGCGAACATTCAAACTATAAGTTTGCAAGGCCGATCTTCACTTTACTCTACCGAACATTTGCGCGATGCCGAGTGCGCGATGCTGAACTTGTACACTTTATCTATAATGGTATGACTGATGCGGCTGTATACGCTTGTGATTATGCCAATGATCGCAACATTCCATTTGTATTCACCCCCAATGTACTTAACACCGAAACTTCACCTAGTGCCTGGAACTCAACACGTTTTAAGAAACTATATAAAAAATCCGACGCAATAATCGCTCTAACCCAGCATGAAGCCGACTATCTGGTGAGTCAAGGCGCGAACCCAGCAAAAATTACTGTGGTCCCTTATGGTCCTGTTTTATCTAACTCAGCGGACGCTAATCGAGCTAAAGAGATGCTGGCGTTAAAAGATGAAAGAATTGTGTTGTTTCTTGGTCGTATGGTCAGTCAAAAGGGATACCGCCTGTTATTGGATGCCTTCGATAAAATCGAAAAAATTCACCCCAAAACGGTACTCGTGTTTATGGGGCCTGCAACTGATGATGTTAAATATCAAATAGAAACACAGAGCCACAGGCGTATTGTCTTGATTGATACCTCCGATCAACAGGTTAAGACAGATATGCTCTCGGCTTGCGAGCTCGTGTGTGTACCCTCCTCACTTGAAAGCCTTGGCGTGGTTTATTTAGAAGCATTCGCTTGTGCTAAACCCGTAGTAGCGTTAGATCTTCCCGTGCTTCGAGATGTTATTACCCATGGAAAAGATGGTTTAATGGTAGAGCCGAATGCGCTCGCCATCGCGACTGCCGTCTGTGATCTGCTCGATGATCCTAAAAAAGCTCACTTAATGGGGTTAGCCGGATTGAAGAAAGTGAGTAAGCGCTATAGTTGGGATGCAGTTGTGCGGTCGTTGCTTAATATCTATTCACACGCAATCAACAGAACGGATACGGTTGACTGAGCGCATTACGGGAATCCACAACGGCGCGTGTTATACAATGAATTCTAAGTGACAATTGAAGTAACAATTGAAGTGAAAATTTACGTGAGTATTCGTTAAAGACTGTAGCCAGTTATAGTTATGATTCAATGGCCCTTGTTGCGCTGTTTATCACTCATGACTTTGTTGACCATCTTACCAAATTGTTTATCTCTTTTTCGTGCTTCTGCAATTGACTCAGAGTTATACATATCTTCTCTTTGTAGCTTACGCCACCGCTCCAGTCTTTCAGCATCTAGAGCACCTTGAGAGATCGCGGCTTGCACAGCGCAACCCGGCTCGTTTTGGTGAAGGCAGTCAGCGAAACGACAACTTGCCGCAGCTTCTATAATCTCATCAAATACTGCATCGATACCTTCAGCGTTGTCGAATAATCTCAAAGCACGCATTCCCGGTGTATCGATTACCCAACCACCATTAATAATAGATCGCATTGAACGCGAAGTCGTAGTGTGCCTACCTTTGGCATCATCTTCTCGAATATCTTGAGTTGCTAGAGAATCTCCGGTTAGTGCGTTAAGCAACGTCGTTTTCCCGACACCGGATGAACCGACCAATGCGATAGTTTGACCCGAGCCGCACCACGGTTTCAATTCCTCTGCGACAGTTGGATCTGTTGCGTTCAACGTCAGAACAATTAAGTGTTCCATGAGTTTCTCAGCCTTCGCCTGAAATTCAGAAGCTGTATCTGATATATCGGCTTTGGTAAGCAACACCACAGCATCTACTTCTGCTTCTTTTGCTAAAGCCAAATACCTCTCCAGACGAGCCTCATTGAAATCAGCATTGCACGACGTGACGACAAAAAGAGTATCTACGTTGTTTGCAATAAGCTGCGCAGAGGCATCTGTACCTGCGGCACGACGACGCAAGGAACTTTTAGGCGAGAGTGTGCGCACTGGCCGGTGATCTGAGTCAATCAACATCCAATCGCCAACAGCTATATCACCAGATGGATTTGCTGCTGTTAGTAAAACATCAACGTGACCACTTTCACCGATTGCAGTTAGTCGGTCGCGCTGCACTTCTATGACCCGAATCGGAATAAGTAATTCTAACTCTTCGAGGCTGAGTTGTGAAAGGAAGTGCGCTGAGAATCCCAACTCTGCCAAAGAATAATTGGAAATTGCGATATCAATGTTCCTCACGTTTATGAAAAGTTCTCATTACCTATCCAACAATATTGTGTCCAGAGAATCAGATCAATGTAGTGCTAATCCTACAACAAAATATTAGATTGGTACGCTAACGCTAAACTGCAGTTGCTACCAGCGTGAGTTCTGACGTACTCAAGGTTGCGAAAGAGCGCGACCTTCTGTGTTCATCGACCTGTTACGCAAGACTGCGCGCTCTCATAGGTATTTCGCGTCTGCACCATATAAACAGCAGGACCATCTGGCGTGATGATTTTACTGTGTTGCTTAAAGCCTGCTTTTTCGTAGCATCGAATGGCGCGATGGTTTTCAGGAGCTGGGTCTGTTTGAATTTTTGTCACCGCAGCATCCGAAAACAATATATCGGTTAGCGCACGAACAAGCATCGTCCCAATCCCCTTGTTCAATTGATCTGCATTTGCTAACGACTGATCAATACCTCGAACACCTGGATCAGTTTCATCTTCCCACCATCCATCTCCACTTCCCAGTGCAATGTATGATTGAGCGTAGCCGATAGGCTCCACATCAAGCATCGCTATGTATGGCGTTACACCCTCTTCTGCCAGAACTCTTGGCAGGTAGTGCTCTTGAACATCAGAAAGCGAGGGTCTTTCCTCCTCGCCGCCCCACCACTCCACAATGTGGGGACGATTTAACCATGCATGAAGCATAGGCAGATCATCCTCGGTCATGAGCCGCAACGTAATAGGGTTTTCAATGTCAGCCATAGAAATCGGTCTCCGTGCGGCCTTGCATCGAGTGCATCAACCCATTAGGCGTGAGTACTGGAAACACTAATCACTCCAGCCTATACAAGGTTAGTTCGCCCCGAAGCTGTTATTCAGCTGCTGGCAATTCCTCTCTCCAGGAACCACCTGAAACTTGAATTAAATTACTATCAGTAGTTTTATGCCTAATCTCAAATAATTTCTTTACTTCGTCATCCATCAAGAAGTTATCAGCGTTGTCCTTTGTATCAAACTCCAGCACTACGATCTTTTCTGTTTGCCATTTGCCTTCAATAGCTTTGGGTGTAGAACCTTCAATAAGCTCATCGCTCCGTCTGCCCTACACCGCGAGTGCTATCTGATCTCTTCTTCATCGTCTGAAATAGCGATGTTTTCGGTTTCATTTCACTTGTAAAATTTGAGGGTTCTAACCACGAAGAGATTATCTTACTAACGTCCGGCCACTCATCGTCCAAAATCGAATACCAAGTCGTATCGCGATTCTTTCCTTTAAAGATTAGGTGGTTGTAGAATATTCCTTCAAACCTAAACCCCAATCTTCTAGCTGCTTGCCGGGATTTCTCATTCAGTGAGTTACAGCGCCACTGCATTCGACGATATTTAAGATCATCTAATGCATAACTAAGCATAAGATAGAGCGCTTCCGTTCCACCGGGTGTTTTCTGCAACTCCGGACCAAACCATATGTGTCCAATTTCGATCACTCCATTCTGAGCATTGATATCTAGAAAACTAGCCTGCCCACATGCCTTTCCAGATTCCACGGATCTAATCGTATAGAAAATGGGATCAAAACTAGAGGACTGCGCGCGTAACGTAGCCTTGTAGGATTCAAGATCTGACCACGGACCGTACGTTAAGTAGTCCCAAATTCGCCGTCCCTGCTCTGTGGAATGACCAGCCTCATATAAATCAGCCCCATGCTTATCGGCGTTCTGAGGCTCGAGTGACACGTATTTCCCGAGCAATGGAATTCTGCTAGGTACTAAAGCTGGCGGCGGATTTTCGACTACCGCACCAGACAAAGGCCGCGGGTATATTTCCTCTAACTGTGGATCTTCGACCATTTAAGTTTCTCAAATATAGGTTTTGCTTAGCCCACCTTATTCTACTTTGAGATGCCAATCTAGGCTCATATTCCAATTTCAATGAGTATTGTTGGAGGGTTGATCAGTAGGCTTAACATCAACGATAGCTTGTGCAGGAGGCTGGTGCGGGTTGAGGGCTTCGATCCGCTAGGGGTGTGTTGCTAGAACTAAAACCCCATCGTAAAAGAACTTAGCTATTGGTTGAAATATTTAGATGCTTGGTCATCCTCACCTTATTTCCCTCAACCTGCACTACGTGCCAGCCTAGGTGTTCATATAATCCGATATTTCCTGCCATATCATTATGAGTACTTAACCGAATTTCGCGCAACCCGATTCTCATGCATTCGGATTCAGCTTTACCAATCAGCGCTTTACCTACCCCAGAGCCTGAAGCATTTGGGTGCACCGCCACATTCTCCAGTATCAAATAGCTGTCCGTGGCCTCAAGTACCATGCCTCCCACCACAGCTCCATTCAATTCGGCTACCCATACAGACTTGCCCTCAATTGCAGATGCTAGCCCAGTCGATACATCAGGCATATCTGGAATGTTATTTTTATATACTGAATATGCAGAATCAAAGCACCGCTTCAATAGCGGCGCATCATCAAGCGCAGCTTCCCGGATTGTGAGCTCTGGCATCGAGACCTCCAGTGAGGTAATTCACATACAGACATCAAGCAGTATCATATTCTTTAATGTCTAGATTACACAATTTAGTTAAACAGTGCGCCTAACGTCAACGCTAACTCGCGCTAGAGGCTGGTGCGGGTTGTGTCGGCAACGGTCATATTCGGAGTCCAACGTCGAGCGCATCGGTCCGTTAGGCGTGCGGACTAGCAGCACCAATCCCTCTAGCTTAAAAAACTGCATAGTCCCCGCCGCATTCGTAGCTACGATTACTCATCCTGTTTTAAGGCAAGCTATAATCACAATTTCTGTTTCATTAGCTAGAAGGAAAAGCGATGGGCACTAAAAACTCAATACCCAAAGATGTTAGCGGTTTTATTAACGGCCTGGAAAACAAGACGCGACGGGATGATGCAAAAACACTGCTTGAACTGTTTCAAAGAATAACAGGTGAATCCCCCAAACTTTGGCCGCCTTCCATAATCGGCTTTGGTGAATACCATTATAAATATGAATCAGGGCATGAAGGAGATAGTTTAATTGTTGGCTTCTCCCCTCGAAAATCTAACCTAGTGATGTACGTCATGGGCTCAGTGGGCTCTGATCATCCCTTGATGGAAAAGCTTGGCAAACACAAAACGGGAAAAGCCTGTTTATATGTGAATAAGCTGGCAGACATTGATATCGCTATCTTGGAAAAAATAATTCGAATCTCATATAACGCGACAATTAAAAAATACTGCTGACACCTTGTATCGCTTTTACGTGTCTTTCCAACGCTCGGTTGGAGCCAAACGCAAGCTGTTACAAAAATCTCCGTACACACAATATGCCTATGGCGACGCAGGGCCCTACACCAAATGCAAATAGCACAGTTCCTACTCCAACAACCCCACCCAAATACCAGCCTATTGATACAACAGTAACTTCAATAGCGATTCGAATCCAAGCAATCGGTAATCCGGTGACTGCTTGCATACCTGTCATTAGCCCATCTCGAGGGCCTGCTCCCAAGTTGGCGACCAAATAAAGACCCGATGCAAGCCCAACGACTAACACCCCGAATGCGGCTTGTAATAATTGAGGTGCCAGATATTGCGGGCTCGGCAATAGCGGTAGTGAAAAATCGATCATGAAGGCAATGATCAATGCATTAAGAATTGTCGCTATTCCCGGTTTGCGTCTAAGAGGAATCCACAATATCAGCACGAAAAAACTGACAACCATCGTTGTAAACCCGATGCTCCAGTCTACCCGACCAGCGATCCCCTGAGCCAATACCGTCCATGGGCTGACCCCGCCACCGCTGGCGATCATTATCGCCTCTCCAAGACCAAACAAAGTCAATCCTAAAATCAGGTAGACGAATGTTTTTAATTTAGGCTTCAGGTTATAGGGTGTTGGGGAACTCCACGGCATTATCGGAATTTCCTTCACCGAAAATATTTTTTTCATTGCCGACTAAACGCTTGCTTAAAAGGTCTTTGAATATTACATCTATTGGCTTCCAGACCTTGCCTGAAGCAAACAATATTTAAGATCATTTCCTAAAAATAGCCTATTAGTCAACTTAACTTCAAGCGTGAGCAACAATTGCACTACTTCTGCAGCCTTATACCGCCCCTCTGTTACGCAGTATAAATTCCAGCATTGTCACCATTTCCACCTAAGTAATAAGTTGGTATTGAATTAGAAATCCCAGCCCTGTATATACCAACACCGTTTTCAATATTCGTTTTATATTTTGCTTGAATATTATGTGCCTTCCACAACAATTCGAGGGGATGGAATGAAATAGCATTCTTAGGAGTAACAATGACTTTGGGCTTTACCCCACCTTTAGGCCCCATTGGGATGATTCCAATTTTATTCGTCGATATTGGCACTTGTTTTATTAGAGTTTCTACCTGTGAACCGAGTGCTGATTTAAATAACTCGATCGAAGCATATTCTGTTTCAGTCCACGCCCAGTCTGCCAATAGAGCAGTTCTGTGAGCTAAATCGGGGGATATTTTGACTTTTTCTTTATCACTCAACCCTTCGTTATGTATTACCTCATAACTATCCAAACAAACACTTTTTGCCATTCGATAGAATATTGCCGAGCGTGTATTCTCCATCCCCCAAGAGCTCGAATGCTCCCACCATGAATCATAAAATACCTCAAATTCATCCAGACCAATGATTCTTATAAGCGAGCCATCAATCTCATCTGTTCTCTGCAAAACATCCCCGAGCTTCATATAGAGGCAGTTCCTCTAATAAATATCCCAACATAATGAAATAATAGAATTGTCCTGCACATAATAAATCCCTGCTCTTTCACTATTTTAGCGAACAGCTGTATTCAGCCAAACGCAAAATCTGTTGCCAACATATTCTTCTTTAATATAGACCAGTATAAAACCTGACATCAAAGTTGAGGAACGCTTCCTATAGTCGCCAGTTATGGCGTAGCCACGTTCTGAGGCTATAACAAGCGATTGCTCCGACGACCCGTTAGGTTTGCGTCGCTAGAGCATTTTTACCAAGTATTAAACTTCTGCTAATTTCATGAACTGGCCAGTCAAGCTCTCCTCCGATACCATTCAATCGCAATCTGTTCGGTTATCTTAATGAAAGGATCTTTTCCGGCCACATATAGATCCCAATCGTTCTTATGTTTATTTGCAAGAGCCTGCTTAAGTACGGAATATTCCTGAGCCTTTAGCGGATGCGCTATGAGGTAGTCACGAAAAGCGAGGTGCCGATAAACGTGTTCAGAGTTAACGTTAAACACGTGGACATGATGAGTTCGAGTACCTTGAGAATTTATTTTACGGAAGTATCTCCGCTTGGCAATACCGTATTCGCCCATAGGCTCATACCCAATCTTAACCATTTCGCTATTTTTCGTATCAACGGATTCAATTGCATCTACTTCAACAAGGATATCGACAATTGGTTTCGCATATATTCTTGGGATAGAAGTGCTTCCGATGTGGTGAACAGCCGCTACCATCGCGCCAAGTGCGATTGAAATCGCAGTTGATTCAATTCGGAATTCAGGCACCCAAGCCGGGCTATGTAAGACCAATATATTCATCTCGTTGAACAGTTCATCCTTCCTTGTCAGTTACTTCAAAGGGAAAAAGGCATATTAGTACTACTTTCACGTTCGCGTTTCGAATGAACACTAGTGACCGAAAGTAGATGCGATTTAAAATCAATACTTGCAAGGATGTTCAATTGTAAACCTAGCATCCCACGATACTTTACATTGGGGGCTGGCGCGGCTTATGTTGTAAGCAGCGCTCACGTTCCGTGACAGGGTATAGCGTCGAGTGCATGGAACCGTTAGGCGTGCGATCTGGCGCGCTCATTCCTCCAGCCGATAAATTTAATAAGCATGTTGAGTTCGCTTAGAGACTACGGGCTCGAAAAACTCAAAACGTGAATCGGGCGCCTAGATTCCAAGTGGTGATCGCGCCGAACTCGTAGCCTGTGATGAATGCGATGTCAGGCCGGAAGTACCAATGGCCGTTCAGGCTTAGCAGGGTGTCAGGGCCGATAGTATCAGAGCCTTCGGCAACGACTTCACCGACCGAGGTGTAGCGCACATGGCCTCGCACATGGAGCACTTGCGTCGCTGTCCAGATCATGCCGAGCTCACCGCCAATACCGTCATCGCCTTCGACATTGAGATCTACACCGGCAACTCGTACATCATTGAACTCGACGTTGTCAAAGCTTAGGCGGCCATAGAAGCTCACTTTGGGCGAGAAAGTGTAGGCATAGCCAACACCAATCCGCCAACGCACCGCGTCGAAATCACTCTCGTTTGTGACGGTGCCGTCACTGATCTCGAGCTCCTGATTTACCGACGAATACTCACCGAACAGATGCATGTTCTCCGAAAACTGCCATGCGCCAGCAATGAAGCCGCCACCGCCAGAATCGTTCTCAAGCTCGAACGCACCGTTGTCTGTGAAGGCCGCAGACTCTTCCACGCCGTTGACGAAGCCGGCGATGAAACCACCCTCGATATAGGTGAAGCTGGAACCCTGTGCCCAAGCAGCCTTAGGCACGCCCAGTGCGATCAACAAAGAAAGCACGAGCATCCTGTTAAATGAGGACATACATTCACTCCCGCTTGAGAATTTTTATGATTCTATCAGCCAATGCGGCCTGATTGTGTCGCCGCGATAACGGGCGCTCAATCATTCGTGTAGAGCTGCGTGTATATTTGCAATTACGTGCTGTTTTTTGCATCACCCAGTGGGTGCTCATCGAAATACTCCACAATGTTGGGGATCGTTTTTTCAAACCCACCTGGCGTGTTTATAGACATAAAACCCACCGTTTCATCGCTTCGATTTTCGAAACCGTGCTCTTGGCCGCCCGGTATATAAATGTACGAACCTTTCTCTGCTTTAAACCAGCCTTTGTCTTGGAGATAAACAGCCAGACTACCTGCGATAACATAGAATAGATGAGCTTCAGGGTGCTGGTGAATATGAGGCCCTTCCGTATTGGGCTCTAGCCACCATTCAGATACAGATAAAGTTGAATTTGTTTCTTCAAGATCTGCCTTAAAAACGGCAGACATACGACCCATAGGGTAAGTCCGTCCATCCTCGGATTTTAAGACTAAGGATTTCAATTCTACTTGGCTCATATTCGTCTCCGAGTTCGCCAATCACATACAACTTAATACACGTTTTCTATGTTGGCTGTGGATGAAAGCAGACCCTTCTCAAAGTCAACTTTAAACATAGTTATGAGTACACCTTACATCAACTACCTGTGTTCATCGACTCGTTAGACGTGCGCTCAGGAAGTATTCAATAACTCTAACCTTTAAGCGACTGC
>CALJAA010000188.1 GCA_938028465.1 uncultured Granulosicoccaceae bacterium | reverse complement strand
TGGTTTCTAGGAGTTGCACCCATCGTTCATGCTCTTCAAGGCCGTAGCCCGCACCAATGCTATCGCCCACCACCAGTACGGTATCAGCGCGCGCAACGCCTACAACTAGTAGGGTTATTAGGTATATAAATGGTATAAATTTCATTAACGATTTCTTAGGTCATTAGGTGTTCAAGCTTGCTATGCTTAGAGCACCTGTGTATGTGTTGGTTCCCTCACCACATTAACCGATTGCTCATTAAACAACATCACAAAAATGCCAACAACATCGTCTGATACACCCCTCGCTTCACATTCTCTTGTACTTGAAGGCCAACAGATCGAAAAAACGGTTAATGGCCCTGCGGGTAGCCTGACAATACTCAGCGCCGTGGATATCGAAATCGCCGCTGGAGAAGTCGTCGCGATAGTTGGGCCTTCCGGTTCAGGTAAGTCTACTTTACTCGGCATTCTTGCTGGTCTTGATCAGCCTACAGGTGGGTCTATTTCGATGTTAGAGCAGCCGCTTAACAGCCTGAATGAAGATGAGCGTGCTCGCTTACGGGCTGGCAAAGTGGGTTTTGTATTTCAGTCGTTTCAATTACTTCCCGGATTAACTGCGCTGGAGAATGTCATGCTGCCATTGGAGCTTGGCGGCCACGCCAACGCCAAAAAAACAGCAATGCAGATGCTTGAAGAAGTTGGCTTGGCAGATCGAGCAGATCACCACCCTTTGCAACTATCAGGCGGTGAACAACAACGTGTAGCGATTGCTCGTGCCTTTGTGTCTAACCCGCAACTGCTTTTTGCCGATGAACCCACCGGAAATCTTGATGGCGAAACAGGGCAGCGCATTATTGATTTGATGTTTGCTTTGCGGGCCGAGAAAGGCTCGGCACTTGTGCTGGTTACACACGATGAAAAACTGGCAGAGCGATGTGACCGTCGCCTGATAATGAACAGTGGCCACCTGAAGTCTGCATGAATATTTTATTTGATATTCAATTTGCGCTGCGCTCGTTAAAGCGCGATATCCAGGCGGGTGAACTACGCGTGCTGGCCTTGTCTGTGCTGGTCGCCGTGGCATCAGTTACGGCAATAGGTTTTTTTACTGATCGTGTTGGCAAAGCCATGGTGCGACAAGCTAGTGACATATTAGCCGCGGACCTGCTAGCCACTTCAGGTACTCCAATAGAGCAAGAGATCGAAGATTATGCAACCGGCTTAGGTTTAACCACAGCTAAGCATGTGCGCTTTCCTAGCGTGGTCATTAATCCTGCAGATGAATCCCAACTGGTTGCGATTAAGGCGGTAACGGACGGCTATCCGCTTAGAGGGGCCTTGAAGCTGAGTGAGCTGGATAACCGAAATGTACTAGCACCACTCGATTCGCCTGCACCTGGCACGGTGTGGGTGGATGCGCAACTCGTGAATATTCTATTACTGGAGCAAGGCAGTACGCTGACATTGGGCGCGCGAGACTTCACCGTTGATCGCCTAATCCTATTTGAGCCTGATCGTGGAGAGAATGTATTTGAGCTTGCACCTCGCGTGATGATTAATGACGCTGATCTTGAATCTGCAGGCTTACTAGGGCCTGGTAGCCGAGCAAGGTATACCTTAATGATGAACGGCGAGCCCGCTGAGCAAACCAAAATGAGTGATTGGCTAAAGGAGACGCAAAAACATGTTCGGGTTATTGGTGTTAGTGATGGTAGCCCACAGATGCAGCGTGCTTTAAGCCGAGCTAGGCAGTTTTTAGGCTTGGCGTCAGTTGTAACGGTGCTGCTTGCTGGGGCTGCGATTGCACTTGCCGTTCGGCAGTTTGCACTGCGTCAAGCCGATGCTAGTGCGGTTATCCGTACTCTCGGAGCAACCAGAAATAATGTCGTTACGTGGTTATCCTTACGCTTGCTCATGATCTGCGTCGGAGCTTCCTTGGCCGGTATTGCGGTTGGTTTTGTTGCACAGTTTTTGTTAGCCGACTTAATGAAAACGTGGTTCAGCCTAGCGTTGCCATCGCCGAGTTGGCGGCCACCTGTTATTGGTTTATTAACTGCAGTGGCAGCAGTAGCTGGTTTTGGTTTACTGCCTGTGCTCAAAGCGGGTCGCGTGCCTGTAATGCGTGTTTTACAGCGTGACTATTCTGGTTTGCAGACTAATCCGTGGCTTACGTTGCTGTTTGGCTTGGCTGCGGCAATGCTAGTAGTGTGGCTTCAGTCACGCGATATTATGCTAAGTGCCATTGTGGTCGCCGGTGTGGCCGCGATGCTAGGCTTATTTGCAGCGTTTGGCCGATTTCTAATTAAGGGCGTGCGCATGGCGGCTCCAGCACAATTAAAATTAAGTGTGGCTGGGTTGCACCGTCGCGCTGCCAGCAGCGTTATTCAGTTAGCAGCTTTTGCTATTGGCATCTTAGCTTTACTATTAATCACATTAGTACGCGTTGATATTTTGAGTGCCTGGGAACGTGATATACCGGACAACTCACCCAATGTATTCGTCATCAATATTCAACCCGCGCAGGTTGATGGCTTCTCTAAGCAACTAGAGTCACAAGATATCGAAATCAGCGGTATGTACCCAATGGTGCGCGCTCGACTGCAAGGTAGCAATGGTGAAGCTGCAACTGGCAGGCGTACACGTTGGGAGTACAATATTTCTCATAGCGAATCTCTTCCAGCTGCCAATACGCTATTAGAGGGTGAATGGTGGGACGGTAGTGAAACCGGTTTGCCGGGCTTGTCGTTAGAGGCCGATTGGGCAGAGGATATGGGATACAGTATAGGCGACACACTCACTTTTAAGGTGGCTGGAGTGGAGACCACTGGTGTCATAAAAAACACGCGCGAAGTTGATTGGGAATCATTCCAAGTGAATTTTTTTATTGTTGCCGAAAAACGCTTGCTAGATGATTTACCTGAAACCTACGTCACAAGCTTTTTCTTAGACGATGATTTCTCTACTGCTACGGCCAGTTGGGCACGAGCGTTTCCTGGTATCGCCACGCTTGATATCGGGTCAATCATCACTCGAGTGAAGCTATTAATGGATAAAGCGTCCAAGGCAGTGGAATACGTGTTCTTTTTCACGTTACTTGCGGGTATATGCGTGTTGTTGGCGGCAGTACAAAGTACGCAGGGCGAACGTATAAGGGAATCTGCATTACTACGTGCGCTGGGCGCTTCACACAGCCAAGTGCGTTCTGCCATCATTGCTGAATTTGTGCTTTTAGGCACTATGGCAGGCTTCTTAGCGGCAGTTTTTGCGACATTGATCGGATGGTCGTTAAGTCGATTTGTATTTGAGCTGCCATTCCAGTTTAATGGTAGTTTATGGGCGCTAGGTGTTGCAGGTGGTGCTCTCGGTATTGGCCTTGCCGGATACCTGGCTACTAAAAAGGTGCTAACAACGCCGCCGGTGGTTGCACTGCGGCATACCTAACTGATCGAATGCTGTGAGACATTTTTTTAGTGCAGATACAGCTGACTTCGCTACTCAAGAGTTGTCAGCTGCGCATCTTTGTTCGGGGCTAGCACCTGAACAAAGTGCTGTGGTAAAAAAAGCAGTCGAATGCTTTTGGAAAGCTCGGCACACACCCACCCATTACCCTGACTCTCTCTTTGTTGCCGCTCAATTAAAAAGTATGCGTGCTGATGCCGCTACGCTAGCTTCGGCGTTGCTCGGCAGCAATGTCATGGCCGAAGAGTATTCGATTGATCAGGTGCGTAGCCTGTTTGGCGATGAGATCGCAAAGTTAACTAGTGAAGTGCGCTGGTTGAATGAACTATCTATGGCTGATGTTCAGGTAGTAGGGCATTTAGGTACTCAAAACAAAACAGAATTATTACGCCGCATGGTGTTGGCTATGGTCAACGATATGCGTGTGATGTTGGTAAAACTCGCCTTCCGTACTCAACGACTTTATTCACTAGCAGCACTTGAAGCAAGTGTAGATAACAGGCTAGTAGCTGAAGAGACACTCACCATCTTTGCGCCACTGGCAAACCGCTTAGGTTTGGGCCAGCTAAAGTGGGAGCTTGAAGATGTTGCATTCAGATTAGTAGAGCCACAGGCCTATAAGCGAATTGCAAAAGCGCTGGAAGAAAACCGTAAAGATCGTGAGTACTATGTAAAGGATTTTGTATCCGAGCTAGAAGCGCAGCTGGCGAATAATCAACTAGCTGGTGCCGACGTGCTGGGTAGGCCAAAGCATATTTACAGCATCTGGAAAAAAATGCGTGCTAAACGCATTGAATTTGATGATTTGTTTGATGTGCGAGCGGTACGAGTATTAGTTGATAATGTGCAGCAATGCTACGGTGTGCTTGGCGTTGTGCATAGCCTCTGGCAACCTATATCGCGAGAGTTTGACGATTACATCGCCAAACCAAAAGCCAATGGCTATCAATCTTTGCACACCGCGGTTATTGGCCCTCAAGGCAAAGCCGTTGAGGTACAAATCCGCACTCACACCATGAATGACGATGCAGAGAATGGTGTAGCAGCACATTGGGCATACAAGGAAGGTGGCAGTACCGATGTATCGATACAGCAAAGCATCAATGCACTAAAGCAGTTGCTTGAAGGTAACGACGAACAACTCGTCGAAGACTTTACTCAGCATATTGATGAAGCAAGGGTGTATGTGTTTACACCGAAAGGCGAAGTACTTGATCTAGTGTCAGGCTCGACACCACTGGATTTTGCTTATCATGTGCATTCCGAAATTGGTCATCGCTGCCGAGGCGCAAAAGTAAACGGTAGCATCGTGCCACTCACTTACGCGCTACGCAATGGTGATCAAATTGAGGTACTCACCACGCGCGAAGCGGCCCCTAGCCGAGACTGGCTCAATAAATCATTGGGCTATCTCGCGAGTAGTCGAGCACGTGGCAAGGTGCGCGCTTGGTTTAATACACAAGATCACGATCAGCATGTAACAGATGGGCGGCATATTGTTGATCGAGAATTAAAGCGCTTGAAGGCTAGCTCCGTTTCTATTGAAAAATTATCGCGCAAGCTTAAAATCGATAAGCCGATAGATTTATATGCCTGTGTTGGCCGTAACGAAATTACCAGTGCTCAAATTGCCGGTGCGATAGATCATTTGACAGAACCCACCGAACGGTTGGTCGTCAATGAAAAGCGCACGCAAAAGGTCATTAAAGATCCCGTAAGCGTACGGGGGGTAGGTAACCTATTAACGCAAATGGCAGTGTGCTGTAAGCCTGTCCCACACGATGCGATTGTTGGTTTTATCACTCGCGGTAAAGGCGTGTCGATACACCGCGCAGATTGTAAAAACATACTCAATTTACGTGACGAAGAACGCGAGCGCCTAATTGACGTGGAGTGGGGTTCGGATACCACTGGGGAATATCGAGTGGAAATACAGGTTGATGCGTTTAATCGTGTTGGTTTGATCAGAGATGTGTCAGCTGCGGTGGCTAATTTTCGGGTTAATGTGGTGGCCATGCAAACATTGATGAACCAAGATGAGCAGCAGGCCACCATGAAAATTGGCCTACAGATATCCACAATGGCTGATCTGACACCATTGATGGATAAACTTCGCCAACTGCGAAATGTGCACTCGGTTGAGCGTATCATCTAACACCTATCGGGGTATAATGCCCGGATGTCAGGAAACACCTTTGGTAAATTGTTCTCGATCAGCGGATTTGGCGAAAGCCATGGTCCCGCTATTGGCTGTGTGGTTGATGGCTGCCCGCCGGGTATCGAGATAAGTGAGGAAGATTTACAGCGCGATCTTGATCGCCGTAAGCCTGGCCAATCACGCTATACCACTCAGCGCCGCGAAGATGATTTAGTAGAAATCCTCTCAGGCGTGTTTGAAGGCAAAACCACTGGCACCTCTATCGGCATGATCATCCGCAATACTGATCAACGCAGTCGTGACTACGACAAAATCAAATCGCAGTTTCGCCCTGCTCATGCTGATTACACCTACGAACAAAAATACGCCCATCGCGATTATCGAGGTGGTGGACGTTCATCTGCTCGCGAAACTGCCATGCGCGTTGCGGCGGGTGGCATCGCCAAAAAAGCGCTGGCGAGTTTGTATCCTGGCGCACAAGTACGAGGCTACTTGTCGCAGCTTGGCCCGATTAAACTCGATGCATCAAACTTTGATTGGGAAGAAGTTGAACGTAATGCGTTCTTTTGGCCCAACGCTGATCAAGTGGCTGAGCTCGAAACCTTTATGCAAAAGCTCAGTAAAGATGGTGATTCCATTGGTGCAAGAGTCACAGTAGAAGCCTCTGGCATACCGGTTGGTTTAGGTGAGCCAATCTTTGATCGACTTGATGCTGACATCGCGCATGCGTTGATGAGCATTAATGCCGTTAAGGGTGTCGAGATTGGTGCAGGCTTTGATGCTATTAGCCAACGCGGCAGTGAGCACAGAGACGAAATAACCAAAGATGGTTTTTTAAGTAATCAAGCGGGTGGCGTACTTGGCGGTATTTCAAGCGGCCAAACGATACGCGCCTCCATCGCTATGAAACCCACCTCTAGCCTTCGCTTGCCTGGCCGTAGTGTCAACATGGAAGGCGAAGAGATTGAAGTCATCACCACAGGGCGTCATGACCCCTGTGTTGGTATACGAGCCACACCCATCGCTGAAGCTATGCTGGCGATTACGTTGCTCGACCATGCAATGCGCCACCGAGCGCAAAATAGTGGTGTGCAATCCAGTGCACCGATTATTCCACCCGGCAAAGAATAGACAAACACGTTATGGCATACAAAGCTGAAGGCAAACTACACAAAATTTTCCCGACTGAGCAAAAGACGGATAAATTCTCGGCGCGCGAATTTGTGATTGAACTTGTTGATGGTAAATTCCCGGAATTTATCAAATTTCAGCTAACGCAAGATAAGTGCGCGTTAATGGATGATTACTCTGAGGGTGATGAGATCGTGGTCGATTTTGATCTGCGTGGCCGAGAGTGGAACGAACGTTACTTCACTAACCTAAACGCTTGGCGTGTAGCTAAAGCTGATGGCAGCAGTGGCTCCGGTGGCGGTGGTGGGCAAAAAGAAATGCCAGCGGCAACAGCGACAGATACTGCCGATTTTGATGATGACATCCCGTTCTAGGGGTTGCTGACTAACAAATGCCAAAAAGCCAAGCACCTATTATCGTTGTAATGGGTGTATCTGGCTGCGGTAAATCTTCCGTGGCTAAAAAACTAGCCAGCGCACTCGGTGTTGGCTTTCTCGATGCAGACGATCTGCACCCTAAAACCAATATCACCAAAATGTCAGCGGGTATTCCGCTCACTGACGACGATCGAGCTCCGTGGTTGGCCACTGTTTGTGAGGCATCCCGAGAGCAAGCCGATGCAAATGGTGCACTTGTTGTGGCGTGTTCTGCGCTAAAACGTAGTTATCGAGAGATTCTTAATCGGGCAGGTTCAGTAAGCTATGTACACCTTACTGGGTCGTTTGAAGTGATTTATTCACGCATGAGTAAAAGGGAAGGCCACTTTATGCCTGAGTCGATGCTTGAAAGCCAGTTTGCCGCACTGGAGGACCCAAGTGCTGAGCTTAATGTCGTTACGGTTGATATTGACCAGACGCTTGAGGCTATTGTTGTTGAAGTATTGCAATCTATTGATATGTAGCCTCGCTTGCAAGCTGGCTGCTTGCTGTAGTCCGAAGGGCTATGAGGTTGTGTTGCATGCATTAAAAGAAGTCCTGCTTCCTATCTGGCGTGCATTGAAAAAGTTTTCATCAAAAGAAGTTGATTGTAAAAACGCGTTGCTTCGGCTTGACAGTAAAGTTGTTGAAATCAAGAGCAAATAGAAATAGGGCATGTGATTAACTGTAAAAGTCGGTAGTTGATGATGCAAATACTGTCCGACAACATATAAACCACCTGGTCTGTGCAATTGCTACTGATGTCGTACAACACGTCATATTATAAACAAGCCGTAATCCCACCATCTACATACAGCACATGGCCGTTTACAAAGCTCGATGCCTGCGACGATAAAAAGATGCTCGCGCCAACAAGCTCTGGTAGTTGACCCCATCGGCCAGCAGGCGTGCGTTTTTCAAGCCAAGCACTAAAGGTTTCATCGCTTACTAGCGCCGCATTAAGTGGCGTATCAAAATAGCCTGGTGCGATTGCATTGACTTGCAAGCCATGAGGGGCCCAGTCGGTTGACATGCCTTTAGTTAAATTAGCTACTGCGCCTTTGGTTGCGGTGTAGGGTGCAATGCCAGGGCGCGCCATGGCTGTTTGTACTGATGCAATATTAATAATTTTGCCGGCCTTACGTTTAATCATAAAGTTGGCGACTGCTTGGCCAACATTAAATACGGATGAGATATTGGTTTGCAGCATTTTTTCGAACATCACTGGATCAAAATCTTGTAGTGGTGTGCGATGTTGCATGCCTGCATTATTTATCAGGATGTCTATTGGGCCGATGTTGGCTTCGGCGTTTGCAATAGCCGCAGCACAAGCGGCGTGATCGGTTACATCAAAGGCTAGTTCGTGAACATCAAATCCGGATTCGCGTAGCGTGGCCGCAGCCTTTGCGAGTTTGTCGGTATCGCGCCCGTTAAGGATTATTTTAGCGCCTGCTTCTGCCATCCCGCCAGCCAAGGTAAGGCCGATGCCCTGTGAAGAACCAGTGATGAGTGCTGTTTTACCAGTGAGATCAAATAGCGCAGGTATAGTAGTCACGATATTCCTTAATAACGAGTGAAGGTTGCCAACTTTGTTAAAGGCTATGGTAACGTTTTAAACACTATAGTGGTGACACTAAGCCCACCGAGCGATTGAATGAAAGTTGTAGTTGCCCATAAAGCGCGTGATATCCGTATTGAAACTCGCGATATTGCGCCGTTAGCACCACAAGAGTTACAAATACAAATTGCAACCGGTGGTATTTGTGGTTCTGATTTGCACTACTACAATCATGGCGGTTTTGGTCCAATCAGCCTTAAAGAGCCGATGATTCTTGGGCATGAAGTATCGGGTGTTGTCACCAAACTGGGCAATGACGTGCAAGGGTTTAACGTAGGAGATTTAGTCGCCGTCTCACCTTCGCGCCCTTGTTATCAGTGCAAGTTTTGTCATGATGGTATGCAAAATCAGTGTCTTAATATGCGTTTTTATGGCTCCGCCATGCCGATGCCACATATTCAGGGTGCCTTTAGAGAAACACTCAACGCGAAAGCATCGCAGTGTGTTGTGGCTAATGGCTTAAGTAGTGCAGAAGCTGCGATGGCAGAGCCTTTAGCAGTTGCTTTGCACGCGAATCGCCGGGCGGGTGATTTGTTGGGTAAAAAAGTGCTTGTAACCGGTTGTGGCCCGATTGGCATTCTATCCATACTCGTTGCACGACGAGCCGGCGCTGCAGAAATCGTGGCTACTGATCTTGCTGACAATGCACTTGCCATGGCTACGCGATGCGGTGCTGATCGTACAATCAATACTGCGCAAACACCCGATGCGCTTGAGGGGTTTACGGCGGACAAGGGCTACTTCGATGTCCTCTTTGAGTGCTCAGGTGCACCGGTTGCATTAACTGCCGGAATCACTGCTCTTCGTCCACGAAGCATCATTATGCAACTCGGCCTGGGTGGTGATATGTCGTTACCGATGATGCAAATCACCGCCAAAGAACTCGACTTGCGTGGATCGTTTAGATTTCACGAAGAGTTCGCGACAGCTGTACAGTTGATGCAAAAAGGGTTATTGGATGTTAAACCTCTGGCAACGCATAGCTACGCGTTAAATGATATGCAAGCGGCGTTTGATATGGCGAATGATCGTTCGCAGGCGATGAAGGTGCAGATTACTTTTTCTGAATACGCTGCAGTGTAGGGTCGCTCGTCATCAGCTCAGCAAGCACGGGAATCTAGTACTCTTTCCGCCGGTGGAAAACTGCCCCTTCTGTGGTGAAAACCCATGATTCTAGAATGGTAGATTGAGCTATTTTGTCTCCAATGGCTATAAAAATGGCTTATTTTAGCCAAATAAAGCCATTTACCACGCCATACTGGTATGGTAGTCTGCGCAAACTGTAATCGAATTCCTGCTCTAGATTGGAGCGGATTGCACAGTCATTTATAAAATTTGGAGAAGGAAGGTATGTTTAAGAAATTATCAATCGCGACAGCAGGCGTTATCGCCTCGCTATGCCTAGTCGGCCCTTTACACGCTGCTGAAAACTGGCGTGCATGGAACATCCACAACGACGGTCATCCAAACACCGCCGCAATGGATCGATTCTCAGAGCTTGTTAAAGAAGCAACTAAAGGTGAAGTTACGGTAGAAGTATTCCACGGTGGTGTACTTGGATCACAACCTGATGCACTCGAGCAAGTTCGTCTCGGCGCAATCGAACTCGGTAACTTCAACCTCGGGCCAATAGGGCCAATGGTTAAGGAGGCAAACCTTGTTTCATTACCCTTCATTTTCAAAAGCGTGCCTCACATGTTTCGCGTACTTGAAGGCGAAGCTGGCCAAACCATCGCAGCTGCAATGGCTGATGCTGGTGTTCAACCACTAGCTTGGGTTGATGCTGGTGCTCGATCTTTCTACGCTCAAAAGGCCATCGAGACTCCGGCTGATGTTGAGGGTTTGAAAATTCGTGTCATGAATAACGACTTGTACACTTCAATGATTGCTGCGATGGGTGGCAACCCTTCCCCGATGGCATTTGCAGAAGTACAGCAAGCGCTTAAAACGGGTGTTGTAGATGGTGCAGAGAACAACTTCCCTTCGTTTAAAAACGTTGGCCACTACGAGGTCACCACTCACTATTCGCTTAGTGAGCACTTGATCATTCCAGAATGTATCTGCGTTAATACTGCTAAGTTCGCGGCTCTTTCACCAGAGCTTCAGGACGCCGTACGCGGTGCAGCTGAAGAAGCTGCTTTGTACCAGCGTGAGCTATGGGCTGTTCAATCTGAGCAAGCTCGCAAAGACGTAGAAGCTGCGGGCATCAAGGTCAATGAGATTGCTGACAAAGGTCCATTCCAGGACGCAATGGATTCGGTTTATGCTGACTACCTTGCTGCCAATCCTGATATGGCTGGGTTAGTAAAAATGGCTCAAGATACGGAATAAGCAAGTCTATAGAAAGCTGTCATCCCCGCCTTCGTGGGGATGACGAGCGGGCACTTTTTCAAAATGGGATTTAAATGAGCACATCATCAGAGTTACCGGCGTTTCTGAAAGGTATGGATCGCTTCTTCGACGTGCTTACCCAACTCTGTCAAATTATCGCAGGCATCGCCTTAGTCGTCATGACCCTTATGTTTGCGTGGCTTGTTTTTGGTCGCTATGTATTAAACGATACACCTACCTGGGTAGAGCAAGTCTCGCATCTATTGTTAATGGTTATCGCATTTCTGGGTGCTGCTGCGGGTGTTCGGCAAGATACGCATCTCTCTGTTGTGTTGTTTCGTACCGCTGTACCGACACAAGTTCGCACCCTGTTTGTGTTTATAACAGATGTATTAATGGCAAGCTTCGGTGGCCTTATGTTTTGGTATGGCCTAGAGCTGACACAATTCAAATGGAAAACATTGATACCGCTGATTCAAGTGCCTGAGGGTTTGCGCTCTTTACCACTGACAATCTGTGGAGCACTCATTTTCGTGTTTTCTATCGGCCACCTCGTCCTCCTGATACTTGGGCGTGACGAGCGTAAAGACAGTATTGAATAAGAGGTAATAATGGCACTGGGATTAGCGCTGCTGCTGGGCGTATTTGCGTTCTGCGTTTTTATTGGGCTACCTGTAGCCTTTGCATTAGGTATTTCTGCACTGGTTGCTTTCTGGCACGAGGGCTTACCGTTGCTTATTGTGTTCCAGCGCATTGTCGCCGGGATCAATGTCTATTCATTGATGGCCATACCGTTTTTTATATTCGCAGGCGAACTCATGTTCCACGGTGGTATCGCTATGCGGCTAGTGCGTTTTGCGCAAAACGCTGTAGGTGCTGTGCGCGGCGGCCTTGGTATCGTGAATGTCTTTTCTTCAATGTTGTTCGGTGGTATTTCAGGCTCAGCCATTGCTGATATCTCGGCTCTTGGATCGATCCTTATCCCTGTAATGAAAGACAAAGGGTATGACGCTGATTATGCAGTTAATGTCACGGTGACCTCGTCTATTGCTGGCATCATTATTCCGCCCAGTCACAACATGATCATCTACGCGCTAGCCACTGGTGGCGCAGTTTCAATATCAAAATTATTTCTTGCAGGTGTAGTACCTGGAATACTGATGTGCATCTGCCTAGCTGTTGCGGCTTACGTGATTGCGGTAAAACGTGGTTACGGCGCTGAGAAGTTTCCAGGCTGGACTGTATTACTGATCAGTTTCTTTGGCGCTATTCCTGGCCTCCTGACTGCGGTAATTATCGTTGGTGGTGTTTTGTCTGGCGTCTTCACAGCAACTGAATCTGGCGCATTCGGAGCGCTGTATGCGTTTGTAGTGACTCTATTTGTTTATCGCAGTATCTCTTGGAGTAACTTCAAGATTGCAGTCACTAGCGCAGTGCGCACGACTTCCATGGTTATGATACTGATTGCCTGTGCTGGGGCGTTTGCCTACATGCTGACGTTCTTTCGCGTGCCTACCTTGACTATAGAATTACTGACTGGGCTTACCGACAACCCGATCTATATACTGTTGATGATCAACGCAGTATTGCTATTGCTTGGCATGATCATGGACATGGCTGCACTAATATTGATTTGCACGCCGATATTCCTTCCAATAATGAATGCCCTTGGCATAGACCCGCTACAATTCGGCATGATATTACTGGTTAACCTAGGGTTGGGTTTGTGCACTCCGCCGGTAGGTACGTGTTTGTTTGTCGGTTGCGCGGTGGGTAAGCTACCTATCGAGACAGCAGTGCGAACGATATGGCCATTTTATCTTGCCATTTTTGTTGCTTTGATGCTGATCACTTTTGTGCCAGCAATATCGCTGACACTGCCATACCTTGTGGGCTAACATGGTTGACGAAATATGACATTGACACCGGATAGCTTGCAAACAGAACGACGAACAACAGCCGACGATCTTTTCGACAAGATACGCTATGACATCGACAAGATGCGCTTGTTACCCGGTACCAAAATGTCCGAGGCGGATATTGCGAAACAGTATGAAGTATCGCGTCAACCGGTGCGCGAAGCTTTTATTCGTCTTAACAATCTTTCGCTGTTACAGATTCGCCCTCAGAAGGCCACGATAGTACGGCGTATCTCCAAATCAGCTATTCGGCAATCGCGATTTGTCCGCGCGGCGGTAGAAATTGAAGTAGCGCATCGGGCTTGTCAAATGTCGGGCACGCGGTTGTTTGATGACATCCATTTGCAACTTAAGCAACAGGCGGCGTGTTTAGATAAAAACGATATAGCGGGGTTTCATGCACTTGATCTAGCATTTCACGAAAGTATCTGTGTCATGGCTAAGTGTGAGTTTGCAGTGGACGTGATAAAAGACTGCAAAGCAAAGGTAAGTCGTTTATGTCTGTTATCGTTAGCGCACGACAGTGATGCGATTCAGGTTTACAAAGATCACGTGGCGTTAGCAAAACACTTAGTAGCCCAGAACGAAAAAAAATTGGTCGCCGCTATTCGAGATCACTTGAGCCGGCTCGATAGTACGATTGAGTATATTCAAACCCATCATAGTAATTATTTCGATGACTAACATTCCCTATCGCGTGTTCTGTGTTGGGGAGGCAATGGCGGAGCTCGTGCTTGGCGATGAAAGCGCGCCACCAGCCATTGGGTTTGCTGGCGATACCATGAATACCGCTGTTTATCTAAAGCGATTACAGGGTGAGAATGTTGATCTATCGTACGTAACGGTTGTTGGTAACGATACCTTATCGGATCGATTGTTAAACCGTTTCGATGCTGAATCAATTAATACAGCAAACATCACACGCTCTAAAGATCGTTTGATTGGCCTCTACTCAATAACGACTGATGCATCAGGAGAACGGACGTTTAATTACTGGCGTGATCGGTCTGCAGCCCGCACGCTCTTTCAGCTAGGTTCTGAGTTAGACTTTAGCGCGTTGTCTGGCGCTGATATGGTTTATCTCTCCGCTATCTCACTGGCAATCCTACCGCCTAACGTTCGAACTGCTTTTTTAAATGAGTTGGATAGGTTGCGTAGAGAGGCCAACCTGACTGTGGCGTTTGATTCAAATTACCGATCGATTTTGTGGGAGTCGAAAGCAGAGGCGCAACGCATCGTGGCTGCTGCATGGAAAATAACCGATATCGCTCTGCCTTCAATTGACGATGAACAAATGCTGTTTGATGATGCTGATGAAGTGGCGGTGGTAAAACGATTAATGGAATATGGTGTTAGTCGTGGTGCGCTTAAGCGCGGCGAGCGTGGTCCCTTGTCGCTTAACGTTGAGTTAAATTCAACGCAGCGTGAGATGGATTCGATTCAAGGTTCACCCATTCAGGTTGTTGATACAACAGCTGCAGGGGATAGTTTTAACGCTGGTTATTTAAGCGCCGTACTCGGCGATGCTGATGAGCAAGCTGCATTGCAAGCGGGCCATGCCTGTTCGGTGCGTGTTATTGGGCATCGCGGTGCAATTATCCCGCTATCTGTATGGAATTAATTACCTCATTACTTTTTGGATTTTAATTTATGACAACTCCTAAACCTGCTGCAGGTACAGTGCTGCCTAGTTTTACTGCAACACGCCTTGATGGGTCTTCAATGACATTTGAAGGCTCTAATGGACAATGGTTTTTATTAGTTGTTTACCGTGGCAAACACTGTGGTCGTTGTAAAAAATATTTGAATAAACTGGAAAGCATGCAAAGCCAATGGCGAGCTGCCGGGTTTGATATTCTCGCCGTGTCTGCTGACCCGATTGAAAAAGCCAAAAGTGATGTGGACGAGTTTGGTTGGAGTTTTGATATGGCATGTGGCTTGAGTGAGTCAGATATGCATAAGCTCGGCTTGTACGTTAGTGATCCGCTAAGCCCGGATGAAACCGATAGACGCTTCGCTGAGCCTGGTGTGTTTTGTATTCGTCCAGATAATACCGTGCAGATTGCTGCTATCTCTAACGGCCCGTCTGCGCGCCCTGATTTGGAAGAGTTACTAGACGGAATGGAATTTACCATTGAGCATGGAAAGCCTGCACGCGGAATGGTTGGATAAGGAATGGAGGCCCTAAGTGCGCCCTATGTGAGGCCAATCAAGCCTCTTTTACCAAAGGCTTGATTGATCGCAATAGTTAGAGCGTGCAGTCAGGAAGATTGGCTAAATCGGTTGCGCTGACATTTGCGGGTGTACCGGTTAAACGAGTGTCATCATTCCCAACTATAATTAAATGAATGTGTTCATATCAATCGAATTCCGTTGTAATTTGCTTCTCTTGCGAGAGTACAGATAGTAACAGCAAACTCTGAAGTCTCCCTGTATTGTCTATACGTACTGGATGAGAAATTGGTTTTCCCGATGCGCAGAAGCCTGTAGCGATGGGCTTTTCGGCGCAACTGCCCACGAATCTACGCCTTCGGCAGCACATCCAAAAACGCATTTGCTGCGCGGCTTAGGGTGCGAGTCTTTAAACGCACGTATCCTAACTGTCGTTCAATCGTTAAGCCTTTTACGTTGATGGTTTTAATGGTGCTATCCACCATGCTGGTAGGTAGTGCACTCCAGCCTAACCCCACCGACACCATCATCTTTATCGTTTCTAAATAATTGGTTTCAAGTGCTGTGTCAACGGTTACTTGCGAATTTGATAGAGCTTTAAACAAGACATCTCTTGTAATCGTGCCAGGTGCTGGCAATACTGCTGCATGCTTTGCTAGTGAGTCGGTGCCAACTGATTTGCCTGCAAGTGCATGCTCGTTGGAACAAACAATGGCCAGCGGGTCTGGCCAGATTAATTGCGTATGCAGCTTTGCATCAGGTGTCGTGGGCAGTGTTACTACTGCTAATTCGAGTGCACCACTGGCTACCTCTTCGCAAGCGAGTTCTGAATCCATAAATTTTAAATCGAGCTCAACTTGTTTATGTTGTTGTGTGAAGGCTTTTAGCACCGGCGGTAATCGGTGGATGCCGATATGGTGGCTGGTGCCCAGACGCAACTTGCCAGCGACTTTATGACCGAGTGACTTTATCTCTTCACGGCTGGTGGCCAGATCTGACAAAATCCTACGTGCGCTGTGCAGTAGGGTGTTGCCAGCTTCAGTAAGATGAACTTGCCGTGCAAAACGATCAAACAGCGCAACGTTAAGCTCAGCCTCCAGTGCTGCTATGCGTTTACTGGTGGCGGGCTGAGTAATGAACAGCCGTTCGGCTGCCAGTGAAAATGAGCCTGTTTCGGCAACGGCCACAAAGGCCTGCAATGCAGCAAAATCCATGGGGTTGGCTCTCCATCTATTCCTAGTTGGAATATACAATATAATTAATATGAATTTGAGTTATTTGTGTAATAACCGTACTATCAGTAATGAGTAGAGATTTATTAAAGGTGAATTTATGTCCGCAAAGACGCTATACGACAAGGTTTGGGATGCGCATCAGGTGCATCAACAAGATGATGGCACCGTGCTGCTGTATATCGATCGGCACTTAGTGCATGAGGTGACATCGCCCCAAGCGTTTGAAGGCCTGCAGATATCCGGCCGCAAGCCGTGGCGGATTGACTCCATGTTGGCCGTTGCTGATCACAACGTACCTACCACCTCTCGCGAAGCTGGTATTGAAGATCCAGTTTCGAAGTTGCAAGTGGATACCTTAGATGCCAACTGCGATGCCCACGGTATTGTCGAATTTAAGATGAATGATCATCGCCAGGGCATCGTGCATGTTATTGGCCCAGAACAAGGTGCAACCTTGCCTGGCATGACGGTCGTTTGTGGCGACTCGCACACCTCAACTCACGGCGCTTTTGGCGCGCTAGCATTTGGTATTGGCACATCCGAAGTTGAACATGTGATGGCTACTCAATGCTTACTACAAAAAAAATCACGCAACATGTTGGTTAGTGTTGATGGCGAAGTCGGTCCCGGTGTTACGGCCAAAGACATCGTGCTGGCCATTATTGGAGAAATCGGTACAGCTGGCGGCAACGGTAGTGCGATCGAATTTGGTGGCGATGCAATCCGAGCCTTATCAATGGAAGGGCGCATGACGGTTTGTAATATGGCTATCGAAGCCGGTGCTCGTGCTGGCATGATCGCCGTTGATCAAACGACGATTGATTATGTAAAAGCTCGCCCATTTTCACCATCAAACGAACAATGGGACGCAGCTGAAGCTGCGTGGCGTGACTTGGTCAGTGATGAGGGTGCGAAGTTCGACAAGATTGTGCGTATCAATGCAGCTGACATCATGCCGCAAGTCTCTTGGGGTACGTCACCTGAAATGGTGGCAGGTATTTCGGGTGTTGTACCTGATCCAAGCAGTGAAACTAACGAGACAAAAGCCGAAGGCATGCGCCGCGCTTTGCAGTATATGGATTTATCCGCAGGTACGGCTATTTCGGATATCAAAATCGACAAGGTGTTTATCGGTTCTTGCACTAATTCACGTATAGAAGACTTACGTGCAGCGGCGGCCGTTATTAAAGATCGCAAAGTGGCTGGCAATGTTAAATTAGCCTTGGTGGTGCCGGGCTCGGGCTTAGTTAAAAAGCAGGCAGAAGAGGAAGGCTTGGATAGCATTTTTTCAAACGCTGGATTTGAATGGCGGGAGCCAGGTTGTTCGATGTGTTTAGCCATGAATGCTGACAAACTAGAATCAGGTGAGCGTTGCGCATCAACCTCTAATCGTAATTTTGAAGGCAGGCAAGGCCAGGGCGGAAGAACGCATTTGGTTAGCCCTGCGATGGCCGCCGCAGCTGCTATTGCTGGCCACTTTGTTGATGTGAGGAGCTTCTAATGCAATCGTTTACCATTTTAGAAGGTGTTGTTGCACCGCTACTACGCTCGAATGTTGATACCGATGCGATTATTCCCAAGCAGTTTTTAAAATCTATCAAACGCACCGGCTTTGGCGTTAACTTATTTGATGCGTGGCGTTACCTTGATGCAGGTTTTCCTGGCCAGGATAGTTCGACACGCCAACCGAATCCTGATTTTGTGCTAAATCAACCTCGTTATCAACAAGCTAGTATTTTGTTAGCAGGCGAAAACTTTGGTTGTGGCTCATCGCGAGAGCATGCGGTTTGGGCATTGGATGGCTTTGGGTTTCGTTGTGTTATCGCACCTTCGTTTGCTGATATTTTTAATAATAATTCTTTCAAGAGTGGTTTGTTACCACTTGTGCTGGATAAATCCATTATCGAAAAGTTAGCCGCAGATTGTGAAGCAAATGAAGGCTACCAACTTAAAGTTGATTTAGAGCAGCAGCAAGTTATTGCGCCCGATGGTGAAACCTATTCGTTTGAGGTGGATCAGTTTCGCAAGCATTGCTTACTCAATGGCTTGGATGATATAGGCCTAACCTTACAAAACGCAGATGCAATAAAGCAGTACGAAATCAAGCGTAAAGAAGCCGCGCCTTGGTTGTTTAACGGCGTCACTTAGCGATGTGATTTAACGGCGTCACTAATGGGGTGCGATTTTTAGATGCGTTTGGTTATTGGCAATAAAAACTATTCTTCATGGTCGCTGCGGCCATGGATACTGCTGCGTCATGGCCATATTCGCTTTGATGAAGTGCGTATCCCACTGTTTACCTCACAAGGTGAGCAGATGATTGAAGACTTATGCCCGGCAGGTAAAGTACCCGTGTTGTATGACGATCGCTTAGTGTTGTGGGATTCGTTCGCTATTTGCGAGTACATCGCGGATAAGCATCCTGCTAAAAAACTATGGCCAGAGGATGCACAGCAACGCGCACGTGCTCGGGCCATGAGTTCCGAAATGCACAGTGGCTTTGATGACTTAAGGTCAAAGATGCCGATGAACTGCCGACGTGTGGTTGAAGGGTTTGAGCCTGATAACGCAACCAAGATGGATATCAATCGGATCATCCAGCTTTGGGATAATGCCTTAAGCGTTAGTGGTGGCCCTTGGTTGTTTGGTAAATACAGTGTGGCTGATGCGATGTTTGCACCAGTTGCATCGCGATTTAAAACTTATGACATCACATTGCCGGCAATAGCTCAACGCTATGCTGATGATGTGTTGGCTGATAAACCAATGCAGCGATGGTACGAAGATGCCCAACATGAAGCTGAAGTAATAGACGCGGCTGAAATCTGATTTATTTATAGAATAACTTTTATATCCTTTTAAATTCGTTTTTTAATAATTGATTACTGGCCTGAGCCAGTATTGGTGCTCCCATGACTAAAAAAATTGTAGTGTTACCTGGCGACGGTATTGGCCCTGAAATAATGGAAGAAGCGGGTCGTGTGCTTGATGTTGTGAACGAATCACATAAGTTAGGTATCAACGTTGATATCCATGCCTTTGGTGGTGCGTCATACGATGCTGAAGGTGAGCCGCTCACTGAAGCAACCTTGGCAGCTTGTAGAGAAGCCGATGCAATTCTAATGGGGTCCATTGGTGGCCCGCAATACGATAGTGCGCCGCGTGAATTGCGGCCTGAGCGCGGCTTGTTGCGGTTGCGCTCTGAGCTTGATCTGTTTTCAAACCTGCGCCCGGCAATACTTTTCCCAGAGCTTGCCTCGGCTTCTTCACTGAAAAGTGAATTAGTGGCAGGCCTCGACATGATGATCCTGCGTGAACTCACTGGTGGTATTTACTTTGGTCAGCCTCGTGGTGAAGAAACAGTCGATGGAAAACGTATGTCATTTAATACCATGGTGTACAACGAAGATGAAATCGAACGTATTGCTAGAAGCGGTTTTGAAATTGCGCGTTCACGTGACAAGCGTTTGTGTTCAGTTGATAAGGCCAACGTGCTTGAGGTGTCCGAGCTGTGGCGCGCCGTGGTTATCGAAGTTTCTAAGGATTACCCCGATGTTGAGCTAAGCCATATGTATGTCGATAATGCAGCGATGCAATTGGTACGTGAACCAAAGCAATTTGATGTGATCGTTACCAGTAACTTATTTGGCGATATATTATCGGATGCTGCAGCTATGCTCACCGGCTCTATTGGCATGTTGCCTTCTGCATCTTTAGATAAAAATGGTAAGGGTTTATATGAGCCGGTTCATGGGTCGGCACCTGATATTGCGGGCCAAGGTGTGGCTAACCCATTGGCTACGATTTTGTCTCTATCCATGATGTTGCGTTACACACTTAGTGAGCCTGCGGCAGCGGATGCAATTGATAAGGCGGTTAGTTCAGTGATTAGTGCTGGCATTCGTTGCCGTGATATCGCAAGTGGTGAAGCGGGTGAAAAAGTGGTAGGCACAAGCGAGATGGGTGATGCCGTGATTGCTGCTTTAGGCACGGCGTGACTCCAGCACGTCATAAATAAATATTATTAAGAACAAAAGACATTGAGTAGATAGTGATATGAGCAAGAAATTCGATATAGCAGTTGTGGGTGCCACTGGTGCAGTTGGTGAAACCATGTTGGAGATATTGGCGGAGCGTAAGTTTCCGATTAACAACATTTATGCGTTGGCAAGCTCTCGCTCAGCCGGCAGCCGGGTATCGTTTGGCGACAAAATGATTGTCGTCGAAGATTTGGCAGAATTTGATTTCAGTAAAGTACAGATCGGCATTTTTTCCCCGGGAGCATCTGTATCTAAAATTTATGCACCGGTAGCAGCTGCAGCGGGGTGTATCGTCGTGGATAACACCTCGCAGTTTCGCAATGATGATGACAAGCCGCTCATTATCCCAGAAGTGAATGCTCACGCTATTGAGCAATATAAAGCGACGAATATCATAGCCAACCCCAATTGCTCAACTATCCAAATGTTGGTAGCACTGAAGCCCATTTATGACGCTGTGGGTATTACGCGTCTAAATGTTGCCACTTATCAGGCGGTTTCTGGCACGGGCAAAGACGCAATAGAAGAATTAGGCGGCCAAACCGCTCGATTGCTCAACGGGCAAGAAATCGATGCAAATGTTTATCCAAAACAAATAGCATTTAACTGTTTGCCACATATCGATACCTTTCAAGAGAACGGTTACACGCGCGAAGAGATGAAAATGGTCTGGGAGACTCGCAAAATCCTCGAAGACGATTCAATTATGGTGAATCCCACATGTGTAAGAGTTCCAGTCTTCTATGGTCACTCTGAAGCGGTCCATTTGGAGACAAAAGACGCTATTTCGGCCGATCAGGCCCGAGAATTGCTGGAGAAAGCACCAGGAATCGTCGTAATTGACGAGCGAAGGGATGGGGGTTACCCCACGGCCGTTACCGATGCAGCGAATAATGATGCTGTTTTCGTAGGCCGCATTCGCGAAGACATCAGCACGGAAAAAGGGTTAAACCTTTGGGTTGTATCCGATAATGTTCGTAAGGGAGCTGCACTAAATAGTGTGCAAATCGCTGAGTGTCTTGTCAGAGACTATTTGTAGGCTGAACAGAATTGTATAAATCAGCTATACAATAGTGTTGAAATAGTTAACTACGTTGGGATTGCTGCCAGGGTTGGTAGGTTAATACAACGTTACTGCGGGATAGAATTCAGTGCGAAAACTTGCAACTGCTGCGGCTGTCAGCTTGATACTAGCGTCTAGTGGGGCTCATGCCCTTGGCTTAGGCGACATAGAAATGCGCTCGGCTTTGAACCAACCAATGAACGCCCAAATACGGCTGACATCGGTGCAACCGGGTGAGGCTGACGGCATGCTCGTCACTCTAGCAGCTCCTGATGCGTTCAATCGAGCCGGTATTGAGCGCTCTCAGGTACTGAAAAGCCTTAAATTCACAGTTGATTACGAAGGGCCCTCTCCGGTCATCCGGATCAGCAGCACATCGCCTGTGGTTGAGCCATTCCTGAATTTCTTACTGGAAGTCCAATGGCCAACGGGCCGCATGGTGCGTGAATACACAGTGCTACTTGATCCGCCAGTATTCATGACCCCCAACGCAACAGCACGCAACACACTTGGCGATAGCCCCGTATTGGTGGAGCGTGGCGAGCAAGCCATTGTGGCCCCAACGCCAATTGAGCGAAACACCAATTTAGCCGTTGCTGAAGAATTTGATGAATCTTCAGTGGTTGTTATCGGTTCTGCCGAAGAAACAATTGATACTGCTGGTACTACAGTTGACCTAAGCGAAGCATTTGCAGGTGAAGATGTCGCCTTTGAAGGCGAGGATGTTTCACTTGGCGAAGAAATCTCGCTTGACGGTGTTATCCCAGCTAATGGTGAAGTCATTAGCCTGACGGATCTAGGTGCTCCAAACACTGAAGCGCTAGAGACCATCTCTACTTCCGAGCTTCAACCAGCAACTGTCGATTACGACTTTCCTGAAGTTGAATTGGTAGGTGGTACTGAAGAAGTCAGCAATGACTTCGTTGTTCAAGACGGTACTGCTACCGAGGTCATCCTCGTTGAAGAATTTAGCGGTTCGGAAACGGTGTCGCTTGAAGAGCTAGGCGGTGAAGAAGTCACACTTGATGAATTTACTGTTAGCTCTGAAGAGCTTGTTGGCAGTAATGGTGGTGGCGAAGTCACAGTACAACGTGGCCAAACACTAGGCGAGATTGCAAAGAACAATGCGGTAAGCGGTGTGTCTACACAGCAGATGCTAATGGCTTTGCTCAAAGCTAATGAAGGCGCGTTTATAAACAATAACGTCAACTTGGTAAAAGCTGGCGCGATACTTCGTATTCCTGATGCCAGTGAAGCTAGGCAGTTGTCTCAATCACAAGCGGTTGCTCAACTGGGCGAACAGAATCAACTGTGGCGTGAATACCGCGACAGCGTACGTAGTAAAAATGCTACGCAAATCGCGCAAAACGACAATACGGGTTCTGAAAACACCAGTACAGAAAGCACCAGCACAGAAAACACTGGTTCGGATACCGCCACTGAAGCTGCTAGTGAAAACCAAAGCGCTTCATCTAGTGTTTCTACTGCACAGGAAACCGTTGCTACGAACGAGCTAAAAATTGTAGCGGGTGATGAGCCGGTTGCAGGTAGCTCTAGCGCTACATCTGCAGAAGCTACTGCCACAGCTGCGCTTAGTGACATTAATCGCCAACTACAACTGACTCGTGAAGAGCTTGCTTCAACGAAGCTTGAGTCGAACGATTTAGGTGAGCAAGTTGCTAGCCTGGAAGGCACGGGTGAGGATCTCAATACATTAGTTAAGCTGCGTCAAAATGAAGTAGCGCAACTACAAGAACAATTGAAAAATGCGACCACCGCTGAAGCTGTGGACGAAGCTAAAGCCGAATTGGGTGGTGCAGTTGAGCAACTTAACTCTGCGGTAGATGATGCTGCGGCCAAGCTAGGTGATGCTGGTGAAGGTATCGCTAGCGGTGTGACCGATACGGTTGCTGGAGCTGCTGAAACAGTGACGGATGCCGGCACTAATGCTCTAACTGAAGCTGGTCAAACACTGGGTGAAGTCGACCTCGTCGGTGATACTACAGAAGCTGCTGCAACCGCAACTGCCGCGGTTGATCCACTTGCTTCAACTGCCGCGCCTGAAGCGTGGTACCAAAAGCTATTCCGTGAATACGGCAAGCTTGGCATTATGGGTATCTTAGCGTTGTGCGGTCTTGGTTTAGTTGGCCTTCTATTTAAGAAGAAGCGTAAGAATGACGACCGACTAGATTTTACTGACGAAGTTGAATTTATTGATGATACTGAAGCAGAATCTCTAGCGGCTGAGGCCTCTGGTGCTGCTTCTGATGTGACTGAGTCAGTCAAGGATGCTGGTGCCGGTGTAGCTACTGGTGCTGCAGCCGCTGCAGCCGCCGTCGGTGGTGCTGCCGCTAGCGCGTTTGATGGCGAAAAAGAAGAAAACGCTTTTGCTGATGTACCTTCAGCTGATGCGCTTGATGATGAGATGGATGGTGATAACACGATCTCTGAAATCGATGTGTACCTAGCCTACGGACTGCATAGCCAAGCAGAGGAACTACTCACTAAAGCCGTTGATCGTAACCCTGAAAATCCGGAGTATGCTGAGAAGCTAATTCAGACTTACCACGCACAAGGCAACATTGAGGCATTCAACACACATGCTGCAGCGTTCCAACAGAAGTTTGGTGAAGATAACGCACATTGGCCGACGATAGTTAGCATGGGTAACGAATCACAGCCAGATAACGCTATGTTTGCAGGTGCTGGTGAAGCCATGACACGTATGGGTACAGGCGATCTAAGTGCACCAAAAATGGAAAGTGATGATTTCCTTACCACTGGTGAATCATCAACCACCGGTAGTGTGAATCGTGACTTCAGTAGTAACGATGCAACGGTTGATACAACCGACGAAACTGCATTGATGGATGAAAGCCTTGATCCTGGCTTTGCATTTGATGAAGCTGATCTGGAAGCCACTGGGGACTTCTCTGAAGCAGCTAACGAAGTCGCTGCGGATAACGGTACTATCGATTTTCCTGATTTTGATAAGACTGATGTTAAAACCATTGCTGATGATGGCTTGGATGGCGCATTGACGCTGGATGAACTTGATATTGGTGACGCAACGGCTGCTAACGGCGATACCAATGCTGAGCTGGGTTCGGTTGCTGAAGATCTGACTCTTGATTTGGATAAGTTGTCAGGTGATTTGGAGCTTGATACCACTGCTTTATTAGACGGTACTGAAGCGACTGATTTGGAGATCCCTGATCTCACTAGTGATAACGAATTACTAACCAGTGCTGGTGGCGCCGATGAAATGGATACCATGATGGATCTTGCGAAAGCATACATCGATATGGGTGATAAGGATTCAGCTAGCAGTACACTGGGTGAAATTGTAAAGAGCGGTAACCCTGCTCAGGTATCGGAAGCTGAGACACTGCTACGCAAAATCTCTTAATATCGACCAAACCACCGTTCGATAGCTCGACACAAAACGCTGACTTCGGTCAGCGTTTTTTTTTGATTTTTTTAGCCACTAATCAGTAGGCAATCAAGCGCGCGCTCCTGCGTGATAACCTACGCTAGTTGATAAACGTCTTAAAGACAAACTATGCGAATTGTTCTGGCAGTTGAATATAACGGTCAGCCGTTTTGTGGATGGCAGCGGCAACCGCATTGTCATTCGGTGCAGGCTGAGCTTGAACAAGCTTTAAGTGAAATTGCTCAAGAGTCGATTGTTGTCCAGTGTGCCGGTCGAACCGATACGGGCGTACACGCACTTGCCCAGATTGTTCATTTTGATACCGCGGTTGAACGCCCTTTGCGTGCCTGGACCTTTGGAGCTAACACACATCTGAGCCGGGCAGTTTCCGTTCACTGGGCAGCGGTTGCTCATCCTGAATTCCATGCTCGATTTAAGGCGCTCGATCGTCGTTATCGCTATACGATTTTTAATCGTGCTGCACGCACTGGCTTGTACGCAGATCACACAAGTTGGGTGAACATGCCACTGGACGCTGATGCAATGCATGCCGCCACTTCTGCATTGGTAGGTGAGCACGATTTTTCAGCCTTTAGGTCGGCCGACTGCCAGGCAAATCACGCTGTGCGTACTATTCGTGAGTTCTCTGTTAAGCGCGATGGCGAGCGGCTTTATATTGATATCGTTGCCAATGGTTTTTTACACAATATGGTGCGTATTTTAAGCGGCTGTTTGATCAAAATCGGTAAACACGAAAAGCCCGTTGAATGGCTCGAAGAATTGCTGAAATTAGGCGATCGCCGCCAGGCTGGCATGACCGCGCCACCGCAAGGATTGTGTTTTATTCAACCAACCTATCCACCCGAATATTCGATCCCAGATTTCCAAATAGATAAGGCTCGCTGATTTCTGTTATTGTCGGCAAATGCATGCTCGAACACGAATCAAAATTTGCGGTATAACGCGGCTGAATGACGCCCTGTTTGCAGCCAGTGCTGGTGCAGATGCGCTGGGCTTTGTATTTGTCGAGGCGAGCAAGCGATACCTTACCCCTCAGGATGCTGCAACCATCAGTGCGAAACTGCCTGCGTTTGTTACCCGGGTAGGATTGTTTCTGGACGCACCTGAGCGTGATGTTCAGGCCACGCTGCAGTTAATGCCAGAATTGGTGCCGCAGTTTCATGGCAATGAATCATCTGCTTATTGTGAGAGCTTCAATCGCCCTTATATTAAAGCGGTAGGGGCTGCTGCCAGTGTGGCCGGCCAAATGCCTGATGCGGCGGCTCTGGGAGCCTATAAAAGGGCGGTGGGCTTCCTGTACGATAGCCATGTGCCAGGTTCGCTTGGAGGCACTGGTAAAACCTTCGATTGGAATCAGCTTGCGCACGAAAGTGATGTTCCATTGATTTTGGCTGGTGGGTTGGGTGTCGAGAATGTCGCTGATGCGGTGCGTACTGTGAGACCTTATGCGGTCGATATCAGTTCAGCGGTTGAGCAATCCAAAGGCATTAAAGATAACAACTTGGTTACACAATTTATCGCGGCCGTTACGCAGGCCGATATTGAAACGAGCGAAATATTATGAGCGACGAGAAGAAACCACCAACTAGCGCGAGAGCAATGAGCTGGTTCGAGAAGCTGATTCCATCGCGTATTAGCCCTCGTAACGAAGAGAAGGGAAATGTGCCCGAAGGCTTATGGGTTAAGTGCGATTCCTGTGCAGATGTTCTTTATCGTGCTGAAGTTGAGCGTGGTCAAGATGTTTGTATCAAGTGCGGCCACCACATGCTGGTTAGTGCACGCACGCGTATTGATCGATTACTTGATAAAGAAGGTCGCACTGAAATTGGTGAATCCGTGCAGCCTGTTGATATTCTAAAGTTTAAGGATTCCAAGCGCTATAAAGATCGTCTCACACAGGCGGCTAAGGATTCTGGCGAGAAAGATGCGCTAGTGGTGATGCACGGCAATATCCACGGTATGGAAGTTGTGGTCGCGGTGTTCGACTTTAAGTTCATGGCAGGTTCCATGGGGTCGGTTGTGGGCGAACGTTTTGCACGCGCCTGTGATGTGAGCTTAGAAAAAAATATACCGTTTATATGCTTTAGTGCCAGCGGTGGCGCGCGTATGCAAGAGGCATTGTTCTCTTTACTACAAATGGGCAAGACTAGCGCCATGCTCGCTAAGTTATCGGAACGTGGCTTACCTTATATCTCAGTGTTAACAGATCCAACCATGGGTGGTGTGTCGGCAAGCCTTGCAATGCTTGGCGATATCATCATTGCAGAACCTGGTGCAAGAATCGGTTTTGCCGGCAGGCGCGTTATAGAGCAAACCGTACGTGAGCAGTTGCCAGAAGGCTTTCAGAGCAGCGAATTTTTACTCGAACACGGAGCCATCGATATGATCGTTGATCGTCGAGACATGCGTGATCAGATCGCACGACTATTAAGTAAATTAACTAGCAGACCTGAAATTCCCGATGCATCACGTATCGAAGTGGCAGCTGCTAATTAATATCGGCAGTTTTGCCGAGTACAAAATGATTGCATGAAATCTCCATCTCCTAAGGCAAGCCTGAGTGATTGGCTTGCTTGGCTCGAAGAGCTACACCCCACAGAAATAGATCTTGGCCTTGATCGTGTCAGCGAAGTTGCGCGACGATTGAATTTAACGCCTGCAGTGATGCCAGTGATATTGGTTGGCGGCACCAATGGTAAAGGGTCGACGGTGAAGCTGCTAACTCATGCGTATCAATATGCTGGGCACAAAACCGGTACCTACACGTCGCCCCATATCGAACGCTTTAACGAGCGTATGTCAATTAATGGTGTGGATGCATCTGACCAACAAATTGTTGTGGCGTTGCATGAAGTAGAGCAAAGCCGTGGTAGTACAACGCTAACGTATTTTGAATACACAACACTTGCGGGCATGTTGTTGTTTCGTGAGCAACAATGTGATGTGGTTATTCTAGAAGTGGGTCTAGGCGGGCGCTTGGATGCGACCAACTTATGGGATGCTGACTGCGCGATCATCACCAGTATTGCTCTTGATCACCAAGCCTATCTTGGGGACACGCGGGATTCAGTAGCGCGTGAAAAAGTTGCCATTGGTCGTGCGAACAAACCGCTCATAGTAGGTGAGCCTGACCCGCCAAGCATTATGAAAGAGCTTGCAAACAAAGCCTCCATGGACTGGATTCAGATACCGGAGCACCCTGAGCTAAACGTTAAGCTCGCCGGTGCCCATCAAAGGCGCAATGCCGCCTGCGCGCTTGAAGCTATCGCGCAGCTGCAACACAAACTGCCGGTGTCTGCTGCGGCTATCAGGCAAGCCCTCGCCAGTGATGCGTTGCCAGGGCGGTTTCAACAGCTCTACGCAGGTGGTGTGCTCAATTTATTAGATGTTGCACATAACCCAGCCGCTGCAGTGGCGCTGGTGGATACGATTGCGGAGGTTTTCCCTGCTGCACCGGTACAGCTGATATTTGGCGTAATGGCCGATAAAGACGTCGAAGGCGTGGTCTCAGCCTTGCAGCCAATTGCAACAAATTGGTTCAGTACTGCATTACCGCAACCTCGAGCGCTGTCTTCTGACGATTTGGCAGCTAAAATAAAGGTAGTGGATCCACACGCGCGAGTGACTACTTGCAGTGACATCAGCGAAGCTTGGCAGAGAGCGATGGCAAATGCGCGTACACACGATGCTAGCAATTCGATGAAATCGCTTGTTGTGGTAGTGGGATCCTTCTTTATGTTGTCCGCATTGCAGGAATACTGGCAAACCAGTGACGTTGTTGTGCAGCCCGTTACCGCTGATTAATTTTATATACAATGGACACCCTCGAGGAACAAAAAGCCATCAAGTTGCGCCAGCGCCTATGGGGTGCTGCTGTGTTGATTGCTTTGGCGGTGATCTTTCTGCCTTTGTTACTTGATGGTGCAGGCAGTGAGAGCCAATATCGCCGTGTAGAGCGTTTGCGTGAGGAGCCACCTCGGGTGATTCGTGAGGATGGTCAAAGCGAGGTACTCGCCATACCTGAGGCTGCTCCCACAAAAACAGTGATGAACGTCGAGCCTATGCTCGAAGCAACTCTTGATCCTGCGCAAGAACAGACCGCTGACATTAAAGGGCCTGAACCCCAAGCCAGCCCAGAGGTCAATATCAGCACGCTATCAGCTTGGGTTGTTCAGGCAGGTAGTTTTGGTGATGAACAAAACGCGCTTGCGGTGCGTGATCGTCTACGCCGCGCTGGGCACCCGTCGTTTATTACCATTTCGGATGACCAAACGCTCTTTAGAGTACGAGTGGGGCCCATGACTAACCAAACTCAGGCTGCCACTACTCGGGATGATGTTGTTCGATTGCTTGGCCGAGAGGCATTGGTTACACCATATCCCTGATACAGGCTGCAGGGCCTGTTAGAATGCGCCACAGGCGTTGTCGTTAACGGAGCAGCTATGCCAACAGATATTGCCATCCTGGTTGTTATTTTATTGTCGGCTCTTGTCAGTTTTGTCCGCGGATTCTACAAAGAAGCCGTTAGTGTCACGACTTGGGTTATGGCTATCGGCATTACACTGCTATTTACCAATCGGTTTTCGTCGTTGCTGCCGCGTGACACAATCGAAAGCCCCGAAGCTCGTTTGGGCATTAGCGCCTTAGTATTGTTTCTTGGCACGATGATGATCGGTAGTTTGATTAGCTGGTTACTCCGTAAAGCAATGCCCACGTCAGTGGGAGGTCGCCGAGATCGCACTTTGGGTGTGTTTTTTGGTTTCGCTCGCGGGATAATCATTATCACTTTGGTGGTTTTATCAGCCAACCTAGTTCCAACAATAAAACACGAAAAATGGTGGAAGCAATCGTTTACATTGCCATACTTTCAAGAAGCAGCTCGAATGATTCATTCTCGAATGCCGAGAGAGCTTGCTCAACATTTTGAGTTTGAAGCTTAGAGAATTTAATCATGTGTGGTGTACTCGGTATAGTTGGATCCAGTGCGGTTGGCCATCGTCTCTATGACGGCCTTACGTTGCTTCAACATCGCGGCCAAGATGCTGCAGGTATAGCAACCAGCTCGGAGGGCAAGCTAATCCTGCGTAAAGGTGCGGGCTTGGTGCGCGATGTTTTTAACGCAGAGCACATGGCCCGTTTAAATGGCGACATGGGTATTGCTCACACGCGATATCCCACAGCCGGTACATCTGCTAGTGCGGAAGCGCAGCCGTTTTATGTGAATTCACCGTATGGCATAGTCATGGCGCACAACGGCAATTTAACTAACGCCGAAGAAATAAAGCGCGAATTGTTTGAATCTGACTTGCGGCATATCAATACACGCTCTGATTCTGAAGTGCTACTCAACGTATTTGCACACGAGCTGCAAGAGCGCAATCCGGATACACAGCTAAACCCTGCTGATTTATTTGCTACGGTGGAAGCTGTGCATCGCCGTTGCAAAGGCGCTTATGCTGTTATCGGCATGTTGGTTGGCAGAGGCGTATTTGCCTTCCGTGACCCCTTAGGAATTAGGCCGATGGTTATTGGTGTCCGGCATACTGATGCTGGCACCGAGTACGCCATCGCTTCTGAAAGTGTTGCTTTGCAAGGTTTAGGGTTTGCCCTATTGCGAGATGTAGCGCCAGGAGAGGCTGTATACGTTGATGTAGCGGGTCAAATGCATGCGCAGCAATGTGCTTCTGAACCCGCACTAACACCGTGCATTTTTGAGTATGTTTATTTGGCACGTCCAGATAGCATCATCGACAAAATATCAGTGCATAAATCGCGTTTACGAATGGGGGAGCGCTTGGCTCGCAAAATTTTGAGGGAGCGGCCAGATCACGATATTGATGTGGTGATACCTATCCCCGATACTAGTCGAACAGCTGCGATGGAGGTGGCGTACCACCTTGGCGTAAAGTATCGCGAAGGTTTTATCAAAAATCGTTATATCGGGCGCACTTTTATTATGCCTGGGCAGGCGATGCGTAAAAATTCTGTTAGACAAAAGCTCAGCCCCATCGATCTAGAATTCAAAGGCAAAAATTGTTTGTTGGTGGATGATTCGATAGTACGTGGAACCACCTCTAATCAAATAGTAGAAATGGCTCGAGACTCAGGCGCGAAAAAGGTTTATATGGCATCAGCTGCGCCTCCCGTTCGACACCCTAATGTCTATGGCATTGATATGCCGGCAGCTAATGAACTCATTGCGCACGATCGTACGGTTGAACAGATACAAGAAAAAATTGGTGCTGATTGGTTGGTGTATCAGGATCTCTCCGACTTAATCGAAGCGATTCGTTATGACAAACACCCAATAGCCGAATTTGAGTCTTGCTGCTTTGATGGTAGGTACGTAACGGGTGATGTTGATCAGGCTTATTTGAATTCGTTACAACAGGCGCGTAACGACAGTAGTAAACAACAAGTCACTGATGATTTGCAGGTGTTGTAGTGTCGTCGCGAGGATGACAGGCATTAACCCATCCGTAGCCCAGCTCGCTGAAAATCCGCAACATCGATGCCGAAGCTACCATCAGGCAGGGTAGTTTTGATTTGATACACGTTGCCGCGGTTATCCACTTCCATTCCTGATAGATCAACAATGCGCTGTGGTACGGGCTCTTTTAATTCGTCAAGTATCAAAATGATGCGAGGACGAAGCTTATCGCTGGTATTCGACAATACAATTCCAATCTCGCCGTTAAGCATTTCAACAATACTGCCCGGTGGGAATATACCTACTGCATCTATAAACGATATAACGAGTTCTTCGTCAAATTGCGTGCCGCGTTGTGCGTAAAGCTCTTGTAACGCTTCAGATGGTGAACGTGCAGTGCGGTAGGGTTGATTCGTTGTGATGACGTCGTAGGCTTCGGCGATTGCAACGATCTTTGCAAATAGTGGAATCGATTCTGCTTCTAGCTTGCGAGGGTAACCCGTGCCATCTACGCGTTCATGATGTGAGTGTGCTACGTCAGCAGCACCAGACATCACACTTTTAGTTGATATCAAGATGTCTCGGCCGTAGCGAGTATGCTTGCGCATCTCTTCCATCTCAGCTTCGTCGAGTGGGCCATCTTTTAACAGTAGTTCTGAGGAGATACTGGTTTTACCGACATCGTGCAACATACCGCAAACACCGACGTCTTCCATTTCTCGAGTAGATAAACCCATGGCTTTAGCCATGACGATACTTAAGGCTGCGACGTTAAGAGAGTGTTGAGCTGTGCCAACGTCTTTGGCCTGAATGCGTGTGAGCCAAACTGATGCATCAGGATTGCGTAGGATACTGTCAACGCAACCATTTACTGCTTGCTTAACTTTACCGCCGTCGATTTCAGCACCGAGACGTATTTCTTCAAATAAGTTAGTAATGGCTTCACTAGCCATTGTGTGCACTTCAGTTGCCGCTTCGAGTTCGTCTTCAACTTGGTGGGTTGAGGCGGTACTGCCAACACCTGCTCTGCGCTCGGCTTCAGGTGCTTTGTTGTCCTTCAATGTAAATTCGTCGTAATCAACCCAAACGTGATTGCATTCTTTCTGTACATCTGCAATGTCTTGCGAGCTTTTGACTTCCAGCCCTTGAAACATGAAGCCTGATTCTTCCCAAGGCTTGTCCAATTCGACCACGAACATACCAACGCGTAAATCGGCGACATCAATTTTTTGATGTTGCTTGCGCGTGCGTTTAGTTCGGTCACCAGAAGGCTTCTGCCCACGCTTGCGGCGCGGTGCGGGTTCCTTCTTCTCAGATTTGAACAATTTATTGAAGAACATAATTGTTGTTATGCGTTTGGCCCGAATGCCAATCCAGTTCCGTCAGTACTAAAAATCGGCCGAACTCCGTCTTCCTTGAAGGGTTTGAGGCTGATATTTAGGTGCGATTGCATGGCTATTCCAATGCAATAATTGATCTGAAATGAGGTTATTGGTGTTTTTAGTTTGCAATTGCTAGATTAACTGTGACGGACAGCGCGCAATTGGGCATATACCGTGACAATGGTCACGTTTTGGAGTGGGTTCGAGAGGCCTAGATGCTTGAGTCTAGGTTGAGCTCTTGGACAATCTGCCACTGGCCATTGTCTAGCTGGCGCCAGTAAAGTGTGGTGTGGATCTCATTTTTGCCGCCATGCCGGAAGCTCATTTGTACAATGCCGCCCGCACCTGGAACTTCGATAACAGCCAAAGTAGCAGGGGTGGTATTGGCTAGGGTCTGTGCATGCTTAGATTGAGCTTGGTCGGCTATCATTTGAGTGTCTTGACTCACACGCTTCAAGTCACCGTCGAGACCGTGCTGCTTGGCAGCCAACGGCCAAGCGCCATCGTTGTACAAGCTATACAGAGCAGTGATGTCCATTTCAGTCCAAGCCGTGCGGTATTGCTCAAACAAATCGATATGCTGCTTTTGTTTGCTAGCTAGCAGCTCTGGCGATACCCAATTAACCTCGTCACTTAACACCACGCGTGTAGCGTGCAGATTGATCGTTTGGTGTAGATCTAATAGGTAGTCATTTGCCATCGTTACACAGCCTTCGCTGGAGCGGGGCGACCGACTTTTCTGATCGTGAGGCACGCCGTGTAACCAAATACCAGAGCCTGAACGCCCCAACATTTTATCCAGTGAATTTGGATAATCTAGCATCAAAGCTCCAGAGCCATAAAGTGTGGGTAATGATTTATCGGATCGAAACCCATGGATGTTGTAAACACCGAGGGGCGTTTTAAGATCACCCTCGTATCGTTTATCAAAACCACCCAAGCCGCTGGCGATGTAGTGTCGTTTTATTAATTTCGGTTCAGTGTTGCTGGTGTCGTACAGCATTAAATAAGAGCGTTTTAGATCAACCAAAATGACATGATCGATCGTGCTACCAGTGTGAACGATTGCAGCAGGGAAAGTCACTGCGTTGTTACCAGCCTCAGAGTAGCCAGAGGCGTTTTTGGAGCCAGCTATTGCCGAGGGTTGGGTTGCACGTGCTTGAGCCTCAAGTAGCAATCCAATGTAGTTAAGTGAAAATCGCTCTTCTGTATTGTGTCTAAGTGGTAGGCCTGCAGTAACCTGCAATGTTTCTGCATAAAGCAACTGCCCCAAGGCGTAGTCTGGAAACTGATGACTTAGTTTTTTTGCATCCTCGCTTGCCGTTACCCAATCGCCATCAACGATGGCTTGCAATACCTTTTGAGTTTGCAAATCAAGCGCTACTGAGGCATCAATGGGCCCCTGAGGTTCGGCAAGTATTGCTGCACTAGGCAACAGACAAATACAAACCAATAGGTTTCGAATAAACGTCACTGAAGTTGAAATTCCTGGTAGATCTTCCAACGGTTTCCTTGCAGGCGCATGAGTAGTTGGCGGTGCTGCTGCAAACCCTTAGATTGGTAACTCACAATAGCCACAGCATCTTGCGCTGTGAAGTTAATACGTCGCTGTGTGTTTTGCCACTTAACCGGAGCCGTCATAGCCCCAGGCGGAGGTGGATACTGCTGTTCGTAATGTGAGAGCCATGCCTCTTTATTATTATCGCGCGCAGATTGCCACCAGTCGTAGAGCTCGTATTCCACAGTGCTGGTGTTATGCAAATTGCTTTGCGCGCGTGGCAGCGGGGGAGCAATGCTATTAATTTTGGTTGAGTCCTGCATGGTGGAGGCAGGCTTTGGTGCACGACTGCGCAGCTGTAGTGCTTCACTATAGGCAATGCTGGCCTGGTAGGCGCGCACTTGTTGCAGCTGGTCGGCTGTATCTTGTGAGCGTTTATCTTGCTGTAGGGAGTTTTCGAAATGTTGTATCGCAACATCGTACTGCTCGTTGCTCACGGCTAATACACCAAGATTGTGTTCGATCTGTGGAAAGTTGGTGCAATGCGCTTGCATATGAATCAATAATTTATACGCAGCTTTTTTGTCCCCATCGTTGTAAAGTGTACGAGAATTGTCCAATGCCGTATGGCACTCACCTGGTGTGGTGAATAGGGGTAGGGCCGCGACCAACGAAGTTGGTATGGCAGCCAAGAGGACAAAAATTGAACTGGATATTAAACGCACTGTATGTAAGTTTACGTCGACTTTGTGCAGTATAACTTAAGAACATACGCAAACCTATTGATTTGCAAGTCTCTTGTCTTCTTTAAACAAAAAATTAGCTACCAAATTGCATAAAAATAAATCATGGCGCTCAGCCACTCAAGCAATTCGTTCAGGTTTTGAACGAAGTCCATTGGGTGAGCATGCTGAGCCGATAATGACCACCTCGAGTTTTGTGTTCGAAAACGCAGCACAAGCCGCAGCAAGATTTTCGGGCGAAGAAGACGGGCCGATTTATTCGCGCTTCACCAATCCCACTGTGCGGATCTTTGAAGAGCGATTAGCCTCGATGGAAGAGGCTGAAGATTGCATTGCCAGTGCATCGGGTATGGCGGCGATCGCCATGTTGGTTTTGGGCACTCTCAAGCAAGGTGATCATATTGTGGCCACTCGCAATATGTTTGGTAGCTCGGTTAATCTATTTAAGAACTTTCTGCCTAAGGTTGGCATTGATGTAAGTTGGGCAGATAGTTTTGATGCAAGCGAGTGGGCCAGCCTAAGCAACGCGTCAACCAAAATGTTTTACCTTGAAACGCCCACCAATCCGCTTAATGAAGTTGCTGACATTCAAGCGCTGGCCGATGCGGCTCACGGAGTAGGGGCTACGCTGGCAGTTGATAACTGTTTTTGCACACCGGCATTGCAGCTACCGTTGCGTCATGGCGCTGATATTGTTATTCATTCGGCCACTAAATATTTAGATGGACAGGGCCGGTGCGTTGGTGGTGCTGTGCTTGGGTCTAGAGAGTTAATCGAAACGCTTACGGGGTATATGCGCAGTGTTGGGCCATGCATGAGCCCATTCAATGCTTGGGTATTTGCAAAAGGCCTTGAAACCTTGCATCTACGCATGGCACAGCATTGTAATAACGCGGAGGAGATAGCGGCTTGGTTGGAAGAGCAGCCTGCGATTGCCAAGGTGCATTATGCTGGGCTTGAATCTCATCCGCAGCATGCCTTAGCTAAAAAACAGCAAAGTCGTTTTGGTGGGATTGTCGCGTTTGAAGTGGTTGGTGGCAAGGCCGCTGCATGGAAACTGATCGATTCAACTCAGCTCTGTTCAATTACGGGTAATTTGGGAGATTCGCGTACAACGATTACTCATCCAGCAACCACCACCCATGCTCGAATGACTGCTGAGGATCGAGAAGCTGCTGGGATTGCCGACGGACTAATAAGATTGTCCGTCGGGCTTGAAGATGTGTTGGATATAAAAGAAGACCTACAGCAAGCCATGGCTGCTAGCGAGTAATTTCAGCTTCTTTGATTAGTTCGCCTAACTTTGCCGCAAGGCGGTTACGAACAACAACGTTTTTCATGCCTGCTTTAACTGATTCAAAATCAGGTGTAGCGGCAGAGCGTGTGTTGTTGAGTTTGATGACGTGCCAGCCAAATTCAGTTTTAACAGGCTTTGTACTCATTTCATCTTTTTTCATTGTAGCTAGAGCTGCCGAGAATTCAGGCACCATGCTGTTGGCTTGAAACCAACCTAGGTTTCCGCCGTTCTGGCCAGTAGGGCCTGTTGAGCGTTCGATAGCAAGTTGTGCAAAGTCAGCACCCTTGGCAATCTCATCGATCACCGCTTTTGCTTCGGCTTCCGATTCCAACAAAATATGGCTAGCGTTGTATTCGTCTGCTTTTACGTTTTCAGCCTGGCTATCGTATTCTGCTCGAAGCTCTTCATCGGTTACTTCAATTTCCTGACCCACCTCAGAAAGATAGGCGTTGGACATTGATTGTGTGTATTGCAGATGAAGGGCGGCAGCAACTTCAGGTTTTTCGTTCAAACCTAGCTTTTCCGCAGCTTGTGTCAACACCTCAAGATTGATCAGTTCGGTCAATATCTGCTTGCGATCAGGTGTTTCACCTTGGCCAGCGATTTGGGTCATGACGTTCTTAACGGACAGCTCAGATACAGGGCGGCCATTAACTAAGGCTGCAACGCCATCGGGCAACTTTTCGGCCTGCGCCATGGCGTGTTGAAAACCGGAGAGAACGAACAAAGCGCCTGTTAGCGCGCATTTAGTAGATTTATTCATGAGACGGTATTCCGATATCCTCAAGCTTGTGTATAAAAGCATAGTTCCGCATGCAATCACTGCACCGCTTTGGCGTACAATTCGGCCAAATTCGCAGATTTTCAGTTATGAGTCAATATTTTGCCATTCATCCTGATAACCCTCAAAAACGGTTGATCAGTCAAGCTGTAGCGATTATCGAGAAGGGTGGCGTAATCGCGTACCCAACGGACTCCTGCTATGCCCTGGGTTGTCACTTAGGTGACAAACGGGCAATGGAGCGAATTGCTCGTATACGTCGAACCGATGCCAAGCATAACTTCACACTAGTTTGCCCAGATCTTTCAGCTATTGCTCAATATGCTCATGTAGACAACCGTGCATATCGTGCGATCAAATCGTTAACGCCTGGGCCTTATACATTTATCTTACGCGCTACTAGTGATGTGCCTCGCCGATTACAAAATCCGAAGCGCAAAACGATTGGCATTCGTGTACCCGATAATGCGATATGTAGGGAATTGTTACAAGAGTTGGATGAGCCCTTAATGAGCAGCACACTCATCTTGCCTGGCAATGATCTGCCAGAGACGGATGCGCTCGAGATCCGTGAAAAATTAGAGCATGATGTCGACCTTGTCATAGATGGTGGAAATTGTGGTTTTGAGCCAACAACGGTTTTGATCGTAGATGAAGATGGTGGGATGGAAGTCGCAAGACAAGGACGAGGCGAGGCGACATTTTCGGATTAAGAGATGCAGGCCTTGTGAATTAGGTACTTAACACGCAAGTTTTGCGCTTTGCCGCTGTATAATGATGAAAACGCTGGCAAATTTTTATGCAAAAATCAAATCCAGTCAGTAGCGCTGACTCGAGCCCAACGACCGACGTACCCGTCGATGTCGCAACGGGGGCGGCTGTACCTGACGCTACCAATTCAATCTCAGCTGAAGACGATTCTGATCCAGTAGCAATCGTGGGTGGTGAACCTCTGGTCCAGTTACCTTTGGATCTCTACATTCCGCCTGATGCGCTTGAGGTGTTTCTCGATACGTTTGAGGGGCCGCTCGATCTCCTTCTGTATTTAATCAAACGACAAAATCTCGATATCCTCAACATCCCGATTGCCGAAATCACTGCGCAGTACATGCAGTACATCGGTTTGATGGAATCTATGCGTCTGGAGTTGGCGGCTGAATATTTGCTGATGGCTGCGATGCTGGCAGAGATCAAATCTCGAATGCTACTGCCGCGCATCGAAGAAGATAACGACGATGAAGAAGACCCTCGCGCTGAATTGATTCGCCGCTTGCAAGAGTACGAGCGCATCAAAGAAGGTGCAGAAAATATGGAAACCTTACCGCGCATGGAGCGAGACAATCAGCAACTGAGTGCGGCTGCGCCTACAATCGAGCGCGATCAACCGTTGCCGGATATCACCTTAAAACAACTGCTACTGGCTTTTCAGGATGTTGCGGAGCGTACTCGCTTAGCAGGGCACCACCATGTGGACCGTGAGGCACTATCGGTTCGCGCGCGCATGACTCATGTTTTATCGGTTTTACAGATTGGCGAATTTTGCGAATTCTCCACGCTGTTTAATCCTGAGGAAGGCCGTTTAGGCATCGTAGTTACTTTCTTAGCAATTCTAGAATTGTGTAAGGAAACATTGATCGACATTTCGCAAAGTGACAACTTTGCACCTATCTACTTGAAGTCACGTGTTGAGCCAACTCAGGCTTCGGATGATTCAACAACTTTCATCGATTTAGCGGAATAGGCAATGGAAGAGCAACAAATCAAAAATATCGTGGAGGCGGGATTGCTGGTGGCGGGTAAGCCGTTGAGCATCGCGCAACTACATTCGCTGTTTCAAGATGATAGCGATGCGCCTGATAAGCCAGGCATCCGTGCAGCGATAGCTAGCTTGCAAGAAGAGTACGAAACTCGAGGTATTGAGTTAGTCGAAGTAGCCAGCGGTTTTCGGTTGCAGTCACGGCAAGATATGGCGCCATGGATGATGCACCTGTTTCAGGAAAAATCACCTCGATACTCTCGCGCCCTATTAGAAACACTCGTACTCATCGCATACAAGCAACCTATTACTCGAGCAGAAATAGAAGAAGTACGTGGTGTTGCGGTTAGCTCAAGCATTGTTCGCACCTTGCAAGAACGCAATTGGGTAAACGTTGTTGGCCATAAGGATCTTCCGGGTAAGCCTGCGTTACTAGGCACAACTCGTGAATTTCTTGATTACTTTAATCTGAAACGTTTGGACGATTTACCGACGCTAGGCGAAATTAAAGATATTTCTCAGATAGATGCTTTTGCCGAGGAAGAAGCTGCCCTTATAGAGCAAGGCGTAATACAAGCGCCCACCGATGAAACCGAAGGGAGTGTTGAAGGCGAAACGGTCGAAACCAATGAAGACGGCAGCATTGTTGCAAAAGCCATCGCAGTTGGTGGTGTTGATATTGCCTTAACCGAAGATGG
>CALJAA010000187.1 GCA_938028465.1 uncultured Granulosicoccaceae bacterium | reverse complement strand
CTGGCCAAGGTGCTATTAGGGCTTGAGACGGCAACGGCAGGTACAGTTACGCTTAATGATGTGTCTATTGGTAATTTAGCGGTGGGTGATCGCGGCACTGAAACGGTCGCATCAGTACAGATGGTTTTTCAAAATCCGTTTGATACGCTCAACCCAAGCCACACGGTAGGTTCACAAATCATGCGAACGCTGGATAAGTTTGAGATTGGCAATACGCAGGACGAGCGGCGAGAGCGGATGTTTGAACTGTTAGATTTAGTTAAGTTACCGCATGAATTTGCCAAGCGTATGCCACGACAGTTATCTGGCGGGCAAAAGCAACGTATAGGTGTTGCAAGAGCATTTGCTGGCCAGCCTAAGGTTGTAGTAGCGGATGAGCCAGTATCAGCATTGGACGTGTCGGTGCAAGCAGCGGTAACAGAGCTGTTAATGGAAATTCAGCGTGAAGCCAAAACAACAATGTTGTTTATCAGTCACGATTTATCAGTAGTGCGCTATATCGCTGATCGAGTGGTGGTGATGTACTTAGGGCATATTGTTGAGCAAGGCACAACGGACGACATTTTTGCACCCCCATATCACCCGTATACCGAAGCCTTGCTATCAGCAATCCCCATTGCGGATACCAGTGTTAAGAAAAAACATATCGTACTCGATGGTGACATACCATCAGCACTTAACCCACCGTCTGGTTGCCCATTCCAAACGCGTTGTAAGCATAAGTCCCAAGTTGGTGACAACCTATGCGAAAAAGAGTTGCCTCCCATTAGAGAGCTAGCCGACGGGCACTCGGTAAAATGCCATCTATCAGATGAATACTTCAGTAAAATGGAACCGGTAATCAGTTTCGCCGCAAAGGAAAACGCAAACTAAGCATTGTCATTCCCGCGCAGGCGGGGATCCAGCATACGAGACATAAAAATAACAACGATAGTTAAAAAACTTCAAGCCTTATACTCAGGCAAGCTATCCAAAAACGCCTTACCAGCCCCCGTAATCCATATGCTCCGCTCCTTAAACTTAGCCTTTATCGAATAAGGTAAACTAAGAATAGGCACCAATAAAATAGCCACAAATGCCAGCGAGCCGAATGCGGTTTTATTAAGAAATCCCGCTGCAATTAAGCAAGCTAGGCACGCCGACGCATAAGCAACGATAATGAGAAATTGTCGCTTTCTCTTCTTTTTGTGTTCGTCGCAAAAATGCACTTCGATGTGATTAAGTTCCTCGCTTTCTATTTTTTCTGAAACAGTCGCTTCTTTATTGCAAACAAAGCACCTTTGGGGTATTTGAGTCCAAAAGCCAACCACAACATAACGACCGCTGCGGCGTATGTAGTTTCTTTCTTCTTCGCTTACCTCTGGCGGGAATGGTTGAGTATCAGTTGACATTAGTGTCCAATGGTTATTCTAGATTTGGTCATCTAGTTTTTTATTATTTGTATATGATAGTAGCGCGTCGTGGTGTCGCACAATTTTTAAACTAATTGATTGCTCGTCTCATTATTCTTAAACCTAGCACGCATGAAATCCATTAGAGCTCGCGTTCGACGAGGTAAATGACGTGCTGCCGGGTACACAAAGTAGATCCCTTCGGTTTTGTGCCTATAGTCTTTCAGAATCTGAACAAGCCTTCCAGCCTTCAGTGGCTCTTCGGCTAAAAAATCTGGGACTCTGACAATGCCATGCCCCTGTTCAGCGGCGGCAATCAAAAAACCGCCATCGTGCGAATTCATCGAGGATTTTAAAGGTACGATGATGTCTTTGCCTTTTGGAGTGGTGAATGTCCACTTGGGGCGCTTAGTCGAGCCAAACTGAATAATGCTATGCGCTTGAACGTCTTGAGGTGTTTTTATTTGGGCGGAGTTTGCAATGTATTCTGGGCTTGCGCAATATATATGGCGTGTCTCACAGAGCTTACGCGCGATGAGTGACGAATCTTGTAGCTCCGATATCCTTACTACCAAGTCGTATTGTTCGTTGATTACATCCACTAATCTGTCGCTGAATTCAACCGTAAGGCGGACATCAGGATGAGCCTTAGCAAATTCTAATAACAGAGAGCTTAAGCTTACTTGGCCAAAGTAGAGTGGAACAGAGATCTGTATATCGCCTTTAAGTGCAAGGTTTTCATTTCGAACTTGCGCTTCAAATTCGTCAAACGAATGAATGATGGCAAGGCCTTTGTCGTAGTATTGCCGCCCAGCTTCTGTCAATGCCCACTGTCGAGTTGTTCTGGTTATCAGTACGGTTTGCATTCGTTCTTCGAGTAAACGCAGCTTTCGGCTCATGGCTGATTTGGCTATTCCTGCCTGCTCAGCTGCTTTTCCAATACTCTCTTGCTCGACAATTTGCACGAATGCGCGGAGTTCTTCAATCTGGCCCATGGTGGTCTAATATTTGGAACAATGAATTCTATTATCAATAATTGTTCATATTGTTGCAACTCTATATAGTTAGGCTCAGGCTGACAATTAACCTCGAAACTTAATCGGAATGGAAACAACAAAAATGAAGCCAGTCATTGCTGATAACAAGCCCGCCGCCGTCGACTTAAAGAAAGGTGATGAGTATTTTTTTTGTGTATGCGGACAATCAAAGAATCAACCATTCTGCGATGGGTCTCATGCTGGTACTGAATTCACGCCCAAGGCGTTTACCGCAGAAGAAAGTGGTGAAGCCTATCTTTGTCAGTGTAAACACAGTGCCAACCTTCCATTCTGCGATGGCACTCATAAGCAATTTAGCGCAGAGCAAGTCGGCAAGGCAGGGCCGGGGCCGCAAAGTGATCCATCAACCGCGCCAGTTGCCAAGGCCACTACTGATGAGCCTACAGTTGCACTGATTCATCAACTCGCGCGTGATGGCCTTACCAAGGTAGGCCATCATGGCCCGATGACATCAATGGGGGTGCCACGGCACAAGCTCCCGCACTGGGATGATTTGCAAGTGATGGTTGCGCAGATGGCCACTAAACCATTAATGGATGACGCCGAGGTTTCTACAGAACTAGTGATCGGCCCTGAGGCGAAAAAACCCTTGTCGCTTAAGATACCGTTGTTTGTATCTGACATGAGTTTTGGCGCGTTATCAGAAGAGGCGAAAACCGCCTTGGCCAAAGGTGCAGAACTTGCCGGCACAGGCATTTGTTCAGGCGAAGGTGGCATGTTGCCAGAGGAGCAAGCTGCCAATACACGTTATTTTTATGAATTGGCGAGTGCGCAATTTGGTTACAGCGAAGAGCTGTTAACACGCGTGCAGGCGTTTCACTTTAAAGGTGGGCAAGGTGCTAAAACGGGTACCGGTGGCCACTTGCCTGGGTCCAAAAATGTAGGAAAGATCTCGCAAGTGCGTGGCATACCCGAAGGTACGCCTGCCATTTCTCCTCCTACGTTTGCCGACATGAGCTCGACTGCTGATTTTAAGAAATTTGCTGACCGTGTGCGTGAAGTCAGTGGTGGCATACCCGTAGGCTTTAAGCTAAGTGCAAATCATATTGAAAGAGATATTCAATTTGCACTTGATGTCAGTGCAGACTACATCATTCTTGATGGTCGAGGCGGTGGAACAGGTGCAGCACCTGAAATATTCAGAGATCATATTAGTGTACCGACTATTCCTGCATTGGCGCGGGCGCGACGCTATCTCGATAAACAAGGTGCAAGCGGGCGGGTCACACTTATCATTACCGGTGGTCTGCGGTTACCGATTGATTTTGTAAAAGCGATGGCATTAGGTGCCGATGGTGTTGCTGTTTCTAACAGCGCGATGCAGTCGATTGGATGTGTTGCTGCCAGAATGTGCAACACTAATAACTGCCCAGCAGGGATTGCCACTCAAAAAGCAGACTTGCGCCAACGCTTAAACGTTGAGAAATCGTCCATGCAATTAAAGAACTTTTTTAACGCCTCCGTTGAGCTGATGGAGGTGATGTCTAGAGCATGTGGACACGATTCACTAAGTAAATTTAATAGTAATGACTTGGCTACTTGGCATCGTGATATGGCCATGTTGTCGGGTGTTAAGTATTCAGGATATGAGAATCTATAATTATGGGGCTTTTACAAGAAGGCAAATGGGTTGATCAGTGGTACGACACCAAAGCATCAGGTGGTCGTTTTGTTCGTAAAATGCCACATTTTAGAAATTGGATAACGGCGGATGGCTCCGCTGGGCCCAGTGGTGATGGTGGGTTTAAAGCTGAAGCAGGGCGTTACCATCTGTATGTATCCTTAGCATGCCCGTGGGCACATCGCACCATGATCTTCCGAGCCCTGAAGGGTTTAGAGGATATGATATCGGTGTCTGTTGTTCATTGGTATATGGCTGATAAGGGTTGGACGTTCCAAGCCGGTGATGGCGTTGTTGCAGATTATGAAAACAACGCTGAGTACATGTATCAAGTCTATACGGCAGCATTGTCAGATTATTCAGGGCGTGTAACGGTTCCGGTGCTGTGGGATAAGCAAAACAAAACCATCGTAACGAATGAATCATCGGAAATCATCCGCATGTTTAATAGCGCGTTTGATGATATCGGTGCAACACCTGGTGATTATTATCCTGAATCATTAAGAGCAGAGATTGACGCATTAAATGATCGTATCTATGACACGCTAAATAACGGTGTGTACAAATGTGGTTTTGCCACGACGCAAGAGGCCTACGATGAGGCCATCGGGCCGTTATTTGACACACTGGATTTTCTTGATGAGCGTTTGTCGTCGCAACGCTATTTAACGGGCGATACCATAACTGAAGCCGACTGGCGCCTGTTTACCACGCTGGTGCGATTTGATCCCGTGTATGTAGGGCATTTCAAATGCAACATTCGACGCATTGCGGACTACGAGCATCTATCGGGCTATGTACGCGATTTGTACCAGCAACCGGGAGTAGCTGAGACTGTAGATATGGTGCATATCAAAAATCATTATTACGCTAGTCATGAAACGATAAATCCGGCTCGTGTTATTCCTACCGGGCCAGATCTAGATTACACGAAGCCCCATGATAGGGCTGAGCTCGGCTAATGGCAAAACAGCCGATTGATAGTTCAAAAGAGGAATCGCAAATTGATGCGGCAAGCCGTCGCGCTAGAGGTGAATTCGTTAGAGGGGTTAGTGGCTTTCGTAGCGCCGTGGGTGACGGGGAGTTTCTGGCGGAGCCGGGTCGCTACCATCTTTATGTTGCTTACAATTGCCCGTGGTGTCATCGCGTCATGCTTGCGCGAAACATACTGGGGTTGCAAAGCAGCATAACAGTTGATGTCGCGTTTCCGAGTAGAACTAACGACGACGATCCAGTAGCTGCAAATCTCTGGGAGTTCAATGCTGAACGAGTATCCACGTTAACTGGTGACGTGTTGCCGGAGTGCACAGCGGAGACAGCCACAGGCAAAGGCTATCGCTTAATTAAGGAGATCTACGCAATAGAAGGGGCGGATGAAGGCTCGGTGCCAATCTTGTATGATAAAAAAACGAAACGAATAGTGAACAACGAAAGTGCTGAGATCATTCGTATGTTGAATGACGAAGCAGGTGCGCTGGGGAGCAGTGTTAGCAAAGCTGAACGATTTGATTTATATCCAAATGACTCTTCAATGCGAGAACAAATCGAATCACTAAACGCTGATGTATACACAAACATCAATAACGGGGCGTACAAAGCTGGCTTTTCTTCTGATCAAGCTGTCTATGCTAAGGCCTATGAGGCGTATTTCAATACGTTAGAGCAGCTTGAAATACTGCTTGCAAAAGATGGTAGACCGTACCTTACAGGCGATAACTTCACCGAAGCCGACTTACGCCTGTTTCCAACCTTGTATCGTCACGACCCGGTTTACTACGTGCGTATGAAACTAAACGGTGCAAAGATTTTAGATTATCCACACCTGTGGCGCTGGTTGTGCAGAGTCTATGCGTTGCCGGGAGTTGAGAAAAGCAATTCACTAATACATTGCAAGCAAGGTTACTTTGGTCGATCTTGGAATAACGTTGTGCCGCTTGGGCCAAATAAACCGATGCCTTATCCTCAAGCCTACGAACACCCAGAACTGGCGAAATAGTGGGCCGCCTTTTAATAGAAGGCTTGATAATAGTTCGGTGACGATCGATTTTTCTGTAGTTAGAAAAGTATTGATATACTCTTGTTCAATCGGTTGTTATGCCAAGGCTTGATTAAGTGAAAAAGCGCATACTTATTGTGGGTGGCACGTCCGGTGTGGGCCTAGAGCTGGCTAGGCACTACGTTAACGATGGTCACACGGTATGTATAACCGGTAGGCATCAGCCCAATCTACAAGGTGCGCAATTTGAACACTTTGATATTTCCGCTGATTCGAATCAGCTTACGCGTGATATCGATAAGTTACTGACTCAATTTGAAGGTATCAATACGCTGATCTATTCGGCAGGTTTTCGGCAGCGTGGGCATATTGATGAATTGGTTGACACTGATATATTGCAGATGATGAATACGGGCCTTACCGCTCCAACATTGCTCGTGCAGCGACTAAAAAATAAGCTTGAAACACCACTTAAGGTAATGTTGATAACATCCAAGTCTCAATACGACGCTTGCGAGTACGAACCTGTATATAGTGCCGTTAAGGCAGGGCTAGGGATGTTTGGTGCGTCATTAGTGAAAGATATGGCGATAGGTAAGGTGCTTGTAGCAGCACCAGCTGGCATCAACACGCCATTTTGGGATGGATCAGATAAAGATAGAAGCGGCATGCTAGAGGCGAAATGGGTAAGCGATAAGATTGTGGAGTTATCAAGCGGTGTGTTTAAGTATAAATACGCAAAAATACTTCGTAATCCTGAACGAGTTGAAGTTCAAGAAATGCTAGATAATGAGTTAAAACCGATCGTTAGCACGCACAGCTCATGATTATCATAACAAGCTGTCAGTTTGCTTTAACGGAGCGAATGAAGGCAGAATAGGTTTTCTCACTCGCGCAGCCTATAGGGACCAATCAGCATGGGATTCACCACGTTTGAAAACCGCAAAAAGATAAAACGATTAGCTGTAGCGATATTGTTGGCTTTTCCCGTTTCGGGTACCGTCGCAGACCCTATTGATACAGGTGATCGCCCTGCACAATTAATTGCTGAGCTACCAGAAGGGCAGCTTCGGTCAACATTAAGTGCATGCGCTGCCAATACTGCCAGCCGTTCTAATTTCTCAATCAGTCATCGTGGCGCTCCTTTCAAATATCCTGAGCACACACGTGAAGGTTATATAGCCGCTGCCAAAAGTGGGGCTGGCATTATTGAGTGTGATGTCACTTTTACAAAGGATCGGGCATTGGTGTGCCGACATTCGCAATGTGATTTGCACTCATCAACCAATATCTTGCAAACGCCATTAGCTCAAAAATGTAGCGTGCCACCTGATATGAATAGCCGTACGCCATTTAGCGATGTTAAGTGTTGCACATCAGATCTAACTGTATCGGAATTTAAATCACTCACTGGGCGCTTCGATAAGTCGAATAAAAAAGCAAAAACACTAGAAGACTATCTATCACTTAAGAATACGCCACATGAGAACTCTGCTGTAAGTAGCGGAACGCTCATGACTCATGCTGAGAGTATTGAGTTGTTCAGTTCACTGGGCGTTAAAATGATCCCAGAATTAAAAGCAGCGGAAGTTGCTATGCCTTATAAAACAGAGGATGGTAGCGAATGGACACAAGAGCAATATGCTCAGGCTCTTGTGGATGAGTACCTAAGCAGCTCGATCAAACCCGAGGATGTGTTTTTACAAAGCTTTAATCTTGATGATGTTAAGCACTGGCTAAAGGAAGCCCCTGAGTTTGGTGAACACGCTGCCTGGCTTGATGGACGTTATCGCGATCGTAGTTTTAAAATAAGCACATCAAAATCATGGAAGCCTTCGATGAAGGAGCTAAGCGATATCGGCCTAAATACATTGGCGCCGCCAATGTGGATGCTGCTTACACTAGACGAAGACAAGATTGTGCCGTCTAAGTACGCTATCGCTGCCAAAGAGGCGGGGCTCGATTTAATCGCTTGGACGCTAGAGCGCTCCGGGTCACTAGATGGAGGTGGCGGTTGGTACTATCAAACCATTAAGCCTGCTGTTAAGAATGACGGTGCAACATATCAAGCACTGCACGTTTTAGCCCAAGACGTCGGTGTCAAAGGTGTCTTTAGCGATTGGCCTGCAACGTCAACCTTTTACGCTAATTGTTTTGGAATTAAATAGCCATATCGGGACAAAATGTCCCGATATTTAGGGTTTGGAAATGTGTGGAAATTCATAAAAACTCCTCGTATTTAATTCATCTAATTCAAACAGCCGATAACCTTTCCCAGCAATCCATTTAATGGTTTAATAATCTCGTAATAAGGGAAGTTCCGTTATTAGGGATGAAGGGCGCTCTAGGGCGTTTGTGTCTTCGTCCAATTTGTACAACCAATTTTGGAGAAAGGGAAATGAGATTTAAACCGTTACTGGCTGCGCTAGCGTTAAGCAGTGGCCTATTAACTAGTACGCAGGCTTTTTCCGCTACTGAAATTCAGTGGTGGCATGCACACGCTGGTAATCTTGGTGAAGTCGTGAACAAGATTGCAGAAAACTACAATGCAAGCCAATCTGATGTAGTGGTAGTGCCGACTTACAAAGGTGGTTATGAAGACACCATGACTGCCGGTATTGCTGCATTTCGTGCCAAGCAACAGCCACATATCATTCAGATTTTTGATGCAGGCGCCGCGACCATCATCAATGCAAAAGGCGCTACGGTCCCTGTTGCAGATTTAATGACTGACTTCAACATCGAAGATTACATACCCGGTGTTCGATATTTCTATGCTGATTCTGATGACAAGATGATTGGCCTACCGTTTAACTCTTCTACGCCATTGTTGTATTACAACAAAGCAGCGTTTGAAAAAGCGGGTATCGCAGCTCCTCCAAAAACTTGGGAAGAGTTTGAAACTATCGCTCCAAAGCTAAAAGAAGCAGGTTATATAGCGCTTGCTCAGAGCCATAGCCCGTGGATCTTTTCAGAGAACTTTCATAGCCGCCACAACCTTCAAATGGCGACTGGCAACAATGGTTATGACAGCACAGACGTTAAGTTGCTTTATAACAACGACCACATGAAAATGCATTGGAGCAAAGTTAAGGAATGGCTTGATGCAGGCTTTTACGGTTTTTATGGCCGTGCATGGGGTGATAACCAAGATGCATTTGTACAACAAGAAGTCGCCATGTGGTTGGGTTCTTCAGGTTCATTTGGCGGTTTAACTAAATCAGCTGAGTTCGAATTTGGTACGACATTTCTACCTTATTGGGAAAGCATCACAAAAGAGCCAACTGGCACGTTTATCGGTGGCGCAGCATTATTTGCCATGGCGGGCCATGATGATGACGAATACAAAGCAATCGCTGACTTTTTTGGTTATGTAACGTCTAACGACAACCAAGTCTTCTGGCATAAGGAAACGGGTTATGTGCCAATCACACAAGCAGCCTACGACTCAGCTAAAAAAGAGGGTTACTACGATTCAACACCAGATGCTGAAATTGGTATCTTGCAGTTAAGCCTGCCAGGTGGTGAGTGGACTAAAGGTTATCGTTTAGGCTACTACGTGCAGATCCGTGATGTGATGTACAAGCACTATGATGATATTTTCTCTGGCACAGCGACGGTTGATGAAGCTTTTGCTGCTATGGAAAAAGAATCTAATGAGCTGCTAGTACGTTTTAACGATACGTATAAGTAAATCTCAGCCTGTATATGAACATGTCCTCAAACTTCTTGTTTGGCGTGTTTAATACTGGTTGGTTTAAAAAAGTGAGTGACGGCGTAATGCCGTCACTCTCGTTTCAACGTCTCAAACCCGGAGCTAATCAGTGAAGAGAGTTCAATTTGAGCACAGTACGATCCCTTATCTCTTTGTTGCTCCGCAAATCGTTATCATTGTCGTGTTTTTTCTTTGGCCGGCAGCGCAAGCTATATACCAATCATTTTTGTTGGAAGACGCTTGGGGGTTGTCTAGTCAATTCGTCTGGTTCAGAAATTACAAAGACACGATCTTCAGTGAATCTTGGTTACAAGCCGCTAGTTTTACCATGGTGTTTTCGGCCCTCGTTACCTTCCTATCATTAGCAATTGCCTTACTGCTGGCGGTAAAAGCCAATGAAGTGATAAGAGGTGCCAGTACTTATAAAACAACATTAATGTGGGCCTATGCCATAGCACCGCCAGTAGCTGGGTTAATGGGCAACCTAATGTTCAACCCACTAATCGGCGACCTGTACAAATTTTTCAACGCAATTGGCTGGGACTTCGATCACAAGCTAGACTCTTTCGACGCAGGGTTTGTGGTTGTGTTGATAGCTGTTTGGAAACAAGTGAGTGTTAATTTTATATTCTTTTTATCTGGGCTTCAGGGTATTCCCAAATCAGTAAACGAAGCATCGATGATGGATTGTAAAAGCTCGTTTAGACGTTTTTGGACTATTACGTTCCCATTGCTAGCGCCAACTACGTTCTTCCTGATGGTGATCAATATCACCTATGCCTTTTTTGAAACCTTTGGCATTATCGATACGACTACCAGGGGAGCACCAGGTGGTGCTACTAATACCTTGGTATTTAAAGTATTCCAAGACGGATTTAGAGGCGCTGACCTTGGTGGGTCCTCTGCACAGTCGGTTGTGCTGATGTTGATGGTACTTGCACTGACCGTAGTGCAATTCCGATTTATTGAACGCAAAGTTCACTACTGAGGATTGATAAAATGAAACAGTGGAATTGGCGATTAATTTCAACACACACAATTTTGATCATTGGCGTCATTTTTATGAGTTTGCCTGTGTGGGTGGCGTTTGCTACATCCACCCATTCAGCTGAAAGCATTATTCGAAACGGTTTGCAGTTTTGGCCGGGCGGTGAGTTCGTTAACACCTACAAAGAAGTATTGTTTGTTAAGGGTGGTGTCATGAAATCCGTTCTCGGTACCACTATGTTGAAAAACAGCTTGATATTGGGTATCGGTTTCGCCATTGGCAAGGTGGTGATATCCATGTTGGCAGCCTATGCGATTGTTTATTTTAGATTTAAGCTTGCAGTGCCGTTGTTTTGGGTTATTTTCATGACGCTGTTGCTGCCTCTTGAGGTTCGGATCATTCCTTCCTATGGGGTAGTGGCTGGCCTAGGTTTGCTGGATACGCATTTTGGGCTAATCGTGCCGCTAATCGCATCGGCAACGGGCACGTTTTTCTTTCGTCAGTTTTTTCGCTCTGTGCCAGATGAATTGCTAGAAGCTGCGCGCTTAGACGGCGCGACTGCTTGGGGCTTTTTCAAAGATATTTTAGTGCCTATATCTAAAACCATGATCGCTGCCATTTTAATCATTATGTTTGTGGTGGGATGGAACCAATATTTGTGGCCATTGATCATGACGACAAAAGAAGAAAACTACACCTTGGTAATCGGTATCAAACAAATTTATCAGGTGCTCGCCGAAGGTGGTGAGGTACCGCAATATCAAAAAGCATTTGCCCTAACCATCTTAGCTACGCTACCGCCAGTGTTGGTGGTACTGGTATTTCAGAACTGGTTTGTAAAAGGCCTAGTGGAGAGTGAAAAGTAATGTCCAAGGTACAACTAACAAATGTAAGAAAAACGTACCCCAACGGCGCGGAAGCCGTTCGTGGCGTGGACATGGAAATAGACAGTGGCGAGTTTATTGTTTTTGTGGGCCCATCGGGTTGTGGTAAATCCACCTTGCTCAGAATGGTGGCTGGGTTAGAGAGCATCACTGAGGGTCAGATTCAAATCGATGATCGTATGATTAATGATGTATCTCCGGCTGATCGTGATGTTGCGATGGTTTTTCAAAACTATGCGCTTTACCCGCACATGACAGTGCGCGGCAATATGTCCTATGGATTAAAGAACCGGGGGATGCCAAAAGAAGAAATTAATCAAAAGGTGACAGAAGCTGCAAAGATGCTGCGTATCGCAGACTTTTTAGATCGCCAACCCAATCAACTTTCAGGTGGGCAACGTCAACGCGTAGCGATGGGGCGCGCCATCGTGCGTGAGCCGAAAGTATTTCTTTTTGATGAGCCTTTATCTAATTTGGATGCAAAGCTTCGTGTACAAATGCGTATCGAAATAAAGCGATTACAGCGCCGAATGAACGTTACCAGCATTTACGTGACTCATGACCAGACAGAAGCGATGACATTGGCCGATAGGCTCGCTGTGATTAACGACGGCAAGATAGAACAGATGGGTACGCCGATCGATCTTTACAACAATCCAGCTACCTTGTTTGTCGCTTCATTTATCGGGTCACCACAAGTTAACCTATTGCCGGCAACATTCGATGGCCAGCATCTTGTTAGCGGCGATGTAAAATTACCAGGGTTTACAGATTTGCCAACCTCAACCGATTTGGTATTGGGTATTCGTCCGGATGAGCTCCATTTGGATGACAACGGGCAGTTTCCGATGCGGGTTGATATTGTGGAGCAGCACGGCTCAGATAATCTTATTTATGGTGGCATTCTTGGTGCCATAAATGAAGGTGATGAAGAAACAGAGTTCTGCTTTAAAGCCGGGCAGGATATGCTGCCTGAGCTGGAATCAACCCTAAAGCTTGGTTTTAATGCCGAACGCGCCATGGTATTTAATAAAGAGTCCGGCGAACGTTTACGCTAGAAGCTTCACCAATGGCAATGGATGTAGCAGGCTACAGTCGCACTAGGGGGCTGTTAGCTCATGCTGTGCTGTGTGCTGGCTTGGTGTTTATGTTGGGCCCAATAGTGGTGATCATCGCATCATCTACGCACTTAACATCAACTCTTCAGCAGCAGGGATTGCAATGGCTTCCGAGTAATCAAGCGATCCAAAATTACGGCCGCATATTCTCATACGAGGCTGGTTTTACAGACCAGATAACTCCCCTAGGCATGCTAAAAAATTCGCTGATTATTGCGACAAGCGTTGCTGCACTTACCACTATTTTGTCACTGTTAACGGCTTACGCTATTGTGTTTTTTCGTATGCCTGGTAAGCACGTTGTTTTTTGGTTTGTACTCGTGACATTGTTGTTCCCTTTAGAATCACGTTTCGTTAATACGTTTAGCGTAACGGCATCTTTGGGCTTGATTAATACCCATGTTGGAATGGTGTTGCCCGTTCTAGCAGCAGCTTTAGGTACGCTTTTCTTTCGTCAGTATTTTTTGACCTTGCCCAAAGAACTGATTGAAGCTGCATCCTTAGATGGTGCTGGGCCATTCAGGTTTTTAAAAGATATTGTTATACCGTTGTCATTTTCAAGAGCTGGTGCAATATTCGTTATCGCTTTTATGATCGGGTGGAATCAGTATCTATGGCCGTTAATGATTAGTACCGATGATAGTTTGTATACCCTAGTGCGGGGTATTCGATTAGTTGGGCAGGAGTCGGGGCCTGGTATGGCTCTGATCGTGATTACGATATTGCCGCCGTTTTTGTTGTTGTTGGTTTTTCAGCGTTGGTTTTTTAGGTCGTTGGCTGATTAGTAGCTTGTCATCCTCGCGGAGGCTCGTCATCCCTGCGAAAGCTCGTCATCCTCGCGGAGGCGGGGATCCATGCAATGTTGTAGATGGATCCCCGCTTTCGCGAGGATGACGGTGATCTATCCACAAAACACTCCCTCACATTCAGCCGCCAGCTCAAGCAAGCTCAAATCATGATTAGCGCATGCCGTCAGCATTACACCCATAGTTGCCTCGCCATAGGTATACGGTAATGAAATGCTACAACAGTCCATCACATTACCCACGGATGTATTGCGTAGTACTTGTAGATTAACGCGTGTGTATTCATCATCGTCTTCCAGTGATTCAAAAGTAGGCGGCAAGATGGGTACCGTGGGTAACAATAATATCTTACTGGCCATTTCACTACGAAATTGATGAATAAGTTTTTGACGTAAATTGAGAGTTTTACGATAGCTTGCGGCACTAACTTCATCCGCTCGACCCATGCGGGTCGGGCCAGCAATACGCGGATCGATCATATGCCGTTTGGTTTGATAGGCTTCTTCGTATTCGCCTCGAGATTCAATTGATGCAAAATGCCAGATCGCGAGTTGTTTGAGAGCGTCTAAGGATACGACGGTCTGACGCTCAACTTTGTAGCCATTACTTTTTAACGTTAGTTCAGCTTGTTCAAAAGCGGATTTGACCGGAGGCTCTAAATCGTCCATCCCAAAATTACTCGGGATAATAAATTCTTTATCAACGTTTAAGCCTGAAGAGTTTGTACCGTTTGATATTGTTTTGTAAGCGATACTGCATGCGGCTACAGTTTTTGCCATAGGCCCGACACTGTCTAAACTTTTAGACAAAGCTTTACAACCTTTGCGAGACACGGTGCTTTGGCTGGGTTTAAACCCAACGATGCCATTGAACGCTGCTGGTATTCGTAACGAACCCCCTGTATCGGTGCCCATGGCAATGTCGGCAATACCCTGTGCAACCGAGACGGCGCCACCTGCAGTTGATCCACCCGGAATACAACCTGGTGCTAATGCATTTTCTGGTGTGCCATAGTGAGGGTTTAAACCTAAGCCTGAGTAGGCCAGCTCCGTCATATTGGTGTGGCCTAACAGAATCGCACCTGCGTCTCTCAAGTTTTGAATAGGTGGCGCATCAGCCTGTGCAGGTGGGTCATCTGCCATAAAGGCGGTGCCCGCTTTAGTCACATAGCCTTTTACGTCAAACAGATCTTTTACCGAAACCAAAGCACCGCATAGTGGTGAGTCCGCATAGTGGTTTAGTTTTAAGGCTTGCTCATCTGCTTCAGCAAAGAAAGTTTGGGTGAAAACATGTTTCAAGCCCGGCTCATCTGAGTTTACTCGTTCTTTGCTTGTCTTTAGGCGTTCGCCAGCAGTCGCTACAGACCAAGGGAGTTGTTGTGTCATTGTCGGGTCATCGCTGTATTAGGCACTCGTGATTGGTACACTTAGATATCGCTCTGCTGCCGAGGCAGCAATGTTAGCGGCATCTGTGCACAAGTTATTGCGCGGGTCCCCAATAAATGAGGCGGTAAATTCAAGCGGGTCGAGTGTCCAACCCGGATCAAAGGTAACTATACGCCCCTGCTTGATGAGCTCTAAGCCGAGCTGGTGTGGAAACAGCCCAACGCCAATACCTGAGGCGACCATCTCCAGGCCTGCATAGATCGAACTTGATGGAAATATTTGAGTGCTTTGGCCGTAACGGCTTCGCAATTCTCTACGCAACTCTCGGAAAGGTCTTGATTGTCGAGTGTATGACACAACCGGCACGGTGTTGAAATCAGTATCAGGTTTGTCAGTTGCTCTAAACCAGGTTAATTCAACCGCAGGGAGGCCGATGTTGTCGATCGAAAATTCAGAAACAGGCCCCATCATGATGGCTAAGTCTAGAGAGCGTTCTAGTAGTTGTTGCCGTAGATTGACTGAGACATCCACAACTATTTCAACTTTTAGGTGTGGGTATTTTTCATATAGGGTGGCTAAAAAATTAGGTAGCCAAAGTTGAACGATGGTTTCCGCCACGCCAATTCGTAAAAGGCTATCAACAGCTTCAGCCGGCACCACGTTGGATTTGATATCTTCTATGATATCGACAATGCTTTCCGCATACTCCCTCAGTAATACTCCCTTCTTAGTTAGCGACACTCCTCGCTGAGCTCTATCAAATAGGGTGGTGCCGAGTGACGCTTCGAGTGCCGCTATACGGCCTGAAACAGCGGGTTGAGAAATATTCATCTCAAGCGCTGCTTTGCGCACGCCACCTAAGCGGGATACCCATAGAAAAGTAGTTAGTTGATCTAGAGTCATTAAGCAACGATAGGTAATGTTATAACGTTGTATTCCATACTAATTGTTTGCTTGCGTATTGGGTCTTCTATTTCCATTTTATAGTGTGTAGCTGGCCGAACTCCACCAATTGCCGCAAGGGTGCCGCACAGCATGGCAGAATTATCCGAAAAGCCAGATCCCTTCATCAGTTCAGCCAGTGGCCTTATATTCGCAAGTGAGCCTTCTTGGTAGCTGATCCATTGTCCGTTTTCTTTGATAGAGCAGCGCAGCAATATGGAATCGATATGATCTGCAACCTCATCGTAGTTCCAGAGTAGTGATGCTGCTGGTTTGAGGCAAGCTTGTTTGGATGCAGCGACTGAGTGTGCTTCCAGTTCACGGTCGGTATGGTCTGATGCTAATCCGATGTAAAGCTTACCGCCTTGTTGCACCAGCAGTGGTTCAACTTCACCTGATGTACCTTCCCCTAATACTTCTATGGTTGAGTCGTGTGTGAGCAGCGCATTTGATACTCGATAGTAAAGTGGTACGGTTGAAGGTGGTGCAATACCGATGGCAGCGAGTTCTTCGATATGATGATCTACTGCACCTTTGTCTCGACCAGTCCAGCCAGCTACATAGCAATGCTCAATCGATACATCCATCTCTCCACTTGATGTTGAAAATTTCATGATCGGTTTTCCTATAGATAAGAGGGGAGAAACAAAGCGATGATAGGGAACATAATCAATAAGCCCACCATGGCTAACATCGCGAGTGCGTAGGGAATCACGCCAATCATCACATCAGAGAAACGCCCGCTTTTACGAGCTGATTGTACGACATAAAGATTAAGCCCAACCGGTGGGGTGATCAGTGCCATTTCCACTAAAATGATCATCAAGATGCCAAACCAGAGTTTGTCGTAACCCAGTTGTACGATGATGGGTACCACTATAGGTATGGTTGCCACCATAAGTGAAAGCGTTTCGATAAAGAATCCAAGCACGATGTACATCGCAACGATGACCATTAAGGTAGCCAGTGGGCCTAAGCCCAAACCTTGTAAGAAATCTTGTAAAGCACCACTCACGCCTGATGCTGTTAATACAAAGTTAAGAACATAGGCGCCTATAACAACCAGCATGATCATTGCGGTTGTTCTAACAGTGCCTTTGAGGCTCTCGACCAACATGGTTAAGTTGATGGCTCTATGCGCTGCGGAGATCGCAAATGCCATTGCTACTCCAATCGCGGCGGCTTCTGTTGGTGTAGCCCAGCCGGCGTAAATTGAACCGACAATGGTGCCAAAAAGCGCAAGTAGGGGGATAAGATCGATCAACCCTGCGAAGCGACGCTTCCAATTAGCCTTAATACCCGGGCCACCTAATGAAGGTTTAGCGCTACACAGTATGGCGGTCACGATCATAAAGAGTAACGCTAAACACAAACCCGGTAGTAAACCTGCTAGGAATAGTTGCGGTATAGAGGTCTCTGTTAGGAAGCCATAGACAATTAAATTGATTGATGGTGGGATCATGATACCGAGCGTGCCACCTGCCGCAATAGCGCCCGAAAACAACCTTGGGTCATAACCCAGTTTATCGGCTTGCGGCATAGCCACTGAGGCAACGGTTGCAGCAGTGGCAACCGACGAGCCTGATGTGGCTGAGAATAAAGTAGCCGTAGCGATGTTGGCGTGAATTAAGCCACCAGGTAACCAGGACACCCAGGCTTCAAGTGCTTTATAGGTGCGTTGAGCAATGCCGCTACGTACGAGGAGTTCACCAAGGAGGACAAAAAATGGAATCGCTATTAATGTAGCGCTGTTAGAAGACGACCAAACCACTTGCCCAAGCCCACGCATAAGCGGAAACGGGCTAAAAAATTCGTCAATACCGAAAGCCAATAAAAAAAGAACAATACCAACGGGTATAGACAGTGACAACAGTATTAACAGGCCTGTCGAGGTGAACAGTATCATGTGTCACTCCGCATGCCAGCGACTTCATTAACCTCTTCAAACTTTCCAGAAGCCACGTAGATTAAAACGGATAGGGCAATGATGATGGACGACACGGCAAACCACAGCCAGCCAGCAAGCCATAGAGATTGAGGTATCCATAACGGCGTTTCTAGGGTGGTGTTTGCCGTTGAATTAAATTTAATGGTTTTAGCTAATACCGGCCACACACGATAAGCGATAACGATCGCAACCCCAGCGAGCGACAAAATAGCAATGGTGTCAAAAAGTGCTTGCCCACGGGAAGCGCATCGGGCGCGCAATAAATCAATGCGTACATGAGCCATGTTAGTTAGGGCATAGCTTATGCCCCAACTAGTGGCTATCGCCATGGCGTAGCCAGAGAGCTCGTCGGTTCCACCTAGTGCCATGTGGAACCGACGGGCGATGATGTCAAAAAGCGTTACGACAACGCTGATCAACAGTAGAATACCTGCGGCAACTGCTAAGCGTTCGTTCATACGCTGGAGCCACGAGAGTAAGCGCTTTATCATGTAGTTAGTTTTACTGTTTGGATTTATGCAACTTAAACTTACTTAAGTGGAATCTGAACGCCAGTCGCTTTTCCTACAGTGTCGTTCCAACGTTGCCCCCAATCGCCACCGGCACGTTCTGCCCAATCTGGGAGTACTGAGGATAGAAGGATATCGCGCGCCGTCGTCATGTCAGCATCTGTTGCTTCAACTAGCTTCATACTGCGCTTATCACCGGGGCAATCACCCACACCTGTTAAGCAAGCAACGTCTGTGGCGAGTGCATTTTGAGCTGTCTCCCAGGCTGGTGCTTCGAGATCAGTTTTGACAGCATTCTCGATCATGCCTTGCTCTTCGCTGCTGAGGCTGTTCCACTTATCAAGGTTCATAGCGGTAACAACTGGGTCCCAACCACCAAGTGGAATAGGCATTAAGTGCGTTGATACTTCCCACCAACCCGCGCTATAACCAGAGCCTGCGCCGGTTACGGCACAATCGACAACGCCTTTTTGAAGCGCACCAGGGACTTCACCAAAACCTACGCTAACGGCTTCTGCACCTAATGCTTCAAGGAGTTTGCCGGTTAAACGGCCAGACGCGCGAATTTTTTTACCCTTGAGATCTGCAAGTGAAGCGATTTCTGCATTACAGAAAACAACTTGTGGTGGGTAGGGTGCAACACCGAGTACTTTAGCGTTGAATACATCCTTATAGATGTCATCAATTAATGGGCGTGCTGCTTCAACCATAATCTTGGCTGCTGCTGCGTCCGTTGCAATCAATGGTACGTCTAAACCTTCAAGAGCCGGCGTATCGGAAACAGCGTAATCCGCCACGGTCATACCCACATCAAACACACCTTCACCAAGCATGCGGAATACATCCCCGCCTTTAATGCCCATTTGATCATGCGTTGTTAGTGTTGCGGTTATCTTGCCATCGCTGGCCGCTGGCATTTTCTCATCCCAGAACGGTTTTTCATATAGCTTGTGTAACGGCAAACCACTCCAGCTGCCCACAACGGAAAGCTCCGCTGCAAACGCAGTGGATGTCATTGCTGTTAGGGTAAAGGCTAAAAGCCCTAAGCGTTTCTTCATCTTTTTCTCCTAAGCCGTATCTGTGAAGTTATTCATCAAGGGGTCCGGCATCCCTCCAATCAGAATTCGATAGTTCATCAATCTCGGTTATCAGCATTGCCCCAGGTGCATGCGTTATGCAAATAGGTGGTGCTGCGTTTATTATGGAAACTTGACTCGTGACACCGCAGCCCCAGAACACCGGAAGCTCGTTTTCAGCGATTGAAACCGCTGAACCCCATTCAGGTTTATCGATATCGCTTATGCCAATATCTGCAGGATAGCCAACATGTATTGGTGCTCCATGGGCGTGAGGGTAGTGCTCGCATATTTCTATTACCCGCTTAATATCGGGTGCTTTGATTGGGCGCATACTCACCACTGCTGAGCCACCAAAGGCTCCAAATTGTTTGGTTTGTAGGCTGGTTTTGTACATTGGGACTGTGAGGTTCTGCTCGATGTGCCGCATGCTTATGCCGGCACTTAACAGTGCTCGTTCAAAAGTGAACGAACAACCGATAGCAAACGCCACAAAATCATCACGCCAAATTGCTTTAACATCAGTTTGGGTGCGAGCTAATTTTCCGTTTTCGTAAATATTGTAAAGGGGTAAATCCGTGCGTAGATCAATGTTTGGCCCCAAGGCGTTGATCCCATACTCACCGACTGCGGATTTTCCTAAAAGAGGGCAGAACACGGTGTTCTCTTCGCAGAATCGTTGAAAATCAGTAGCTAGTTCTTGAGGCAGGATGACGAGGTTGCATTGCAGCAAGCCATCGCACAGCCCGGCCGTGTGGCCAGAGTATTGATTTTGCCGAATGCTGCCTCTGACTTGCGTCGGCTCAGCATTGGCCAGAAATGAATGTGATTGGTTCTCGCTTCCCGCAACGGTACTCATAACACCCTCCTATGCGGACAGAATGACAAAGTTAACGTATAAAGACAATCTGTATTTTTCTATAGTGTTTGATCAGCTATTCTGATCATAGTCATCCCCGCGCTGGCTTGTCATACCCAGTGGGGCACTTACGTCCCGCGTAGGCGGGGATCCATTTAAAACAATGTATGAACCCACCCCCATTTGGACCCATGGGCAAGGCAAAAACACAAGGCAGCTTTTATAGCCCAACATACAAGCCCAGTATCTCAGCTGCCAAATCAATATCAGCCCCCATTGCTCGATCAGCATCAAGCATAGGAATCTTCTCTCTTATCAAACCATGCACGTTTTCTACTGAACTACCCAATGGTTTTTGATCGCGCAGATCAATCGCTTGGCAGGCCACCAGTGCTTCCAAGCCAAACAGCAATCGGCAGGCCTTTAGTTGTTGCGTCAATTTCGTTGCCGCCTGTGGTGCTAGGGTGGCCATGTCTTCGACAGCGTCACTAACAGGGTTGGGATTCATCATCACGGGATTAGCATGATGACTAATGTCGGCAAGTAAACTTAGTGCTGTTTTTTGAGTAGGTACAAACCCAGCTGAGCGGCCTTCATGTTTAGATAGGTATTTAGGAAGCCCGGAAAGTGTAGGATCCATCATGCGCTGCATACGTTGTACGCTACCGTTGGCAACGCTTACTAACGACAGGCTTAACGTTTGTAAGGCTAGGGCGAGTGCGGGAGTATGGAAGTTACTGGTGGAGTGCATCGCGCCATCTGGCATGATCACTGGGCTATCAGGTACACCGTTGGCTTCGTCTTCCCAAATTAATATTGCTTCAGAAAGCGCGTGCTCTGCTGCTCCAATGATTGGAGCAATCGTTCGAAATGATAACGCCTCTTGAATGCGTCGCGGCTTATTAGCACTACCTGCTAACGCTTCGCGAAACCACTTTGCAGTTTCTCGTTGCCCATGTGCTGGGCGTAGTTCATTAGTGGCGTCGGCTAATATTTGTTGATTGGCGTCGTAACCAACATAAGAGAGCACAATGGATTGTTTAGCCATATCCAAGGCAATACGAGCTTCGTGTAAAGCAATGGCACTGAGGCTAACGGTAACGCCAGAATGATTAACCAACACCATTCCATCCTTTGGTTGCAATTCTGGGCAACTAATGCCAGATGCTTTAAACGCATCAGTGGCGTCGATGAGTTTACCGTCTCGCCAGATGGGTGCTAAGCCACATACAGATAGCCCTAGGTGTGCGTTTTGGGTTAAGTCGCTTGCTCCGATAGAGCCGTACTGAGGTATTGCCGGTGCTAGTTTTGCATTAAACACCGAGCAAAGATGGGTAAACAATTCTGGGCTAATGCCACTGAACCCATTAGCCGCTGTGAGTATGCGAGAGAGTAATGCACCTCTACCGATAACTGGAGACAATGGATCACCACAAGCTACTGCGCGACCAGCAACAATTTGTAATTGAAAGTCGGCAATCTCGTCGCTGCTTAATCGATGACTTAGGTTGGCACCCAGGCCCGTGTTTAAACCATAAACGGGTTTGTCATCATTCGCCGAAGCAATAACGTGCTTATAGGTTGATTGCAGTTTGTCATCGATTGTAGCGTTAACTGCGATGGTGCAGGGTAGTTTAATGGCGCGGTAAAAATCGGCTAGTGATATTGCTTCGCCGTTTAGATTTAGGGTTGCAGCTGGCACTAGTAAAATCGCAAGCGTTGACCAACACTGAGTTGTTCAGCTTTTTTCAGCATAGCGTGCCCAAGTGCGATATCGGATAGAGACAACCCTCTATGCCAAAATAATATGGTTTCATCTGCAGATTCGCGTCCGGCCTTTTTACCTGACACAATCTCGCCTAGTTCTGCATGCAAGGTATCGGCGGTTAGTTTGCCTTGATCAACGTGTTCTCGTAGCGCACCGAAAATGCCGTGCGCTTGACCCCAATCATCCATAACTACTTTTGCCATCATGTCAGTTAGGTTGAGCTCAACTGCCGACATCGTGCCGTAAGGGATCACTAATGAACCTGGCTTTATCCATTCAGTTTTGAATAGCGGTGTGGGTTCTTGCAGGCGAGAGGCCTCCACCATTATGTCAGCACCTTCTAAGCATGATTGCCAATTATCGGTAACAATAATCTTACGCTTAAGATCGTGTTCAAGTTTGGCGGCGAACGCTTCGCGACTTTCCGGCCTACGTGAATGAATACGCACTTCATCAAAATCATAAAGATGGCACAGCAGCCGAATATTCCAGTAAGCGGTACCGCGTGCTCCGATATGCGCCAGTATCTTTGGATTTTTTGGTGCTAGGTATTTTGCGCCGAGTGCGGTCATCGCTCCAGTGCGCATCTCGGTAATGCCGGTGGCATCAATGATGGCTTTGGGCGCACCCATATGCGGGTCGAATAAGGTTAATAGGCCATATTCTGAAGGTCGATTATCCTTGTAGTTATCAACAAAATCACCAACGACTTTTACACCAGCAGAATCGATCTCATTGCCAATCCAACCGCGCAACACATTGAAGTGGCCTTCCTCTGGTGTACGAGGCCGGATGTGCATGCGTGGTTCGATTTCTGTTTCGCCTAAGCCTTGCGAATGAAGCGATTTTTCTATTGCGGCTAATATTTCCTCGTCAGTAATACCTAAGGCTTCGATGTCAAATCGATTGAGGTAATCGATATAAACGGCATTTTGATTTTGATCTGACATGTTGCTTATACCTTAGGAATGTCGTGCACCGTTAAGCTATAGGGATAAGCTTTGAACTTGCCCAGTTCTCGCTGACTCTTGTGCAGCCATACCCATAAGCACTGCAGCCCATCCGTCATGAAGCGATACTTCAGGATCCTGATTACCTAATACGGTTTCTAGGAATTTTTCATGTTGATAGAATGTTGATCCGTTGTGATCGCCCGCATCAAGTAATTTTGGATCAACCGGAATGTCGAGTACTTGAGGACCTTTATTTACGCGTGGGCTTATTGTTACCTTCGGAATAGGCTCGGCACCTTGGCTCTTATCCCAGAACCGTGACGGCCCAGGTATCTTGCATTCGATTTTGCCGCCACAACCGAGTGCTGTAACTTCTTCTTGGTAGCGTGAGCCGTCAGCGAACATGCATAGCTCTAACATGGCACGTGCGCCATTAGCAAAGTTGACAATCACATAGCCGTGATCCCAGATGTCAGGTGTTTCGCCGTTATAGGTTTCATCTAAATGATTATGAGCTTGCCCAGCTGATGCCATAACATTCACAGGTTCAGATTGCATAACAAGCCGCATCAAATCAAAATGATGGCAACACTTTTCAACTAAAGTGCCACCTGAATACTTGTTAAAACGATTCCAGTCGTTAACTTTTTCTAAAAATGGATAACGATGCTCTTTGATCGTTAGCATATCCACACCACCTGTGACTGAGTGAACTTGCTTTATTAGTTCTGCCAGTGGCGGCATATAGCGATACTCCATCGCTACCCAAATTGGGCAAGGGTAGGTAGTTTTGAGCTCGGCAATGTATTCGGCATCCTCTGGGTCAGTGAATAGCGGTTTCTCCACCAAAATAGGCAGAGGACGGGTGTAAGCGATCTGCTTTAGTATGTCGACATGGGTAAAGTTTGGGCTAACGATAACTAAACAATCTAGTATTTCTATTGCCAAAAGCTCTTCAATACTTTGCGCAAATATAACTTCGGGCACGAGCTGTTTTGCGATACCCTGCATTTCAAGGTCGGGTTCATAAATCGCGACGACTTTTGTGTTTTCAAGAAACTGTATATTACGAATATGCTCTTGGCCCATCATTCCGCAGCCAATGAGAGCGTAGTGAGTTGTTTTCATTTAAGGAACCTCGTGACCGCAAGCTAAGGTATAGAGTTCATACCAAGTCTCTCGATCAAGGTCCACTTTTGTCGCATCGGATAATTTAGCGATACGATCTAGGGAGTTGGTACCCAGCACAGGCAATATGCCTGCAGGGTGTTTTAATAACCAAGCAACGGCTACCGCATCCGTGCCCACATTTTGTTCTGCGGCTATCACGTCTAAGCGGGTACGCAAGTTAGCTGTTTGTGAATTGGCATTTGGATCAAACAGCGCTCCGCCAGCAAGCGGTGACCACGCCATCGGTGCGATCTTATGTTGTTGCATAAAGGCCAAATCGCCATTAGTAAATGGGTCTGTTTTCAGCAGGCTTAGCTCGATTTGATTAGTTTGTAGTTTGGCTTTCATGTTTGATTGCAGTAGATCCCAATCATATGGGCGAAAATTTGAAACGCCAACTGAGGCTACTTTTCCGCTAGCAATCAAATCATCCAGCGTTGCGCCTGTTTCGGCTGCGTCCATAAGAGGATCGGGCCGATGAATCAACAACAGATCGATCTGCTCGATGTTCATGTTGCTTAGCGAGTTGTTTACACTGAGCTCGAGGTGAGTGCGCGAGGTGTCGTAGTACTTCACTCGACGTGCGGGGTAGTGATCCGATATCAGCATGATGTCACACTTGGTGATAATTTGCATTTGTTCGCGCAATGCAGGAGCGGCTTTTAACGCTGTGCCAAATAGTTTTTCAGATGCATAGTCACCATAAATATCGGCTTGATCAAAAGTAGTAATACCTTGTGCTAAGCACGATTCCAATTTAGCTTGCACATGCGATGTTGTTGTGTTTTTATCATCAGCTAAGCGCCACAAGCCGTAGATGATACGGCTTAGCTCTAGTGCTGGTAATTGAGTACGTTCGATCATGTTCGTATTCCGGCGGCTAGTGGTACGGGTGGTGCTTCACTCGGGACGCGGCCATAAGCTTCAGGCAATGAACAAGTTTTTAGCTGTGGTAGCACACGCTCTCCAAAAGATTGGCATTCATCAACATGCGGGTAACCTGAAAAGATAAATGAGCGTATGCCCATTTTTTGATAGGCCTCAATTTCGCTGAGTACTTGATCGGTCGATCCTACTATTGCAGCACCGCAACCAGAACGTGCTCGCCCGATGCCAGTCCATAGATGAGGTTCTACGTAGCCGTACTCATTTGCGGCCTCGCGGTTTTTAGCCTGCATTGATACACCAAGTGACGTGGAATCTAGCGCGCGATCGCGAATCTCTTTACCAAAATCGTCATCCAGTTTTGATACCAGCTCTTCTGCATATTCTTTGGCTTCTTGTTCAGTGTCACGCACTATCATGTGTACGCGTAAACCATAGTCGAGCACGCGATTATGTTTTTCCGCCGCCGCGTTTACGGCCTTCATGCGCTCAGCGATCTGTTCTTTCTTCTCAGGCCACATTAGGTACACATCACAATGTTCGCCACATAAATCTAAGGCCGGTGGAGAGTAGCCGCCGAAGTAAAGTAATGGTCCACCATTTTGTTGGTACGGTTTGGCTGGACCAGTGGTTAGACCCTCAAACTGATAGATCTCACCATTGTGATTAATCTCATCTTGCGTCCACGCTTGTTTTAGGATTTCAACCACTTCTCGAGAGCGTTGATAACGATAAGCGCTTTCCGCTTTTTCACCCGGGAAATCAGAAGAGATGATGTTAACGGTCAGCCGGCCTTTAAGAATATGATCGAGCGTGGCCAAGGTGCGCGCCAACATGATCGGTTGCATCTCGCCACAGCGAACAGCGGCTAGCATATTGATCTGCTCGGTAAGCGGCGCGTTCGCCGCTACAAAGCTAAGTGTGTCCTGTCCCACCTGATAGGAGGACGGGCAAAGGATGTTGCGATAGCCAAGTTTGTCTGCCAGCTGCAGAACCTCAGACGTGTTCTCCCAACTGGATCGATAATCACCATCAGGCACGCCTAGATAGCGGTAATCGTCAGAACATAGGGGCGCAAACCACGATATTTCTAGGGCGTCTAGATCCCTAGAAGTTATTGGAACAGTCGTCACAATTGGTCACCTTTTATTATTGTGCGCATAGTGTATCATTTGTACATCAATGAAGCAATTATGTATCAATGAGTTCAATAATGAATCAATCAGCATTGGCCACCCCAATTAAGCGAGGGCGCTTGCCCTTACATCTGGAAATCAGCGAAATGTTGGCTCGCGAGATCAAAGCCGGTGTTCTGATGGAAGGTGAAAAGCTTGAGCCTGAACGCGCTATGGCTAAAAGGCTGGGAATTGCTGTTGGTACATTACGTAAGGCGCTATCTGAGCTTCACGAGAAAGGCATGCTACAACGGGTGCAGGGATCGGGTAATTATGTACGCAACGTAGATGAGATCAATACGATTTATGGCTTTTTTCGCTTGGAGTTATTGGGTGGTGGTGGACTACCTAGCGCGACGACCTTGTCAGTGGACAGGGTGCTTGGTGATGCTCATATCAATTTTAGTAAACATGACAGTTACTACCGAATCAGAAGACTACGGTATTTAAATAATACGGGCGCAGCGCTAGAGGAGATCTGGTTAGATTCAAGCTATGCGCGCGCACCGCTTACAGTCGAAACAATGACTGACTCTCTTTATCAGCTTTATAAAGATCGATTAGGTTTTTGGATTGGCCGAGTAGAGGATAACTTATCGGTTAGTCCCCGGCCGTCATGGGCACCGGCGGATTTTTCTCCAAACGCACCTGAGAGCTGGGGCTATGTTGAGCGTCGCAGTTGGGACCAGCATGGCCAGCAAGCTGAGTACTCAAAGACTTGGTTTGATTGTGATACCACGCGTTATGTGGCGCGTTGGAAGTAAGTGAGCTGTCATTCTCGCGCGGTCCGTCATCCCCGAGTATCTTGTCATCCTCGAGTAACTTGTCATCCCCGCGAACGCCGCCTTCGCGGGGATGACGAATCACACCGCCGCCTTCGCGGGGATGTCTGCTTTCATCGTTAGTTTTTCTCGCCACGCAATAATAACGCCCGCGCAAATAATCATTAGCATGCCGATCAGCACGTTGATGCCAGGCCATTGACCAAATAAAACCTTGCCCCAAAGTGCGGCAAATATTAGATAAGAAAAATCCAGTGGTGCTAACAAGCTGGAGTCTGCAGTTTGGTAGGCGCGTGTTAAGCATATATTGCCAGTTAGGTTCAATAGTGATGCAGCAATAGCGAAGCCAATGACAACCATCGTAAGGCTTGGCCATCCAATGGCGATATAGGGCATGGCTTGTTGTATCTCACTTGATGGTTGGAAAAGGCTGAGTAGTACACTGCCAGAGATGCCTGAAAGCAAAAATAGTAAGCCTGCCGCAAAGGCTAACGCCAAGGTGCTTTCGTGCCGGCATGCTTTACGTAACGTTAGAATATTGCAGGCAAAAAAGAACCCAGCGATAGTCGGTAAAACTTGTACAGGTGAGAATGTTTCTTGCCAGGGGCTTAGTACAACCATGGCACCACAAAACCCTAGCACGATACTACCAATGCGCCATTTGCCTATCGTTTCACCTAGCACCGGGCCGGCTAATAAGCATATAAACAGCGGGTATGTATAGATGCCGGCAGCCATTTGGCCCACAGAAAGGTAGGGTGCACCCGAGAAAAAGAAGAACATACACACCACTAAAAACATCGCGCGTAAATACACACCCTTGTGATTGCGTGACTTAAGTAACGCAAAGCCACCACCGAATCCCGCAAGTAGCGTCACTACCATAAGGTTGAACATCGAACGCAAGGTTTGGATTTGCCAGAATGAGGTATCTCCCGACATCAGTTTCATTAAGCCATCTTGAAAACTTAGGGCAAAGGTTGCTACCAGCAGTAGTGCTACGGCGACTAATGGCTTATCTTCTTTGGCGTGGGCAAATAGGTCGATCTTCATGGGGAATGTGGGCGGTCGGCTATTCGCGATGGGTTAAGACAGTAATAGCATGAATTGTATCGCTTGGTCTCAGGCATGTAGAGCCAGCTGCGCGATATGTCGTGTAAGCGTCATGCCAGTAGTTGTTTCTGGACAAAACGCATCAAGGGCTTATAGTCGAGCGCACCGACTTAAATCGCTAACTGATTAAAAACCCGCGTGAAACTCTTAGATATTTTAATAGCGATTGCCGTACCGGTTGTTTGGGGAATTGGCTTAGTGGTAGCTAAACCCGTGGTTGCTGATTTTCCAGCTATTTTGTTGATGGCTCTGAGATTTACCGTTGCTGCCTTGGCGTTAGTGTGGTTTGTTCCTATCCCAAAATCACAGTTGGGCACCTTGTTTTGTGTCGCTTTGGTAGGTGCCACGATGCAGTACGGATTTACCTTTAACGGTTTACGTTATCTTGATGCAGGCACCACCGCGCTTATCGTGCAGGCAGAGGTGCCGTTCCTAGTTTTGTTGGCTGCCGTTACCTTGAAAGAGAGGTTGGATGTTAAGAAAGTGCTAGGCATGGTGATCGCATTTATCGGTATATACCTGATTTCTGGCCAGCCTGAATTGCAAGGTAAAGGGGTCGC
>CALJAA010000186.1 GCA_938028465.1 uncultured Granulosicoccaceae bacterium | reverse complement strand
CCCTTCCAGTACTTCGACAATTCGTCCATCTAACCAATATTCTGGTTTAAACGGTATCTTCCCTTGTACAAATCCAACATGCCCGCCGTGTGTTGGTAGTTCTAGCGTGACGCTGGATGAAAGGTCTTTTTCTGTTGGGATAATCTCTTCGGTAAAGAAGGGGTCGTCTAATGCGCAAATTATATGCGTTGGGGTTTCGATACTTTTTAGGTAGGGTCTTGAGCTACATCTTGTGTAGTAATCGTGCACATCGTCAAAGCCATGTACGGGGGCTGTGAAGTTGTTATCTACTTTCCAGAAGTTATCGTCTTCGTCGGTGAGTATCGGTAGGTCGAGATCTGGGTAGGCGGTACGTTTCGCTTCGATTTGGTCGCGCATTAGGCCAATTAAGAAGCGTTGGTAGCCTCGGGCAATGCCTTGGTTGAGTTTGTTTGCACCAACGTGAAGTACCAATGGCGGGCATACGGCAATTGCTGATTTTAGGGGGCATGCTGAGCTTTGTTCGCCCAGATACTTTAATAGTGCATTTGCACCTAATGAAAACCCCGCGGCGGAAACTGGTACATCGGGGAATCGCTCCCGCAATAGGTTAATCATAAAACCAATATCGCCGGTCTCGCCAGAATGGTAAGAGCGTGCCAGGCGATTGGGTTCGCCACTACAACCGCGAAAGTGCATAAACACCGGGCGCATACCGGCGGCTTCGAGTTGTCTGAATGCGCCCTGAGCGTAAGCACTTGCGATGCTGCCTGTTAAGCCATGGAGCAAAAGTACTAGTGGGCCGGTTTGTTTATGACTCCAACATAGGTCGAGAAAATCGCCGTCTGGCAGTTCAAGTCGCTCGGTTATGAAGGTGATCGGTGGACGTTTGCTGAGCTTGCTTGCGTACAAGGTTTGCAAATGCGGGTTGCTTAACCACCAACTCGGACTAAATTTACTTGTAATAATCACAATAACAACAAAGTTGGGCCACGTTTATGCAAATTCTCATTGCCAATGATGACGGCTACCTGTCGCCAGGCATTCAGTCTTTGCAAGCGGCATTAAGCCAGATCAGCACTGCGATCATTGTAGCGCCTGATCGCAATCGTAGTGGCGCGAGTAATTCTCTCACGCTATCGCACCCTGTCCTGGTGAAACCCCATGGTGATTGCGTCTATTCGGTAGAAGGCACGCCAACAGACTGCGTGAATATTGCGCTAAGTGGCTTGCTCGACACCGATCCAGACATGGTTGTTAGCGGTATTAATGATGGTCCAAACATGGGAGATGATGTCTTGTATTCGGGTACAGTCGCTGCTGCGGTAGAAAGTCGATTTTTAGGGCACCCAGCTATTGCGGTATCAATGGGTTCGCATAAACCTCAGCATTACGATGCCGCTGCTGCTGTGGTTGTGCAGTTGATCGAGCGCATGCAGAAATCGCCGTTACCTGCTGACACCATACTCAATGTTAATGTCCCTGATTTGCCGCTAGATGATATCAAAGGGCTTAGGGCAACTCGTTTGGGCACGAGGCATCACTCTACGAATGCCATCCTTGCCAATAGTCCGAGAGATGAAACCGCATACTGGATTGGCCCAGCTGGCGAAATAAACGATGACGGTATTGGTACTGATTTCGCAGCAGTCAGGGAGCAATATGTATCGGTCACTCCATTGCAAATAGATATGACAAGACACGACACCATGACTTCATTAGCTAGCTGGCTGGAGCAATCGGCATGATTTTAAGTCCTGTCGAAATTGCCGGTATTGGTATGACTTCACAACGTACTCGCGATCGTATGATGGATCGTTTGCGTGCCCGTGGGATCGAAGATGAAAGCGTTGTATCAACCATGGGTCGCGTGCCTAGGCACCTATTTGTTGATGAGGCAATGGCCACTCGTGCATACGAGGACGATGCGTTGCCAATAGGCGAAGGGCAAACCATTTCACAGCCTTACGCAGTAGCGCGTATGACAGAAGTCTTACTCGAAAATGGCCCTGTGGAGCGCGTTCTTGAAGTGGGTACTGGCTCTGGATACCAGGCTGCAATTTTGTCGCAGCTGGTGGATGTGGTGTTCACGGTTGAGCGTATTCGTAGCCTATATGAGAAGGCACGCAACCGGTTTAAGGCTTTGCAATACCGAAATGTACATACTCGTCATACTGATGGTAGTTGGGGCTGGGCAAGCAATGGTCCGTATGACGCAATAATTGTTACGGCAGCGCCGGTTACGGTGCCTGAGCCGTTGTTAGAACAGCTTGCAGTGGGTGGCCGAATGATTGTGCCAGTAGGTAAACAAAAAGCGGTCCAGACTCTGAAAGTCATCACTCGCACAACCACTGGTTACAATACCGTTGATCTAAGCGATGTAAATTTTGTTCCCTTTCTCTCTGGCAAATCCTGAAATGCCTTCTACACTTTAATCTCGCGTAGCGTCAATCCGTCTAACGGATCATAACTAAGGCCGGGCAATGGTGTGCCACAGCCGACAATAATAAGACGCATCGAGAAAGCCTTTTTCATCCGGCGGACGTTCTTTTTACGTTTCCGTCTGCAGTTAATTTGCTGAATAAAAAGACATGGCACAACCTGTATCTAGAGGCTGGCTTGTGATTCCGATTCTGTTAAGCGTCGGTTGCTCGTCTATGCCCACAATGGAATCACGCCTAGAGACGTGGCAATTTCATCCGAATATGTATGTTGTACAGGCGGGCGAAACGTTGGATACGATCGCGTATCGCTACAGGTTATCCGTGGCGGAGTTGCGCTCACTTAACCCTGGTATTGACAATCAGTTTTCACCGGGCTTACGAATTAATGTGCGTCCTGGTACTCAGCTAGCTGATTCGGTCCGCGCACGTTCTGGATACTCTGAGCCTAACCAGCCGGCACTGTCAGCGCAACGCCCAGCATTAACGCAACCGGGTGTGTCGGTTAATCCGACTACCACTGGCGAGATTATCGTGACTGAAATACCAGCCGCGTCGCGACCTGCGACGCCGCGTATTGCACAAGAGCAAACCCTTATCCGTGATAGCAGCAACATCAACTCGGCCGCTACGGCAAACGCAAGGTATCCAACCGAAGAAATCATTCCCGACACGCTCGATTTTGAACAACCACAGCGTCAAGCGATGAATGCTGAGTTGCAGCAATACGTGGGTAAATGGCGTTGGCCAACCGATGGACAGGTGGCGCGTGACTACAGCCCAGGCGGCGCTGGCGGGCATGGAGTCGATATCGCAGGTATACCGGGTCAGGACGTGAGAGCGGTGGCATCTGGTCAAGTTATCTACTCTGGTCGCAATCCGAGCAGTGGTGGTGGCAATTTGGTGATTATTCGGCATGAAGACAATTTAATGACCACCTATGGCCATACAGACAAACTGTTTGTGTCTGAGCATGATTTTGTACAAGCAGGGGACACCTTGGCGACCCTTGGCGCGAACGTTAGAAACGAGTCGGTACTAGCATTTGAGGTCCGGCGGGATGGGAAACCCCAAAATCCACTGGAATTCCTTCCAGTACGGTGACTTAGAGCATGTTTCTAAACTAAACATAACAAATGTTAAACAACGAATTTACATTAGCAAAATGCGCTAAGTTGCTTTAATATCAGCAAAAATTTGGTAAGCGTCGTTATATCGACGCTATTGTGGAGAATGTACCCTATGGCAAACGTAGAGCAACCTGATTGGCAGGAATCTCAAGAAGAGACTGTCGCCGCTCAACCCGGCATCGTTGACGATGCTGAAGCTGAAACGGAAACAGAGGAAGAACCTGAAGAGCAGATCACTGCCAGCAAGCTGCGCGATGCCAGCCGAAAGGAAATGGACGCGACTCGGCTCTATCTGAAAGAAATTGAATTTTCTGAGCTGCTTACAGCAGACGAAGAAAAGTTTTATACCCGTAAGGCTCAGGCTGGTTGTGACAAGTCTCGCAAGAAGATGATCGAGTGCAACTTGCGCTTGGTTGTTAAAATTGCCCGACGCTACATGAACCGTGGTTTAGCGCTTCTTGATTTAATCGAAGAAGGCAACTTAGGCTTGATTCACTCGGTTGAAAAATTCGATCCAGAACGTGGGTTCCGATTTTCTACTTACGCAACATGGTGGATAAGACAAACCATCGAACGTGGCTTGATGAACCAAACACGAACTATCCGTTTGCCAATACACGTTGTGAAAGAAATGAACGTGTACATCAAAGCTGAACGTCGTTTGCAACAATCACTTGATCGTGAGCCAACAGCAGAAGACATCGCAAACTTGACTGAACGCCCGGTTGCCGATGTAAAACGTTTATTAGGCTTACGTGACAGAGTAACGTCTGTTGATGTGGCGATTGGTAAAGATGGCGAAAGGCCATTACTGGATATTATTCCAGATGAAAATAACCTTGATCCATCGATGATACTGCAGGATGAGCGCGTTAATTCGAACATCAACGATTGGCTGCAGAAACTTGAATCGAAGCAACGTGAAGTGTTAGTACGTCGTTTTGGTTTACACGGCCACGAAAAATCAACGCTTGAAGAAGTTGGACAAGAGTTGGGTGTAACACGTGAGCGTGTTAGACAAATACAAATGGAAGCGCTTAAGCGATTACGTCGTATTTTGGAAGGCAGTGGTTACTCTGCGGAAAATTTATTTATGGCTTAACGATGTCGTCCTCGCGTAGGCGGGGGCCTAGCGCGCTAGGATTCAATACAGCGCATACATGGATCCCCGCCTTCGCGGGGATGACTTCAGCAAGCAGGGATGACTCAACAAGCGGAATGACCCGTTAAGTAATCGGCAACAAAGCTGCAGCAACTGGTCGTTGCTCAGATACCAACACACTATAAGTTCTGCACGCGGCTCGCGTGTTCATCACCTCTAACGCCACCCCCTTTTTATGTAACTCTGCCATCAATTGCATTGGCGGAAACACGTGGGCTGTGCCCGTGCCTAAAATGATGATTTCAGTTGGTTCGGGTTCTTTTAACGCGAATAGCGGTTCAAAGTCCGTAAGAGTCAGATCAGCAGGCTGGCCTGTGAACCATTCAGTGACGACTTGCGTAGGGGTGATGATCAGACTGCCAGCATGCGCTTGGCCATTTACGCTGATATCGCCAATTCCGTAATGACTGATCAGGTTTTGGGCTGAGGATTCAAGCTTGAATTTCATTATTGTGCTTCTCTGGCCTGTATTTATCAAAGAGTGTTCTTTTCGTGGGTCAGCACTCGTATAATAACTCGCTAAATCAGTCCAGGTAAGTATTACTGGTAGGTGTGCCCATTTTAGGAGAGGTTGTTTGAAACCTGTAAAGATCGGTCTGTTGGGATTAGGTACGGTTGGTAGCGGTACCGCCCAAATTTTGCAGCGTAACGCTAGTGAGTTGGAGCGACGTTGTGGCCGCGAGATCGTCATTCACAGTGCTGCAGTACGTAACGCCGGTAAAGTGGTTGCCGAGCAAATGGGCATCACGAGCACCTCAGATGGAGCAGCCCTTGTAGCTGATCCAGAAATCGATATCGTTTGTGAAATGATGGGCGGTGATAAGCCTGCGCTTGAATGGGTCTTGTCGGCGATCAAGCATGGTAAGCATGTGATCACGGCAAATAAAGCACTGATTGCAGTGCACGGCAATGAAATTTTTGCAGCTGCGCGTAAAGCTGGCGTGGTGGTCGCGTTTGAACCTGCAGTGGCAGGTGGTATTCCAGTGATCAAAGCGATCCGCGAAGGTTTGGCTGCTAATCAGATCCAATGGGTAGCCGGTATTATCAATGGCACTGGTAATTTTATTCTTAGTGAAATGGCTAGCGAGGGTCGCGAATTTTCCGACGTATTGCAAGAAGCTCAAGAGCTTGGTTATGCCGAAGCCGATCCAACGTTTGATGTTGAAGGTATTGATGCCGCGCATAAGCTCACCATCATGGCGTCCATAGCGTTTGGCATACCGTTGCAGTTCGATAAAGTATTTACCGAAGGCATTAGCAAAATTTCACGTGAAGATGTGAGCTACGCCGAAGAGCTGGGTTACCGAATTAAACATTTGGGTATCGCCAAGAAAACCGATAAAGGCATCGAGCTAAGAGTTCATCCCACACTAATTCCGCACCAACGATTAATCGCAAACGTTAATGGCGTGATGAATGCGGTGTTGGTTAGAGGCGACGCCGTCGGCCCGACCATGTATTACGGCCCGGGTGCTGGCGCTGAACCAACGGGTTCTGCTGTGGTTGCTGATATTGTTGATGTGGTACGAGTGATTGATGCTGACCCGATTAATCAGGTGCCGCAACTTGCGTTTCAACCTGAGGCATTATCTGATCTACCCATATTAGAACCAGCGGATTTCGTATCCGCTTACTATCTGCGCGTGCATGCCGAAGATAAGCCCGGTGTTATGGCTGCAATCACAGGCATATTTGGTAAGTTGGGCATCAGTATTGAGGCCATCGTACAAAAAGAACCTTCACCGGGCGAGGGTGTTAGTGCGCAACCCGACGCCACTATTATTGTGCCGGTAATCTTATTGACACGACTGGTACGCGAAGGCTTTATGCAAGAAGCCATTGCAGAAATTGAGAAGCTCGATAGTGTTACTCAATCGGTTGCAATGCTTCGAGTTGAAGCGCTTAACTAAAAACACTATTCACCAACCAACCTCTAGTTGATTTTGTCATGACAACACATTACAAGGGATTGATCGAGCGATACCGTGATCGTCTCCCCGTTGATAGCAACACGCCAGTGATTAGCCTTTGTGAAGGCGATACGCCACTCATTCAACTAGTTAACTTGCCAGCAACAACAGGTAAGTCTGTCGAGATGTACGTCAAGTTTGATGGTATGAACCCAACAGGCTCATTTAAAGATCGCGGTATGACCATGGCTGTGAGCAAAGCCGCTGAAAAAGGTGCCAAAGCGATTGTTTGTGCATCAACGGGTAACACCTCGGCAGCGGCTGCGGCCTATGCAGCCCGTGCAAACATGACTGCCTTCGTGTTAATTCCAGAAGGTAAGATTCCGATGGGTAAATTGGCGCAAGCTATTGCACACGGTGCAGTTGTGCTGCAGATTCGCGGTAACTTTGATGACGGCATGAAGCTGGTAAAAGAAGTAGCAGGCGAAGCACCCGTTGAAATAGTGAATTCGGTTAATCCGTTTCGTTTACAGGGCCAAAAAACGGCAGCGTTTGAAATCGTAGAAGCATTGGGTAGGGCGCCTGACTACCACTGCATCCCGGTTGGCAACGCAGGTAACATCTCTGGGTATTGGATTGGATACAGTGAAGCCTGTGGTCACAATACAGCGTCATGTACCTTGTGTAACGGCGATTGCCCCTACCTAGAAAACAAACTTACTGATTCACGCCCAGTGATGGTCGGTTATCAGGCCGCCGGCGCTGCGCCATTTTTACGTGGCGAGCCGGTAAGTGATCCTGAAACGGTTGCCACGGCAATTCGTATTGGTAATCCGCAAAGTTGGGAATTAGCAAAAGCGGCTGTAGGTGAATCCAATGGTTGGTTTGATGAAATTACCGATGAAGAGTTATTAGTGACGCATGGTTTGCTTGCTAGCCGAGAAGGTGTTTTTTGCGAGCCGGCTTCGGCAATCTCTGTATGTGGTGCGTTGCGTGATATTAAATCAGGCAAGATTCCTGAGGGCAGTGTAGTGACTTGCACAGTAACCGGTCATGGTTTGAAGGATACGGATACTGCCATTGCTGGGGCTGATCCTGTGGTGACTATTGATGCTGACTTGGAGTCAGTTAAGTCGGCTATTTTGAAGCATATTTAGTTGTCATCCCCGCGAAGGCGGGGATGACACTACTTCGCAGCTGTATCAGCTTTCGTTTCGCGCGAAGTGGCCGTCGAAAAAACATCTTTGTCTAAATCGCCTAGCTTTTGTAGTAGCAACAAATAATTTTCGCGGGTAATTGATTCAGCACCCATGCTTAACAGGTGTGGGTTTTCTAGTTGGCAATCGATTAGATCGTATTTACCCGATTGCGCAAGGTGGACCAATGCGATTTTTGATGCGTCTCTGCGTCGCGAAAACATGGATTCACCAACAAAAACTCTGCCTAGCGCGATGCCGTAAAGGCCACCGGCTAGCTGGTTGTCCATCCATACTTCAATTGATTGTGCTAGGCCGTAACGTTTCAGCGTGCAATAGGCATCAATCATTTCGTCAGTAATCCACGTGCCGTTGCTATTAGCGCGCGGCGCACCGCATTGTTTCATGACTTCGCGATAGGCAAGGTTTTCAGTGACTTCGTAGTGATCGCCACGTAACGTCTTTTTTAAACTGCGAGTAATACGAATCCGACTTGGGCTGATAACGCAACGAGGGTTGGGTGACCACCATAGAATGGGTTCGCCTTCTTCATACCACGGAAAGATACCCTGGCGGTAAGCATTGAGCAGCCGTTGCGGGCTCAAACTACCACCTGCCATTAGCAATCCATTTGGCTCTTCCAGCGCATCGCTCACTGCAGGGAATGCAGTGATTTCGTCATCTGGCGCTAGAAACGGAATTGGCATTATTTTGTCAGTTTTAATTCAGCTTTGAACGGTAGCAAATTTGTAAGTCCTTCGCACCTCTTATGCATGTAACGGCTTTCATCGAGAAGGAATCGGTTAACTGCATCACGAAACGCTGGCTCAGCCAGGTAATGTGCTGAATATGTAATTGTAGGCTCGAATCCGCGAGTAATCTTGTGTTCGCCTTGAGCGCCGGGTTCAAAAGTATCTAAACCTTGTTCCAAACAGTATTCAATCCCTTGGTAATAGCAGGCTTCAAAGTGGAGGCTGTTGCGCTCAACCCGACAACCCCAATATCGCCCGTATAGGCGGCCGCCACCACTGAACATGATTGAGCAGGCAATAGGGGCATCGGGTGTGGCATCAGTGGCATCGTAGGCAAACACAATGAGCGTGGCTTCTCCCATGGTTTTGCCCATCTGTCGAAAAAAGTCGAGCGTTAATGATGGGTTGCCCCATTTACGGTCGTAAGTAGCGCAGTAGAGCTCGTGCGCCCATTGCCATTCTTGGTCACTCAGGCTTGATCCCAAACGCCGCTCAATGCGTATATTGGCATCAGTGACGTAACGCCTTTCGCGTTTAATTGTTTTACGGCGTTTAGCCGTGCATTGCGCTAAGAAGTCGTCAAATGATTCGTAGCCTCGATTGCGCCAGTGATACTGGCAAGCGATACGTTGTAGATGATCGCTCGCACCCTGATCGATCAGAGCTGACCGTTTTTCTACAATGGCTGCTTCGGCGTTAGTTTTGTCATCTTCATTATCGTGCTCTGCGGTTTGCGATGCCTTTTCTTCAGGCGGCTGATGTTCGCAAAGTTGCTTGCATTCCTCCTCAGTTGGAAACAACCAATGCAAGCTCGAATAATCTTGTTCATCGCAGTAGTGCCTAATGCTAGCAGCTAGCATAGCGATGATGGGTTGACGTGGGTGCTCAGGGCTAATGAGTATGCGTTGCCCGGTTGCTGGTGTGAAAGGCACAGCTGCGACTAATTTTGGGTAATAACTTAAACCGTGCTGTTCATAGGATTCGGCCCACGCAAAATCGAAAACGAATTCCCCGTATGAGTTTGTTTTAACAAAGCAGGGCACCGCTGCGATGAGCTCACCATCAGTTTCCTCGTCTTTGCTCCATAATAAAAAATACCGAGGAAACCAACCGGTGATTTTCCCCAAGCATCCAGTTTGTTCAAGCGCTACCAAAAACTCATAGCGCAAGAACGGATTGTGAAGCACATTGAGTGCGTTCCAACTTTGCGCAGTGACATCGCTAAGGCTGTCACGCACTTCAAGTTGAAGTGCGTTCGTAGTGTCTGTAGTGCTCAAGTCACGGCTCGATATCGTTACAGCTCATCCAAGTAACGTTCAGCATCTAGCGCCGCCATGCAGCCGGTGCCTGCAGAAGTCACAGCTTGTCGATAAACATGATCCATGACGTCGCCTGCTGCAAATATGCCTTCCACGCTGGTGGCTGTGGCATTACCCTTCAAGCCACTTTTCACTTGAATGTAGCCGCCTTCGATATCGAGCTGGTCGGTAAAGATGCCCGTGTTGGGCTTATGGCCAATCGCGATAAATACGCCCATCAGCTCGTGCTCTTGAGTTTCACCGCTACCGGTATCTTTGATGCGCATGCCGGTTACACCGCTTTGGTCGCCCAGCACTTCTTCGAGTGTGTGGTTCCACATGATGGTGATGTTGCCATTGGCTTCACGATCAAAGAGTTTGTCTTGCATTATTTTTTCTGCTCGCAAGCTATCACGGCGATGAACGAGGATGACCTCCTTGCAGATGTTTGATAGATACAGTGCCTCTTCCACAGCAGTGTTGCCACCGCCGATAACCGCCACTTTTTGATTGCGATAAAAGAAGCCATCACAAGTTGCGCAGGCCGAAACACCTTTACCTTTAAACGCTTCTTCTGAAGGCAGGCCTAAGTACTTGGCGCTTGCGCCAGTGCAAATAATCAAACCATCGCAGCTGTATGTGCCGCTATCGCCGTCGAGTAGAAAAGGGCGTTGTGAAAAATCGACAGTATTGATGTGATCGCTGACTATTTCAGTCTCGAAACGTTCGGCGTGTTGCTTAAACCGTTCCATTAATTCAGGGCCTTGGACACCGTTAACATCGGCTGGCCAATTGTCCACCTCTGTAGTGGTGGTTAATTGACCACCTGGCTCAATGCCCGCTATGACAACCGGATTGAGATTGGCGCGTGCTGCATATACTGCTGCGCTGTAACCCGCAGGACCTGATCCAAGAATGATCAATTTACAATGGCGTCTGTCTGACATGATTCCGATTTTATTGTGGTAAATGTAGATAGTAAGCGATGCACGAAATCCCGGCCACTGCTGTAGCGTCTGCTACACTCTTTTGACCGGCATTTTTTTGCCGCGTCCGGTATTAACCCCGAAATTTGTAGGACTGGAATTGGCTCAAGCAACCAAGAAACGCGCGTCGGCGACGACACGGAAAAAAACCGCGTCGAAGAAGAAAACAAGCAGCCGGGTATCCAGAGGAAAGGCTACATCCCGCAAAACAGCTGCCTCGAAACGCGAAGCAACCCGTACAGCGGCCGCTGCGGCACTAAGCGATGGCGTGGCACTGGGCCATTTAGGCAGAGTTGCCCGCGAAGTTGGGGGGATTGTTTGCATATTCGCCTCAATTTTGGCGCTATTGGCACTGGCTACCTTCGACGTAAACGACCCGGGCTGGTCACATACAGGCCGAGATGTCGCGATACAGAACAGCGTGGGCCGGGCAGGTGCTTGGTTTGCAGACGTCACGCTCTATTTGTTTGGATTTATGGGCTTTTTGGTTCCGTTGATCCTGGCTGTGGGTGGGTGGCTGCTCTTTCGAGGCCGAAAAGTCCAGCCTAAGGGTTATCGCCCATTCGCGTTTATACGCATTATTGGCTTAGTCATGATGCTGGTTACAGCCAGTGGCTTGGCAGATCTACACTTTGGTGTGCCCGAAGGCTCATTGCCACAAGAAACATTTGGTGGTGGCATTTTGGGCACAGCGACAGCTTGGCGATTGGTTCCGTTTCTCAATACCCTAGGTACAACGTTAAGTTTGCTAGCGTTATTTTTTTGCTCTTTAACGATGGCGTTTGGCACGTCGTGGATCCAGCTGATCGAAAGTCTCGGTGCATTCGTTTTGCGGATTGGCGAAAAATTCGGTGCAGGTTTTGGCAAAGCACAAGATGCTCGAGCCGAGCGCGCCAAGATGGCTGCGGCCGATCGAGCGAGACAAGAGCGATTGCGACCAGCTAGCTCGCGTGCGCCAATTGGCGATCCACTTATGGATTCGTTTAATGCTGACGGGCCTAAGAAATCAGGTGGACTAGCTGCGGCATTTGCAGCGGCGCGTAATAAAGCTCGAGCGGGCAGTGCGGCTGCCCGAAATGCTGCGCGTGGTTTGGCTGACCCCGCACCGACCATCGTGCCAGGTGAGCGTTTCGATGAGATGGCAACCTCGTTAGAAGAGGCGGACGCCTTATTAGCGTTGGAGCGTGGCGATACAGTTGAAGTGACACCAAGCGATGTGCCGCCCGCAAAGGCTGCAATGAAAAGATCGGTAGCAACACCTACTGCTGATGAACCCGAAGAACCAAAACTAGCACCGCCACCGGTTGCTCCACGCAAGAAAAAAATTGCTATCAAGCAGCGAGCGCCTGAGCAAAAGCAATCAAGCTTATTTTTAGATGTGCCTGATTCAGAGTTACCTCCGTTGTCATTGCTTGATGCGCCTGCACCTCAACGCCCAGGTTTTTCTGACACCGAGCTTGAAGGCTTGTCGCGCATGCTCGAAGAAAAGCTGGCGGAATTCCGTATCTCAGTTGAAGTCGTTGCGGTACATCCTGGGCCGGTAATCACGCGTTTTGAAATGCAGCCAGCGCCGGGTATAAAAGCCAGTCGCATCACTGGCTTGTCACAAGATATCGCGCGATCGTTGTCAATAGTCAGCGTGCGGGTAGTAGAAGTTATCCCAGGTAAATCCACTATTGGTATCGAGATACCAAACGAGCATCGTGAGATTGTTCAGCTAAGTGAGATGTTGCAATCGAGTGAATACAACGATAAACCTTCGCCGCTGACGATTGCGCTAGGCAAGAATATTAGCGGGCAGCCGGTTACCGCTGACCTTGGCAGAATGCCTCATTTGTTAGTTGCAGGCACAACAGGTGCTGGTAAGTCGGTTGCGGTTAATGCCATGTTGATTAGTTTACTTTACAAGGCTACCCCTAACGAGCTTCGATTGATTCTGATCGATCCAAAAATGCTCGAGCTCAACATGTACGACGGCATTCCGCATTTGTTAACGCCAGTTGTTACTGACATGAAAGAGGCTGCTAATGCACTGCGTTGGTGTGTGGGCGAAATGGAACGTCGTTACACCATCATGGCGGAGCTGAAAGTACGTAACATTGCCGGCTATAACAAAAAGGTTAACGACGCTACTGCGGCTGGAACGCCGATTGTTGATCCACTTTATCAAGCGGAGCTTGCCCTGGAGCCAACAGCGGCGCCGCCAACGCTTGAGCCAATGCCATTTATCGTGGTGGTAGTGGACGAATTTGCCGACATGATGATGCAGGTTGGCAAGAAGGCTGAAGAGATGATTGCACGTATTGCACAAAAAGCTCGTGCAGCAGGGATACACTTAATACTCGCAACACAGCGCCCCTCTGTTGATGTTATAACCGGGTTGATCAAAGCGAACATCCCAACACGTATTGCGTTTCAGGTTTCGCAAAAAGTGGATTCACGCACGATACTGGATCAGGGCGGTGCCGAATCATTGCTTGGTCACGGTGATATGTTGTATCTACCGCCAGGTACTGCTTTGCCGATTCGTGTGCACGGTGCTTTTGTTGATGATCACGAAGTGTATAACGTGGTCGGTCATATCAAAGCATCAGGCGAGCCTAACTATATCGATGAGATATTAGAAGCAAACACTGTCGCCATTCCAGGGTTGGCTGCACCCGATGGTGAGTCTGGTGGAGAGCAGGATGCCTTATATGATCAAGCCGTAGCCATTGTGCTTGAATCGCGTAAAGCCTCTATATCCTATGTGCAACGGCGCTTGAAGATCGGTTACAACCGAGCAGCGCGAATGGTTGAAGAGATGGAAGCTGCTGGTGTTGTGAGTACCGTGACCTCAAGCGGCACCCGTGAAGTATTAGCGCCACCTCCAGGTTAATAAGTGCGTTGCGTAACTGTGCCCAGCGCACCTACTTTGCGCACGGTGTAGCCCCGGTAACTGTTACGTATCGTTTAACTAGTCAGTTAATGTTCAGTGTTGGCGCGTATGCTGCTGAACGTAGGCATGATGGTGATGTCAGACCATTAACCAACAAGGTTTCTATTGTGAAAAGCATTTTTATAAAAATTTCCACTATTGCATTGATTGTCTTTGTGTCTGCTTTTGCGCAGGCCAGCATGGCTGCTGAAGGCGATGAAGTGCTAAATCGTTTACGCTCATTTGTTTCTGATGTCACCTCCTTCTCAGCAGACTTTAATCAAACACTCTATAACGCTGAAGGTGTGGTTGTTAAAGACGATAGTGGTAATGCATTTTTAAAACGCCCAGGCCAATTAATTTGGCGCTACGAAGGCGAGGGTGCTCAAGAAATTATCGCAGACGGTAAAAACATCTGGTTGTACGATAAAGAACTGCAGCAGGTCACCGTTAACCCACTTGATGATCGCGTGAACGGTACACCAATGGTTGTGTTGATGGGCACTGCTGATCTAGAAGAGCAATTCGAAATGACAGTGCTTAGCCAAGCTGACGGTATTGATTGGATTAAGCTAGTGCCGCGCGATGCCGGTGCTGACTTTGAATCGCTGTTTATTGGTTTGACTGGCACTGACTTAGCAGCAATGGAGTTGCGTGATAGCTTTGGCCAAGCCACACAGATCCGCTTTTCTAAATTCAAACCTAATATTGAAATCAGTGATGATGATTTTCAATTCATTCCGCCAGCGGGCGTCGATGTTATTGGCGAGGCGGTTAATTGAGTTAAATCAACTTCTACCGTAGCCAGCGATCATCGCTGCTAATTCGAATTGTGAACACCTATCTGGTGGGGCGCTGTGAGGCCGCACGATTTGGATAGGTGTTCCGTTTATTTCGCTGAGCTCGTTGCGCCAAACCATTTCGTAAAGCTTTTTGAGATCCGATCGATCAGCTTTAGTCATTCTGCTTTTAGGGCCGTAGTTCATTATTGAGAAGGGTGAATGTTTCCCAAAGATCTCGCTCTTCCATCTTCTCTCTTCAATATCTGCAAAAAAATGCCTTAGGCCGAATATATGGCCAATTTCATGAGCCATTGTTTCAACTTGCTCTTTCATGCTTTGTTCAAACATGGTTGGGTATATATTGAGCTCGTGTTGACCCGCATCTGGAAAAAACGCACTTGCGAGTACGCACCCATTAGGGCTGCAATTTTCTTCAGGTTTTACCACGAGTTCG
>CALJAA010000185.1 GCA_938028465.1 uncultured Granulosicoccaceae bacterium | reverse complement strand
TGGGCTAGCACATCCCGGTCAACCGTTTGGCTGACGGTGCCACTGAGTATAAGGTCACGACCATCAATTGATACCAATGCGCCATCTATGCCCGCATTGTTAACTGTAGCTTGGGCTTTGTTGTAAAGAGTATGAGGTATTTTCTTGGTGAGCTGAACAACATTGATCAGTAATAGTACAGCAGCGATTGCGCCGACTACCCACGGCCAGATACTAGGCTGATCCTGTTTGGGAAGTTCTAAGTGAAGGGCGTGTTCTTGCATGCCGCGAATCATACCACTGTGGTAAAAAGTTCCATAGTCGTAAGGCGAAATTTTACAGCCTCTTTACACACTCTGTTTAAGAACTGTACGAAGCTTGAACAGCGTTCAAAAAATGACTGTTACCACTCCACTAAGCGTTGCGGCGTTGATCCATCCACTCTTTAGCGCCTGATTTCCAGTTGGCGCGCGCAGCGACAGATTGTGGCTCGGTGATGGGAATCGGTAAGCCGATCAATTCTCGATCACTTATGGTGGCGAGCTGTTCGATATGGTGGATGCCGGCAGCATTTAGCGTGCGTTCGAGTTCTGCCGTTATGCCCGAAATTGATTGCAAGCTATCGCCACTGAACAATTGCTCTTCGTTGCTCGAGCCGGTTCGACTAAATCGCGCTAGATCCCGATTGGACACACGCGAGGCCGAGTCGTTTGAATGTTCGGGCGAATGCTGATCAACCACACTGACTTTTACTGACTCACCTTGGCCATAGGATTTAGGCTCTGGCGCATTGATTGTTTGTGTGTAAAGCGCTTCTAATTTCTTGAGCTGAACCGTTGCTGTTGTCGCAACTTTGGCTGCGCGCTTTGCTTGTTGCCTAGCTTCTGCTGCTGCTACTTGTAACTTCGACACCTGCATAAAGTGTTTGCGTTCCTGCGCCTGAGTATTCAGATCAAACTTGTTAGTCAAAACACTGGCGTCTGCTAGTTTTTTTAATGTGAGTTTTAACACACGATCTTTACGGTCAAACTGATCACGTTTTTTCTCGAGCTTCGCTAAATCCGTTTTGAAATCCAACAGCTGAAGGCTTTGTTGGTTTAGTTCTTTTTGTAATCGGCGGCGTTGCTTGCGAAGGCGTTTGTTGCCTACTAGGTAGCCTAAAAGCGAACCAAGGACTAACGCTATAAGCACAACAACGAGAGTGGTGGGGGGCAGCATGCTCATAAATAGAAATTAAGCAGTTTCGATCCATAGAAGTTGCGTGACATCATACAAAATCGAAGCAGGTTGTGCGCTGAGTAGCGATTAAAAAATGAAGTTAATCACACCTACTCCCGAGTGTAAATTCGGCTAGTTCTCAATTCGGTCAAGATGACGTTTGAAGACGTGTTAATTAACAATGTGTTAGCGTGCCTGCCGATGCACTCCTTCATTAACCAGCCAGCTAAATAGCTTTGGAGCCCAGTGGACAATAACGAATTACTTAGGCGATTACGCTATTCCTTGCAGATAGATGATCAGGTTGCACTGCGTATTTTTAAGCAAGGTGGGCTTGGTACCACATTAGAAGAGGTTGGAAAGTGGCGCTTAAAAGACGAAGACCCAGAATTTGTTGGGTGCCCGAATGAAGCGATTTCAGCATTTTTAGCAGGCTATATCGTTGAAAAACGAGGCGTTCAAGAGGGTAAGCCCGTCCCGCCTCCATCGACAAAACATATTGAAAACAACACCGTACTTAAGTTAATGAAAATCGCACTCACCATGCGTAGCGAGGATTTGCAAGCGCACATGGAGGCTGGTGGTGCCTCACTTAGCGTTAGCGAAGTTAACGCTTTGCTACGTAAACCCGATAGCCGTAACTATCGGCAATGCGGTGACCAAGTACTTCGACAGTTCTTAAATGGCGTGGGGCAGAGTCAGCGCGATAGCGAATAATCGCCATGAACTGGATAACGCTCACGCTGTTTGCAGCCCTTATGCAGTCGGTCAGAACCGCAGGCCAAAAAGAACTGGCCACGCGAGTCAGTGCCGTAGCATCCACGCATGTACGTTATTTGTTTGGATTGCCTTTTGCGCTGTTATACCTTTATATCGTCCTACAAATTTATGCTGATGAGCAATGGCATTTAGGTACGCGATTTTATAGTTATGCCAGCGCTGCAGCAGTGGCGCAGATTCTTGCTACCGCCTGTTTGGTTAGCGTTCTAGCAAAACGTAACTTTGCAGTGGGTACGGCCTTTGCCAAAACTGAAGCACTAATAACAGCCGTATTAGCAGCGTTACTTTTTGCTGAATACTTAAGTTGGATAGCGTGGTTAACCGTGCTGATTGGTATTGTTGGTGTGTTAATGCTTAACAAGAACTTAGTACTAAGCGATGTGTTTCGCGGTGGTCTATCACTGCATAGTGCAACCACCATCGGAATCGCATCAGGCGTGTTCTTCTCGTTTACATCGCTGTTTTTACGCCAAGCAAGCCTAAGCCTGAACGTGTCGCCGATTTTGGCAGCCTCCATCACATTGGCTTTTATGGTGAGCATACAAACCATCATTAGCGGTGTTTGGGTATGGGTGGAGGATAAGCAGCAATTTAAAACCTTGGCTAACACCATAGGGTTGTGCACCTTTGTTGGTGTTACCAGCGTGCTGGGATCAATAGGGTGGTTTACGGCTATGACTATGCAGTTTCCAGCATTAGTTAAGGCCTTGGGGCAAATCGAATTTATCTTCGCGTTAGTCCTTACAGGTAGTGTGTTTAAGGAACGTAACACCCGCAGAGAGCTTTTAGGGATGTTCTTTATCGTTGCCAGCGTAGTGATTTTGATGTTGTCAAGGCTTTTCTAGCGCTGAAAGCGCTTCCATACACCGTTGGATATTTGTTAAAGTGCTCGGTACGCGGTCAATTCGACGGGTTAAAGCTTGCAAATTACCGCCTTTATATCCAACGGAGGATTCAATGAAGTCCATTACTTTTCTATCGTCTGTAGCAGCTGGCTTATTACTAGCCGGTGGTGCCGCAGCACAGCAACAATTCATTTCTATCGGTACGGGTGGTGTAACGGGTGTTTACTACCCAACCGGTGGCGCGATCTGTCGTTTAGTAAACAAAGGCCGTAAAGAACACGGCATTCGTTGCTCTGCAGAATCAACTGGTGGTTCAATCTACAACATCAACACAGTACGCGCAGGCGAGCTAGAGTTTGGTGTTGCGCAATCTGATTGGCAGCATCATGCTTATAACGGTTCTTCTAAGTTTGAAGATCAAGGTAAATTTGAAGATCTACGTGCCGTGTTCTCTGTTCACCCTGAGCCATTAACATTGCTAGCGCGCGGCGATAACGACATTAAAGATTTCCCAAGCCTAAAAGGTACTCGCTTTAATGTTGGTAACGTCGGCTCTGGCCAACGTGCAACTACTCAGGTAGTGATGGACGCTTATGGCATGAGTGAAGCTGATCTTTCAGTTGCTGCAGAGCTTAAGGGTTCTGAAATGGCTCAAGCTTTATGCGATAACAAGATTGATGCTATGTCTTATGTAGTGGGTCACCCGGCTGCAGCAATCACTGAAGCAACTAATACTTGCGACGTTCGATTCATTAACCTAACGGGTCCAGAGATCGACAAGCTAATTGCTGATAACCCTTTTTACCGTTCCGCTACTATCCCTGCTGGCATGTACAAAGGTCAGGATGAAGAAGTAACAACATTTGGTGTTGGTGCAACGTTTGTAAGTTCAGCTAAGGTGCCAGATGAAGTTGTATACGTAGTGGTTAAAGCAGTATTTGATAACTTCGATGATTTCAAAAAGCTACACCCAGCATTCGGTAACTTAAAAGAAGAAGAGATGATCGCTGACGGTCTATCAGCTCCGCTTCATCCTGGTGCGGTTAAGTACTACAAAGAACGTGGCTGGATGTAATCCAACTTAGTTATTAAGTTTGAATAAAAAGTAAAAGTAGTAACCCGAGCCGCTTAATTGCGGCTCGGTCGTTTCTAGCTTCATAACATTCCAGCTGATAAGCACCCGTCGGGGTAGGAGTACCACATGGCTACAGATACAGAGCATGGCGCGCAATCGCCGGATCTTGAGAAGTTCGCTGCGATCGATACAGGCGGCCGTTCTCCACTAGGTGGTGTGGGCACTTTTGTAGCGTTACTCGCTTTTACTTGGAGTTTGTTTCAACTCTACGTTTCATCTGTTTTGCCTTTTTGGTTATCAACTGAAACAGGTTTGAACCTCGTGTTCAACGGCACTGAGGTGCGTTTGATTCACTTGGCATTTGCCATTGCCTTGGCCTGTATGTCTTACCCTTTATTAAAATCCAGCCCACGCGACCGAATCCCTGCATACGATTGGATTCTTGCCATTGTGGGTGCGGCCTGTTGCTTGTATTTGATTTGGTTTAAAGATGATATTGCCACTCGTGCCGGTTTGCCCACTACCGCAGATATGGCTGTTTCGGCAACCGGTTTGATCATGCTCGCTATAGCGGTTTATCGCTCATTGGGTTTACCGATGTTGATCGTGGCCAGTGTGTTCGTTTTTTATGTATTTTTTGGTCATGCCTCATTCCTACCAGAAGTGGTGCAATGGAAGGGCGCATCCTTTGGTAAGGCGATGTGGCATTACTGGATGCAAGGCGAGGGCGTTTTTGGTGTGGCTCTAGGTGTATCTGCCACAATGATATTTTTGTTTGTTTTGTTTGGATCTTTACTCGAAAAAGCGGGTGCTGGTAACTATTTTATTAAACTTGCCTTTGGTACGCTTGGGCACTTTCGTGGTGGCCCTGCAAAGGCTGCCGTTGTTGCCTCGGCATTAAGTGGTATCTATTCTGGTTCTTCTATCGCCAACGTGGTAACCACCGGCACGTTTACGATCCCCCTAATGAAACGCACTGGCTTCTCTGCAGAAAAGGCCGGTGCGGTTGAGGTTGCATCCTCAACCAATGGTCAGCTCACACCGCCGGTTATGGGTGCCGCCGCGTTTTTAATATCAGAATTTACCGGCATCAGCTATCCAGAAGTCATTAAGCATGCTTTATTGCCTGCGCTGATTTCTTATATTGCCTTGGTGTATATCGTTCATCTTGAAGCACTTAAGCTCAACCTAGTGGGTATGGAGAAGCCACCGTCGCACGTTACTGCGATGCAAAAGGTCATTGGTTTCCTATTTGGTTTTATCGCCTTTGCGGCCCTTGGTGCGATGGTGTATTACGGCTTAGGTTGGATTAAAACCGCATTCCCGGGTATGACGCTCTACGGTGCGATTGCGATATTTTTAGTGGCTTATATTATTTTGGTTGCGGTAGCCGCACGTCGTGATGATCTTGAGCTGGATGATCCCGAATCTGCGTTAACAGTCTTGCCCAAACCAGGTGAAGTCGCACTAACCGGCTTACATTACTTACTACCGATCATCATCTTGCTCTGGTGCATATTGATTGAACGCTTATCTCCATCACTTTCGGCTTTCTGGGCTTGTGTCGCGATGATCTTTATCGTTATTACTCAGCACACATTTAAAGCCATGTTTCGTTTAGGTAGCGCTAACAACCAATCCTTTGGTGGTGCACTGGCTCGGGGCTTTAAAGATTTTGTAGAAGGTATGATTAACGGTGCTAAGAGCATGGTGCCAATTGGTGTAGCTACCGGTGTAGCGGGCATCATTATAGGTACGGTGTCACTCACTGGTGCTCACCAAATAGTGGGCGAGCTAGTTGAATGGCTATCTGGTGGCAACCTTATCGTGATGCTGTTATTGGTAGCTGTGATGAGCCTCATATTAGGTATGGGCCTACCCACTACGGCTAACTACATCGTTGTGTCATCGTTAATGGCGCCCGTTATTGTGTCAGTAGGTGCGCAACAAGGTTTGGTTGTGCCATTGGTTGCCGTACATATGTTTGTGTTCTATTTCGGCATACTCGCTGACGATACACCGCCAGTGGGCTTGGCAGCCTTTGCCGCCTCCGCAATCTCAGGTGGTGACCCAATCAAAACTGGCTTGCAAGGTTTTGCCTACGATATACGTACCGCCTTGTTACCGTTCTTGTTTATTTTCAATACAGAGCTCTTATTGATCGACGTGACGCCATTGAAAGGCTTAATGATTTTTATCATTGGCGTTATCGCGATGATGCTATTTGCAGCGGCTACTCAGGGATACTTCTTTGCTAAAAGCCGCATTTGGGAATCCTTAATATTAGTCGTCATCGCGTTCTCATTATTCCGCCCGGGCTTTTGGCTGGATAAAGTGCAAGCGCCTTATAATCATGTACAAGCGGCTGAAATTCTCCCCGCAGTGGATGCGCATCCAGCAGGCGAGCCCATGCGACTATTGGTCTCCGGCCCTGATTTTGATAACCCTGGTGAAATGGCACAAATTACGGTGTTAGCTAATTTAGGCGAAGAGGGTGATGCGGCAGCGAAGCTTGAAGCAGCTGGCTTGCCAACGCTTGATGCCGATGGCGTTGTGCAACTTGATGAGCCATTCGCGGGCACACCCTTCTTTACGACCATGCAGATGTTCGACTTCTATGGTGATTCGCCTGTAGTGATACAAGAACTGCAATTGCCTGCATCGCGTATGCCGAAAGAAATTTTCTATATACCTGCGCTATTATTGCTAGGTTTGGTGGTGTGGATGCAACGACGGCGCCAAACGCAGCCGGCATTTTTTGGTAATTGGTAGTTAGGCTAAGAAAAGACAAGATCGTGGTAATAGATGACAACTGCATCGTTACGATGCACTACAAGCTCAATAATGGGTTTGGTGAATTAATTGATTCTTCGCAGGGTGGATTAGCACTGGTGTATATGCATAACACCAATGCTATTTTGCCTAGCCTTGAGCGAGAGCTAACGGGTAAGCGAGAGTCTGACGTGTTCGATCTGGTTATCTATCCAGAGGATGCCTACGGCTATGCAGATGAAAAGCTCATCCAAGAAATGCCGCGCACGATGTTTGCTGAGCTCGGTGAGCTCAGCGTAGGTATGCGTATCAACATTAAAGGCCAAGATGGTGAATCACAGCTGGTTACCATTACACAATTGGACGATGAAAATGTCGTTGTGGATGGCAACCACCCACTAGCCGGGCAGGTGCTACATTTTGAAGTCGGTATTGTTAGTGTGCGAGAACCAACAGAGGAAGAGCTGGCTCAGGGGTATGCAACAGGTAGTGGTGCAGGCGCTGGCCCATCACCGCTTGGCACTGCTTAGTAGCTAAACAGTGGGCTAATCAACGTTAACCCGCTTTACGATACGGGATCTCGTGATGCTTAAGCTCCAACTCTTCAACTAGATCTTGCAATGCGCTTGGCTTGGCCAAGCCATAGCCTTGAGCGTAGTCCACACCCATTGCTCGTAGT